>JANMVM010000197.1:0-10656 GCA_031392695.1 Rubrivivax sp.
GTTGTCGTCAAGCAGCGCCTGAGTCTGGAATGAGCCGCACGGCGCGCAGCGGATGAGCGATCCGCTGGCTGCTGACAGCCAGGCCTCGATCGACCGCTTCATCGACGCGCTGTGGATCGAGGACGGCCTGGCGCCGCTGACTCTGGCGGCCTACCGGCGTGACCTGAGCCTGTACGCCGCCTGGCTGCACGGCGCTGCCGCCAAGGCGCTCGACGCCAGCGGCGAGGCCGACTTGCTGGGCTTCATGAGCCAGCGCCACGCCGCCACCCGCGCCACCACCGCCAACCGCCGGCTCACGGTCTTCAAGCGCTACTTCCGCTGGGCGCTGCGCGAGCGGCGGGTGGCCGCCGACCCGACCCTGCGCCTGCAATCGGCGCGGCAGCCGATGCGCGTGCCCAAGACCCTGTCCGAAGCCCAGGTCGAGGCCCTGCTCGGCGCGCCCGATGCGGCCACCGCGCTGGGCCTGCGCGACCGCACGATGATCGAGCTGATGTACGCCAGCGGCCTGCGTGTGACTGAACTGGTGCAGGCCAAGACAGTCCACCTGGGCCTGGACGAAGGCGTGCTGCGTGTGCTGGGCAAGGGCGCGCGCGAGCGCCTGGTGCCCTTCGGCGAAGAAGCGCATGCATGGCTGCGCCGCTACCTGGCCGCGGCACGCGCCGAGATCCTGGGCGCGCACAGCAGCGAAGCGCTCTTCGTCACGCGGCTGGGTGCGGGCATGACGCGGCAGATGTTCTGGCGCTTGATCAAGCGCTATGCCGTCATCGGCGGCGTGACGGCGCCGCTGTCGCCGCACACCTTGCGTCACGCCTTTGCCACCCACCTGCTCAACCATGGTGCCGACTTGCGTGCGGTGCAGATGCTGCTGGGGCATGCCGACATCGGCACGACCACGATCTACACCCACGTCGCGCGCGAGCGACTGCGCTTGCTGCACGCGCAGCACCACCCGCGCGGCTGAATGAAAAGGGCCGGTCTGTCGACCGGCCCTGCTTGCCGAAACTGCCCGCAGGCAGCGCTCAGGGCATCAGAAGTTGTGGCGCACGCCCACGGCCAGTGAGCTGAAGTCAGCGGCGTAGCCGGTGAAGCGCTCGGCGTCGACCTTGGTGTAGTAGCCGTAGACCTTGGTGCGCTTGCTCAGGTTGTAGTTGTAGCCCAGCGTGTACTGCTTGGCGCTGCTCTGCGTCTGCTTGCTGTAGTCACCGGCCTTGCCCACGTTGACGTGGAATTCGCTGGAGCCCAGGATGTAGGCGGCCGAGACGCGGAAGTTGGTGCGCGTGCCGTTGCCGTAGGCATTGGTGTCGCGCTGGACCATGCCGCCCAGGATCACGGGGCCGAATTCATACAGGCCGCTGATCGCGTACTGCTTGGCCGAGACGGTGGCGGTGCCGGCCTTTTCGTAGCCGAAGCCGACGTGCAGCGGGCCCGAGCCGTAGTTGACGGCGAAGTCGTAGTTGCGGATGCGCGGCGCGCCTTCGCCAGCGCTGACGGCGCCTTCGACGATCAGGCCCTTGACGAACTCGGGCGTGCGGTACGCCACCTTGTTGGTGTTGCGCCCGATGTAGGCGTACAGCGCGTCGCTGGAGGTGCCCGTCTCGTGGTTGTGCATGCCGATGTAGTCGGACGTGGCGAAGTAGGCTTCGCTAATGAAGTTGCCCAGACGGACTTCGCCGAAGCCGCCTTTCAGGTTGACTTCACTCTGGCGGCCCCAGAAGGAAGCTGCGGGCAGGCCGGTGTCGGGGCTGAAGCCGTGCTCGAGCTGGAAGCCGGCGCGCAAGCCGCCGCCGAGGTCTTCGCTGCCCTTGAAGCCGATGCGCGAGGAGTTGTTCTCCATCTTGCTGAGCTTGATGCCATTGAGGTTCTCGCGCTCCAGCGTGAGATTCAGGCGGCCATAAATCGTGACGCTGCTTTGCGCCAGGGCGGCGCCAGTGGCCAAGGTGGCGATCGCTGCAACGATGAGGGTGCGCTTCATGAACTTCCTTGAAAGAGTTGAACGGTGGCTGCTGGGCCCATCGGCTGGCAGCTCGGTTCAAGAAGTCTATAGGCCAACTACGGGCAAACCCGATTTAAGCCCGATTGAAAGCTGCGAATCGCCGGCCAACGCGGCATCCGCGCAACACTGTGCGCGGTGTTTCACCGACCGCGCAGGTGGGCCGGGGCCTCGAGCCGCTTGGCCAGCACGGTCAGCAGCAGCGTTAGCACCAGGTAGACGGCGGAGATCGCCAGGTAGGGCTCCCAGTAGCGCGAGTAGGCGCCGGCCACGGTGCGCGCCGCCAGGGCCAGCTCGGCTAGGCCGATGGCCGAGACCAGCGACGAGTCCTTGATCAGCGTGATGCCTTCGTTGACGAGCGCCGGCACCATGCGCCGGAAGGCCTGGGGCAGCACGACATAACGCATCGCCTGCGCGTGCGTCAGGCCCACGCTGTAGGCGGCCTGCGTCTGGCCGCGGTGGATGCTCTGGATGCCGGCGCGAAAGATCTCGCTGATGTAGGCGCCGGCATTCAGGCTCAGCGCCAGGCTGCCCGAGAAGAAGGCGCCGTGCTCCTGGCGGAAGGTGCGCGCCGATTCACCGGCCAGCAGCCAGCCGTGATCGGGATGGATGAGCGCCGGCATGAGCGCGAAGTGCACGAGCAGGATCTGCACGAACAGCGGCGTGCCGCGAAAAAAGGTGACGTAGGCGGTGGTCAGCGCGCGCGCCAGCAGCAGCAGCACGCGCGCTGCGCCCGAGCGCGGCGCCGGGGCGTCGGTCGAGGTGCTGATCAATCCCGACAGCACCCCCAATACGAGTCCGGCGGCGATCGCCACCAGCGTCAGCTGCACGGTCATGAAAAGGCCGCCCAGGAAGAGCGGCCCATAGCCGGCGAGGATCTCCCAGCGAAGATCCATCGCCGCGCCGGCTTACTTGCTGGCGGCGGCAGCCGGTGTCGCGGCGGCCTTGGCCGGCATGGCGCCGAAGTACTTGGTGAAGATGGCGTCGTAGCTGCCGTCGGCCTTGATGGCGGCCAGGCCGGCGTTGAGCTTGGCCTGCAGCTCGGTGTTGCCCTTCTTCAGCGCGATGCCGTACTGCTCGGGCACGAACTCCGCGTCGGCGATGCTCTTGAACTTGCCGCCCGGGTTGTTGGCCACGTAGTTGATGACGACACCGTTGTCGGCGACCACCGCGTCGACGCCGCCTGCTTCCAGCTCCTTGAGCGCCAGCGGCGTGCTCTCGAAGCGCTTGATCGCGCTGCTGGTCTTGCCCATCATCTTGCTCACGGCTTCGTCGCCGGTGGTGCCGGTCTGCACGCCCACCTTGAGCTTCTTCAGGTCGGCGAACTTCGTCACCTTGCTCGTCTCCTTGACGGCGATGAGCTGCTGGGCGTCGAAGTAGGGGTCGCTGAAGTCCATCGTGCCCTTGCGCTCGGCGGTGATCGTGACGGCCGAGACCACCATGTCGCGGTCGCCCTGGCCGAGCGCATTGAAGATGCCTTCCCATGGCGTGTTGACGAACTTGACCTCGATGCCGGCCTTCTTGGCGATGGCCTGCACGACCTCGATGTCGAAGCCGACGATCTCGGCCTTTTCGTTCTGGCTCTCGAACGGCGCGTAGGCCGCGTCGGTGCCCACGACATAGACCCTGGCAGGAGCCGGTGCTGCAGGGGCCGCGGCCGAGGCCACGGGCGCCGGCGGGGCTTCTTTCTTGCCGCAGGCGGCGAGCAGCACGGCGGCGGCGGCGAGGCCGGCGATCTGGAGCAAACGGCGGGTCGAAATCAGCGTCATGGCAGTCGATGAAGAGAAGGTGAATGCCAGTGTAATGCGGCGCCCGGGCGCGCCTTCACGAGCCCAGGGCCTCGATTTCCTCGGCCGTGAAGCCGGCGGCCAGCCGCGCCGCGTGATTGAAGGGCGGCCGCGGCACGGGGGCGCGGTGGCGCGCCGCCAGCACGGCGTAGTGGGCCACCGGATCAAGGCTGTCGCGCGCGCAGAGCCAGCGGTACCAGCGGTTGCCCACGGCGACGTGGCCGATCTCGTCGCGCAGGATGATGTCCAGGATCGCCACCGCGCGCTCGTCGCCGGCCTGGCGCAGGCGCGCCTGCATCGGCGGCGTGGCATCGAGGCCGCGCGCCTCCAGCGTGCGCGGCACCAGCGCCATGCGCGCGGTGATGTCGCCCGCGGTGCGCTCGGTCATCGACCACAGCCCGTCGTGGGCCGGGAAGTCGCCATAGGCGTGGCCGAGCGTGGCCAGGTGATCGGCCAGCAGCGTGAAGTGCAACGCCTCTTCGGCGGCCACGCGCAGCCAGTCGCGGTAGTAGGCGCCGGGCATGGCGGGGAAGCGCCAGACGGCGTCGAGCGCCAGGTTGATGGCATTGAGCTCGATGTGGGCCACCGCGTGCAGCAGCGCCGCTCGGCCTGCCGGCGTGAACGGTGAACGGCGCTTGACTGCCGCTGCGGCCACGAGCGGCGGCCGCGCGGTACGGCCGGGCAGTGGGCCGCCCGGCTGCAGCACGAGCGCGTGGTCGATCACGCCGTCGGCTGCCGGGTGCAGGGCGCGCGCGGCGGCTGACTTGGCAGCAGGCTCGGCCAGCAACAGGGCCTTCAGGGCGGCGCAACGGAGCTCCATCCTTAGAATTATCGACCTGGGCCTCGTCGAGGCCCGTTCGGGAGCCGGCTTGGCCATCTACCAATTCGGGGACGACGTCCCCCGCATCGCGGCCAGCGCCTGGGTCGCCGACAGCGCGCAGGTCATCGGCCGCGTGAGCCTGGGCGAAGGGGCCAGCGTCTGGTACGGCGCCGTGCTGCGCGGCGACAACGACTGGATCACGCTGGGCCCGCGCAGCAACGTCCAGGACGGCAGCGTGCTGCACACCGACATGGGCTTCCCACTCACGCTGGGCGCCGACGTCACGGTGGGCCACCAGGTCATGCTGCATGGCTGCACCATCGGCGACGGCTCGCTGATCGGCATCCAGGCCATCGTGCTCAATGGCGCGAAGATCGGCAGGAACTGCCTCGTCGGCGCCGGCGCCGTGGTCACCCAAGGCAAGGAATTCCCCGACAACAGCCTGATCCTGGGCTGCCCGGCCAAGGCGGTGCGCGAGCTCACGCCCGAGCAGTCCGCGCGCATCCAGTTCGGCGCCCTGCACTACGTGGACATGGCCCAGAAGCACCGCCTGCTGCTCAAGAAAATCGCCTGATGAGCGCGCTCACCAAGTTCATCTTCGAGGGCCTGCCGGTGCGCGGCATGCTGGTGCGCCTGAGCGACTCCTGGCAGGAGGTGCTGCGGCGCCGCCAGGCCGTGGGCCCGCACGCGCCCGAGGTGCGCACGCTGCTGGGCGAGATGGCTGCCGCCGGCGTGCTGATGCAGGCCAACATCAAGTTCAACGGCGCCTTGATCCTGCAGGTGTTTGGCGACGGACCGGTGCGGCTGGCGGTGGTCGAGGTACAGCCCGAACTGAGCTTCCGCGCCACCGCCACGGTGGTCGGCGAGGTGCCCGCCGGGGCGCGCATGGAGGCACTGCTCAACCTGCACGGCCAGGGCCGCTGCGCCATCACGCTCGATCCCAAGGACAAGTTCCCGGGCCAGCAGCCCTACCAGGGCGTGGTGCCGCTGCACGGCGACCAGCGCGAGCCGCTGCAGCGCGTGCAGCAGGTGCTCGAGCACTACATGCTGCAGTCCGAGCAGCTCGACACCCGGCTCGTGCTGGCCGCCAACGACGAGGTCGCCGCCGGGCTGCTGATCCAGCGCCTGCCCGTGGAAGGGGTGGGCAACCTCGACGGCGGCGCGCGCCGGCGCAACGAGGACGAGATCGGCATCAACGAAGCCTTCAACCGCATCGCGCTGCTGGCCGCCACGCTCACGTCCGAAGAGCTGCTGACGCTGGGCAGCGAGCAGATCCTGCACCGCCTGTTCTGGGAAGAGACGCTGCGCGTGTTCGAGCCCGCGACGCCGCGCTTTGCCTGCAGTTGCTCGCGCGAGCGCGTGCGCAACATGCTGCGCGGCCTGGGGCGCGAGGAGAGCGACAGCCTCATCGCCGAGCGCGGCGAGGTCGAGGTGGGCTGCGAGTTCTGCGGCCTGCAGTACCGCTTCGACGCCGTCGACGTGGGCGAGATGTTCACGCCAGAGCGCGACCAGCCGCCGGCGACAAGGGCGGTGCAGTGATGGTGCTGGCCGCTGTCAAGGCCGCGCATGTGCTGGCCGTCGTGCTGTGGGTCGGCGGCATGGCCTTCGCGCACTTCTTCCTGCGGCCTTCGCTGGCGCTGCTCGAGCCGCCGCAGCGCGTGCGGCTGATGCACGCCGTGCTCGGCCGCTTCTTGCGCGCCGTGCTGTGGGCCATCGCGCTGATCGTGGTCAGCGGCGCGTGGATGATCGGCGGCGCTGCACACCTGGCCGCACGTGCCGGCGGCACCTTTCATTGGCCGCTGGACTGGCTCGTGATGACGGTCGTGGGCCTGCTCATGATCGCCCTCTTCGGCCACATCCGCTTCGTGCTCTACCGCCGGCTCGACCGCGCGGTGCAGGCGGCCGACCTGCCCGCCGGTGGCCTGGTGCTGGCCGACATCCGGCGCTGGGTCGGCGTCAACCTGGCGCTCGGCGGGGCGCTCATCGCCGGGGTCTTGATCTACTGAAGGCCGCGCTGGCGCTGGCGCCGCCAGGCGCGTTCCTGCTCGGGCAGGCAGCACTCGCAGGCCCAGGAGCGGCCCGCCGGGCTGCCGGCGCCGAGCCTCGTGAAGAGGCCGGTTTGCGCTGCCGCCGGGGCGGCCTGCAGCAGTGGGCGCGTTGCTGCCAGCGCGTGCTGCACGCGTGCCGCACCCAGCCCGCTGATGACAGAAAAGCCGATGCCGTGCAGGCCCATCAGCTCGCGCAGCGCTGCATCCACCGGCTCGCGCACCTGCGGGCCGTCGCGCTGCAGGCCGTCGGCGACCCAGGGCAGGTCGATCGCGGTCAGGAGCGTCAGCGCCACGCTGCGCCGGTGCAGCAGCGCGGCGCGTTCGTCCAGGCTGCGGTCGCCGAAGACCAGGCGGCTGTAGACCGCGGTCATCAGCGCCGTGGTGTCGCAGACGACGATGTCGTGCGTGGCGACGGCGGCCGCGATGCGTTCGTGCTGGGCGCGCAGGATGCTGGCCTGCTCGTGGGCCAGCGGCGTGCGGCCTGCGTCGGCGCACCACTGCCGCAGCACCTCGGGCACCCAGGCCACGCGGCGGCCGCTGGCGTCGGCGAGCTGGCGCGACAGTTCGGCTGCCAGCGTCGTCTTGCCGGTGCTCTCGGCGCCCACCAGCGCGATGCAGACGCCTTCAGTCATGGCTGGCCGCCTTGACCCGCCAGGCTCGCCAACCCACCACCGACAGCACCGCGAAGACGGCATACAGCAGCACCGTCAGCCACAGGCCCTTGGTGGCGAAGAGGCCCACGCTGACGATGTTCACGGCCAGCCACACGGCCCAGTTGTCGACGAATTTGCGCCCGAGCAGGATCTGGCCGGTGACGCTGCCGGCGGTGCCCAGGGCGTCGAAGAAAGGCACGTCGCTGTCGGTGGCGTGCTGAAGCAGCAGGCCCAGCGCCGGCCACGCGGCCAGCGTCAGTGCCAGCACCATCCAGCGCGCCCGGGCGCTCATGAATCGCACCTGCAGCGCCTGGCCGTCGCCCGCGCGGCCGCGCAGCCACTGCCACCAGCCCCACAGCGCCAGCGCGACGAAGACGAACTGCAGGCTGGCTTCGCCGTAGAGCTTGCTGTCGGCAAAGAGCAGCGCGTACAGCAACGAGCTGGCGATGGCCAGCGGCCAGCCGAGCGGGTTGACGCGCAGGTTGGCCGCGACCATGGCCAGCGAGAGCACGAAGGCCACGATCTCGAGCCCAGTCACGGGGCTGCCCCAGAGCGTGAAGGCCGGCGCGAGCCAGGGTGTCAGCGCCGGCCGTATCGCCTCCAGCAGGGCCGCTAGCACCGGCGGGGCATCACTTCTTGGCAGTCACCTGGACGAGGATCTCGTCCGGCCGCAGCATGCCGAGCTCGGCGCGCGCGGTTTCCTCGACCATCTCCAGGCCTTCCTTGAGGTCGTTGACCTCGGCGGCGACGCGCGCATTGCGCTCGCGCGCCGCCGCATTGGCCAGGCGCTGCGCGTCGAGCTGCTTTTGCAGCCCCATCACATAGGGCATGTTGCCCTTGCCGAACCACAGGTCGCCCTGCACCACCACCAGCAGGGCTGCCAGGATGAGCGGGGTCCACTTCATGCGGTTGCAGCCCGCGTCTACTTGAGGTTGCGGAAGGCCTTGCGGCCCGGGTAGCTGGCGACGTCGCCCATGTCTTCCTCGATGCGCAGCAGCTGGTTGTACTTGGCCATGCGGTCGCTGCGGCTCAGCGAGCCGGTCTTGATCTGGCCGGCGTTGCTGCCCACGGCGATGTCGGCGATGGTGTTGTCCTCGGTCTCGCCGCTGCGGTGGCTGATGACGCTGGTCCAGCCCGCGCACTTGGCCATCTCGATGGCGGCGAAGGTCTCGGTGAGGGTGCCGATCTGGTTGATCTTGATCAGGATCGAGTTGGCCACGCCTTCGTCGATGCCGCGCTGCAGGATCCGGGTGTTGGTGACGAAGAGGTCGTCACCCACCAGCTGCACGCGCTGGCCCAGGCGCTCGTTGAGGTGCTTCCAGCCGTCCCAGTCGCCCTCATGCATGCCGTCTTCGATGCTGATGATGGGGTACTTGTCGACCCAGCTGGCGAGGATGTCGGTCCACTCGGGGGCGCTGAGCTGCAGGCCTTCGCCTTCGAGGTGGTACTTGCCTTCCTTGTAGAACTCGCTGGCCGCGCAGTCCAGGCCGAGCGCGATCTGCGTGCCGGCGGCGTAGCCGGCCTTGTCGATGGCCTCGAGGATGAGCTGGATCGCCGCTTCGTGGCTGGCCACGTTGGGCGCGAAGCCGCCCTCGTCGCCGACGCTGGTGGGCATGCCCTTGGCGTCGATGATCTTCTTCAGCGCGTGGAAGACTTCGGCGCCGTAGCGCAGCGCTTCGCGGAAGCTGGGCGCGCCCACCGGGATGATCATCAGCTCTTGCAGGTCGAGGTTGTTGTTGGCGTGGGCGCCGCCGTTGATGACGTTCATCATCGGCACCGGCAGGCTCATGCGGCCCATGCCGCCGAAGTAGCGGTACAGCGGCAGGCCGGATTCTTCGGCCGCGGCACGCGCCACCGCCATGCTCACGGCCAGCGTCGCGTTGGCGCCCAGGCGGGCCTTGTTGTCGGTGCCGTCGAGGTCGACCAAGGTCTTGTCGAGAAAGGCCTGCTCGCTGGCGTCCAGGCCCATCACCGATTCGCTGATCTCGGTGTTGATGTGCTCCACCGCGCGCAGCACACCCTTGCCGCCGTAGCGGCTCTGGTCGCCGTCGCGCAGCTCGATGGCTTCGCGGCTGCCGGTGCTGGCGCCCGAAGGCACGGCGGCGCGCCCCATGGTGCCGCTCTCGAGCAGCACGTCGCACTCGACGGTGGGGTTGCCGCGGCTGTCCAGGATTTCCCGGCCGACGATGTCAACGATGGCGCTCATTCAATTCCTCGGGGTTGCTTGTTCTGGTGGCTGCTGTTCAGACTGGCGCGTCGACGCCTTCGACCAGCACCATGTTGAAGTAGGCGGTGGCGCCTTCGCGCTTGGGCTTGATCTGGGTGGCGTAGCCGCTGTCGGTGTAGAAGGCCTTGGCCTGCGCGTAGCTGGGAAAGCGCAGCAGCGCGACGCGGTGCGGCTGCCAGTCGCCTTCCAGCGTCTCGTGCTGGCCGCCGCGCACGAGGTACTCGCCGCCGAAGGCCTTGACCGCAGCCGGCGCCGCCGCCATGTACTGCTTGTACTGCTCGGGGTCAGTGATGTGCATCTCGATGATCAGGTATGCAGGTGCGGTCATGACGGGCTCGTTCAGCAGGAGAAGTCGTTTTCAAGCAGCGGCTGCTGCTTGACCACGCGGTCCAGCGCGAGCAGCTGCTCGAGCAGCGCACGCATGTGCTTCAAGGGCACCGCATTCGGCCCGTCGCTCATCGCGTTGGCGGGATCGGGGTGGGTCTCCATGAACAGGCCCGCCACGCCCACGCCCACCGCGGCGCGCGACAGCACCGGCACGAATTCGCGCTGGCCGCCCGAGCTCGTGCCCTGGCCACCCGGCAGCTGCACGCTGTGGGTGGCGTCGAAGACCACCGGCGCGCCGGTCTCGCGCATGATGGCCAGGCTGCGCATGTCCGAGACGAGGTTGTTGTAGCCGAAGCTGGCACCGCGCTCGCAGGCCATGAAGTTGTCTTCCGGCAGGCCGCGTTCGCGCGCTGCGGCGCGCGCCTTGTCGATCACGTTCTTCGTGTCGTGGGGCGCCAGGAACTGCCCCTTCTTGATGTTCACCGGCTTGCCACTTTGCGCCACGGCCCGGATGAAATCGGTCTGGCGGCAAAGGAAGGCGGGCGTCTGCAACACGTCCACCACGGCGCAGACTTGCGCGATCTGGTCGGCAGAATGGATGTCGGTCAGCACCGGCACTTTCAGTTCCCGCTTCACCTTGGCCAGAATCTCGAGACCCTTGTCCATGCCCGGGCCGCGAAAGGTGGTGCCGCTGCTGCGGTTGGCCTTGTCGTAGCTGCTCTTGAAGATGAAGGGAATGCCGAGCGCCGCAGTGATCTCTTGCAGGTGCCCCGCGACGTCCATCTGCAGCTGCTCGCTCTCGAC
>JANMVM010000330.1:0-3859 GCA_031392695.1 Rubrivivax sp.
CGCTGGGCGTGACGGTGCCGATCGTGCCCGGCATCATGCCGATCCACAACTACGCCAAGATCGCGCAGTTCGCGGCCCGCGACGGCATCGAGATCCCGCGCTGGGTGGCGCTGAAGATGGAAGGCTATATGGACGACACGGCGTCGATCCGGGCCTTCGGCATCGAGGTCGTCACGCGGCTGTGCGAGCGGCTCGTCGCCGGCGGCGCGCCGGGCATCCACTTCTACACCCTCAACCAGAGCGCGCTGTCGCTCGAGGTCTGCCAGCGGCTGGGCGCCGCCGGCTGAGCGTCCGCACTCAGGGTGGCGGGGCCTGCCAGGCCAGGCCTTCGTCAGTGAGCACGGCGTCCAGCGGCACGTCGTGCGGCTCGGCCTGCAGCCAGGGTACGTAGCCGTGTGAGTAGGCCAGGCCGACCGTGGTCGGGCGCGGTGCCAGCGTGGCCAGGGTGCGGTCGTAGAAGCCGCCGCCATAGCCCAGCCGCACACCCTGGCGGCCGTAGCCGACGCAGGGCACCAGCAGCAGCGTGGGGTGGAAGACCGGCGTGTCCTTGGGCTTGGGGATGCCGTAGGCGTCCTCTTCCATCTCGCAGCCCGGGAACCACATGTGAAAGCTCAGCCGCTTGCTCTCCTTGTCGATCACCGGCAGGCCGATGCAGCGCTTGTCGTCAGCCTCAGCCCAGCGGTACAGCGCCGGCAAGGCATCGAATTCGCCCTTGATCGGCAAGTAGGCGCCCACCGCCGCGTCGGCACGCCCCATCAGCCACACGCGCAGCACTTCCTGCAGGTGCATGGCGCGCTGGTGGCGGTCGATCAAGGTCTGGCGCTCGGCCTGCAGCTGGCGGCGCAGCGTGGCCTTGTCTTTGGACGGCTCGAAGGAAGGCAGGTTCAGCGACATCGGCGGGCCAGGCAGGCACTGCACAGGCAGCAAGAGCGGTATTGTCGCGCCAGGCGCGCGAGCCCGGCCCCCGCGGGCTGGCGCACCGCGCACCGCGCACCCCGGAGGTTTGCTGATGAGCACGGCCACACCGCCTTTCGTCGACCACTGCGTGGAACTGCTGGCGCCGCTGGGTGCTGTGCGGGTGCGGCGCATGTTCGGCGGCTGGGGGTTCTACGTCGACGAGGTGTTCATGGCCATCCTGGCCAACGAGCGCCTCTATCTGAAGACCGACGCCGACAGCCGAGCCGCCTTCGAACACGCCGGCTGCCAGCCGTTTGTCTACGACGGCAAGACCGGCGCCGTCGCCCTGGGCTACTGGAGCGCCCCGGCCGAAGCCCTCGATTCGCCGCCCGGGATGGCGCCCTGGGCGCGCCTGGCGCTGCAGGCGGCCCTCGAAGCCCGCGCCGCCAGGCTGAAGCCCATCAAGCCCGCAGCCCGGCCGCAGCCGACACCGCGCGCCAGGACCGCCGCCACGAAGGCCCGCCGGCGGACTTGAGGACCGCTGGCGCGGCCTGCGTCACGCTCAGCCGCGCCTGCGGCCAGGCCTCGGCCACCCACTCGGTGGCGGCCGGCAGCGTGTGGCCCTGGCCGGCGTCGAGCCAGATGTCTTCGGGCGTGCCGTGCGCGCACCGGCGCGTCAGCCAGACCCGGCCTTCGTGCACCCAGAGCAGGCGCGTCGCCGGGTCGGCTGCCAGCGTCACCGCCTGCCGCGCCGCCAGAGGCCACACGAATGGGCTCAGGGTTTGATACGCATTTGTCATGACGCTGTTGCTCACGGCAATACTCCAAGTTGACTGTTGACCCAGTCAATGATCGGGTTTACCCGCAAGTTCGTCCAATGAGCATTGCAGCCTTGATTGATAATCAGCCGTCATGAATCAAGCACGCCACCGTCCGCTCGCCGTCGGCCCCTTGCGCACCTTCGAGGCGGTGGCCCGGCGGCTCAGCTTCCGCGCCGCGGCCGATGAGCTCTTCCTCACCCAGCCCGCCATCAGCCGCCAGATCCGTGGCCTCGAGGACGAGCTCGGCACCGCCCTCTTCCTGCGCGGCACGCGGCATGTCGAAATCACCGGCGCCGGCCAGCAGCTGCTGCGCAGCGTCGAGCCGCTGCTCGAGCGCCTGGACGGCACGGTGCGCCAGATCCGCATCGCGCAGCGCCGCCAGCCGGTGGGCGTGACGACCTTCGCCTCGTTCGCTTCGATGTGGCTGCTGCCGCGGCTGCAGGCCTTCCAGGCCGAGCATCCGCAGGCCGACATCCGCATCTCGGCCACCGACACGATGGCCGAGTTCGACGATCCCGAGATCGACCTCGCGCTGCGCCACTGCCACCCCAAGGACGCACCGCCCGGCGCGCTGCGGCTGTTCGACGAGGTGCTGACCCCGGTGGCCAGCCCGGCGCTGCTGCAGCGTCTACCGCTGCGCAGCGCGGCCGACCTGGCGCAGCACACGCTGCTCGAGGAAGACGACCACAAACCCAGCGCCGAATACGTCAGCTGGCAGCACTGGCTGGGCCAGTACGCGCCGGCGGGCACCGAGCCGCGCAGCTGGCTGCACCTGAACTTCACCTACCAGCGCATCCAGGCCGCGCTCGCCGGCCAGGGCGTGGCGCTGGCCCGCCTGCCACTGACCACCGACGCCATCCAGCGCGGTGACCTGGTCGAGCCCTTCGGCGCCACCGCTCGCGTGGTGTCGCCCTTCGCCTACTGGCTGGTGCGCTGGCCGCAGCGCCAGCAGCGGCCGGTGCTGACGGCCTTCGAGGACTGGCTGCTGGCGCAGGCCGAGGCCACGCGCGCCGCCGTGCTGGCGATCACGCCGCGCTGACCTTGATGCGCGCACGCCGACGCCCCTGCGCTAAATTCAGTGCCATGCGGCTCACCCGGACCCTGATCTCCCTCGCCCTGGCCTTGGTCACCGGCTGGGCCGGTGCCCAGGGCGCCGACGACATCGTGGTGCAAGCGCGCGAGGCGCTGCGCAAGAAGGACGGCGTGCAACTCACCGCGGCGCGGCAGGCCGCGGATCGGGCCGCGCATCCGCTGCTGCAGTGGGTCGAGTACTGGGAGCTCAACAACCGCCTGGCCACGGCGCAGCAGCCCGAGCTCGATGCCTTCTACGCCCGATGGAGCGGCAGCTACGTCGAGGACCGGCTGCGCAACGACTGGCTGCTCGAGCTCGGCCGGCGGCGCGACTGGGCCAACTTCCGCGCCGACTTCCCGCGCTTTCGCATGAACGACGATCGCGACGTCACCTGCTACGCGCTGCTCACCCAGCACCTCGAAGGCCACAACGTGCGCGACGCCGCGCGCGCCGCCTGGCTCGCGCAGCGCGACCTCGACGACGCCTGCCAGTTGCTGGCGCGCACGCTGCGCGAGGCCAACCAACTCAGCGACGCTGATCTGTGGCAGAAGGCGCGCCAGGCGCTGGAAGCCAACCGCCCGCGCGCCGTGCGCGCCGCCGTGACCCTGGTGCGGCCAGGGCTGGACAGCGCCGTGGCCGAGCTGCTCGACAACCCGGTGCGCTACCTCGAGCGGCGCGCCCACCCGAGCACCATCAACGGCCACGAGCTCGACCTGCTGGCGCTGATGCGCGCCGCGGCCAGCGACCCCGACGCCACCGCCGCACTGCTCGAGGCCAAGTGGGACAAGGACCTGCCGGTGGCGCTAGCCGCCACGGCCTGGGCCCACGTCGGCAAGCAGGCCGCGCTCAAGCAGCTCAGCGGCGCGGCGGACTACGCGCGCAAGGCCTGGCAACTGTGGGACAACGCCGCCAAGCCTGGCACGGCACCCAGCTGGGGAGACGAATTGCTGGCCTGGCACGTGCGCGCCGCGCTGCGCACGCCAGCCAAGGACAAGCACCGCTGGGCGCTGATGCAGCGCGCAATCGATGCCATGAGTGCCAGCGAGCAGGCCGACGGCGCCTGGATCTA
>JANMVM010000355.1:0-3730 GCA_031392695.1 Rubrivivax sp.
CCCTTCGGCCTGAACAGCCGCCAGATGACGGCCTGGCAATACGACGGCAACGGCCTCAAGCTGATGCGCGAGTTCTACACCGGCTACGGTTTCACCAGTTTCCCGATGGGAAATACCGGCGCCCAGATGGGTGGCTGGTACCGCAAGGAAATCAAGACCGTGGCCGACATGAAGGGACTGAAGTTCCGCGTCGGCGGCTTCGCCGGCAAGGTCACGTCGCGCCTGGGCACGGTGTCGCAGAACATACCCGGCGGCGAGATTTACCAGGCGCTGGAAAAAGGCACCATTGATGCAGCGGAATGGATCGGCCCCTATGACGACGAGAAGCTGGGCTTCAACAAGGTGGCGCCGATCTACCACTACCCCGGCTGGTGGGAAGGTGGCCCGCAGCTCGACCTGTTCGTCAACCAGAAGGCCTTCGACACGCTGAGTGCCGAATACAAGGCCATCGTCGAATGCGCAGCAGCTTATGCACACACCGAGATGCAGGCCAAGTACGACGCCCGAAACCCGGCGGCGTTGAAGCGCCTGGTGGCTGGCAAGACGAAGCTGATCCCGTTCCCGAAGCCGGTGCTGGACGCGGCCTTCAAGGAATCGATGAGCCTGTACAGCGAGCTCAGCGGCTCCAACCCGGCCTTCAAGAAGATCTACGACGACTACAGCAACTTCCGCCGCGAAGCGAATCTGTGGTTCCGCTTCACCGAAGCGCGCTTCGACAGCTACATGCAGAGCGTGAAGCTGTAAGGGCTGATTTCGGTGTCCAAGAAAAGGCCCCGCCAAGCGGGGCCTTTTTTCTGGCCGCATGAAGCGCAAGACTATGGCTTCTTGGCGCCCGCGGCATCTTTCTTCATGGACTCTTCCAGCGCCTTCATCGGGTCGTCGTCGCTGGAGCCGCTGTCGGCTGCACTGCCGGCTGCACTGGCGGCTGACGCCGGATCGGCGGCGCCAGCAGCCGATGCCGCAGCGTCAGGCTCCGCCGGCGTGCTGCCGCCTTCCATCAGCTGCAGTTCCTTGCCGGCCTTGTCCAGGTCCAGCACCTGCGGTTTGTCGAGAAAGGCCGTCACCGTCTGCGGGAATGCAATCACCACCGCCACCAGCACCAGCTGCATCAGCACCCAGGGAATGGCGCCCAGGTAGATGTCCTTGGACTCGACCTTCGCGGGCAGGCTGCCGTTCTTGAACAGCGTGTCGGCAATGCCGCGCAAATAGAAGAGCGCAAAGCCGAAGGGCGGGTGCATGAAGCTGGTTTGCATGTTGACGCAGATCATGACTCCGAACCAGATCAGGTCGATGCCCATCTTGTCGGCCACGGGCGCCAGGAACGGGATGATGATGAAGGCGATCTCGAAGAAGTCGAGGAAGAAGGCCAGGAAGAAGATGAAGATGTTGACCGCGATGAGGAAGCCGGTCTGCCCGCCGGGCAAGCTCATCAGCATGTGCTCGATCCACTTGCCGCCTTCGACGCCCTGGAAGACGAGTGAGAACACACGCGAACCAATCAGAATGAACACCACCATGGCGGTGATGCGCATGGTGCCGATGCTGGCTTCCTTCACCAGCGGCCAGGTCAGGCGCCGATGCATGGCGGCCAGCACGAAGGCGCCGACGGCGCCCATGGCACCCGCTTCCGTGGGCGTGCAGACGGCGGGGTTCATGCCCGGCAGGCCGCCCATGCTGCCCAGAACCAGAAAGATCAGCACTGCCGAAGGGATGATGCCGCGCAGGCACTTGACGACCAGCGCCGGCCCGGCCAGCGTGCGGGCTTCCTTGGGGACGCCAGGCACATGCGACGGTGCGAGGCGCGACACCATGAAGGTGTAGACGAGGAAGATCAGCACCTGCAGGATCGACGGCCCCCAAGCGCCCTTGTACATGTCGCCCACGGGCTTGCCGAGCTGGTCGGCCAGCACCACCAGCACCAACGAAGGCGGCACCAGTTGCGTGATGGTGCCCGACGCCGCCAGCACCCCGGTGGCGTAGCGCATGTTGTAGCCCCAGCGCATCATCACCGGCAACGAGATCATGGCCATCGCGATCACCTGCCCGGCCACGGTGCCGGTGACGGCGCCGAGGATGAAGCCGACGATGATCACCGAGTACCCCAGGCCGCCGCGCACCGGGCCGAAGAGCTGACCCATTGAATCGAGCATGTCCTCGGCCAAGCCGCACTTCTCAAGGATCGTTCCCATGAGCGTGAAGAACGGAATCGCCAGCAGCAGGTCGTTGGACAGGATGCCGAAGACGTTGAGCGGCAGTGCCGACATGAACGAGGCCGGGAACCAGCCCTGGTAGACCGCGAAGTAGCCGCAACCCAGGCCCAGTGCCGAGAGCGAAAACGCGACCGGGAAGCCGATCATCAGGACCAGGATCAGCCCCACGAACATGAGTGGGGCAAAGGTCTCCATGCTCATTGCAGCGGTCTTTCGTAGTGGAAATCGCCGTCGTATTTGTGGGCCAGCCAGGCCACGCGCTTGATGGCCTCGGAGACGCCCTGAAAGAGCAGCAGCGTGAAGCCCACCGGCAGCAGCAGCATGGCCGGCCAGCGGATCAGTCCACCGGAGTTGCCGGACATCTCACCCGTGCGGTACATCTGCAGGAAGAGCGGCCATGAGAAGTAGATCATCAGCAGCATCACCGGCATCAGGAAGAGCACCAGCCCGGCCAGATCCACCAGCGCCTGCACCTTGCCCGGGTACTGGCCATAGATCACGTCCACCCGCACATGTTCGTTCAGGCGCAGCACCTGCGATGCGCCCAGCATGACGCAGGTGCCAAACAGGTACCACTGGATCTCGAGCCATGAGTTGGAGCTGTAGTTGGCGAGGTAGCGCACCAGCGCGTTGCCCGCGCTGATGACGCAGGACGCCAGCACCGCCCACTTGGCAATCTCTGCAAAGCGATCATTGACACCGTCGATCAGACGCGTCAGCCGCAACAACAGGTCCATCGGAAACCTCCGGCGTGGTGGCCCCACGAGCTTAGGGGGTGAATGTAGCGGCCAACATCTGAAACAGCATTGAAGATGCAGACGCCCTCGGGTAAGCCCTGGGCTGCAGCGCGCCGGAGTGAGGCGCCGCGAAAGGGCGAGAGACCTAAGCGCTGTTGGCGGCGGCGTACAGGCGCGCCGAGCGCGTGCCGCTGCGGCAGAAGGCCAGCACCGGCTGCGGCAGTTCTTGCAGCAGGTCCGAAAAGGCGGCGATCTCTGCGGGCGACTGGTAGGCCGGCCCCACCGGCAGGAAGCGGTAGACGAGCCCGGCCGCCAGCGCCGCAGCTTCGATCTGGGAGCTGGTGGGTTGCTCGGGCCCGGCTTCAAAGTCGGGCCGGTTGTTGATGACGCTCTTGAAGCCCAGGCGCGCGGCCTCGGCCATCGCGTCGGGTGTGAGTTGAGGCGCCACCGCCAGTGCGGGGGTCAGCGACCTGAAGGGGAGGTTGCTCATGCCGTTCAGTCCTTCAGCTCGTGAGTGCGGCTTTCACCGCTGCCGAGACCAGGCCCATCTCGGCCTTGCCCGCGAAACGTGCCTTGGCGGCGGCCATCACCTTGCCCATGTCGCCAGCGCCTGCGGCGCCCAGCTCGGCGACGAGCGCGCCCACGGCCGCCTTCACGTCGTCGGTCGACAGGCGCTGCGGCAGGTAGGCCTCGAGCACCTTGACCTCCGCAGCTTCCTTGTCCACGAGGTCGGTGCGGCCGGCTTGTGTGAACGCAGCGATCGAGTCCTTGCGCTGCTTGAGC
>JANMVM010000210.1:0-9640 GCA_031392695.1 Rubrivivax sp.
GCGGTGGTCGACTGGGGCCTGATGAACTCGCCCGACCTCTCGGCCTTCAAGCGCCGCGGCGGCAAGATGATCACCTGGATCGGCAATGCCGACCCGGCCGTGAGCCCACGCGCCACCATCGACTGGGTGAAAAGCGTCGACCAGTTCGAAGGCGGCAAGGCCGCTGAGTTTCTCAAGCTCTTTGTCGTGCCCGGCATGAACCATTGCGCGGGCGGCGTGGCCACCGACCGCTTCGACATGCTCGCACCACTGGAAGACTGGGTCGAACGCGGCATGGCGCCGGCCCGTGTGGTGGCTGAAGCCTCCAACCCGGGCTACTTCGGCGTGGCCAGCCGCACGCGGCCGCTGTGCCCCTACCCCACCTATGCGCGCCACGACGGCGTGGGCGATATCAACGTCGCGGCCAGTTTCAGCTGCCGCTGACTTGTCCGATGAGGCGCGCTGGCCTTTAGATTGACGCCCCACATCCTGCAAGACTGCCACAGGAGAGCACCATGAACACCCTGACCGCGATTCGCCAGGCCGCCACCGACACCCCACTGACGCAGGCCCGCTGGCGCCAGCGCGTGGAACTGGCCGCGGCCTACCGCGCCGTCGACCACTTCGGCTGGACCGAGCAGATCTACGCCCACCTGACGGCGCGCGTACCGGGCACCGACGACCGCTTCCTCATCAACCAGTGGGGCTTGAGCTACGACGAGATCACGGCGTCGAACCTGGTTGAGATCGACCTCGATGGACGCGTGGTGGACGGGCGCGATGCCACCACCATCAACTACGCCGGCTTCGTCATCCACTCGGCGCTGCACATGACCAAGGGCAGCGAGAACCACGTCGTGATGCACACCCACACCGTGGCGGGCATGGCCGTGGCGGCGCTGCAGGGCGGGTTGCAGCCGGTGTCGATGTTTGCCACCGCCTTCCATGGCCGGCTGGCCTATCACGACTACGAAGGCGCGGCGCTGTACCTGGACGAACGCGAGCGCATCGTGGCGTCGCTCGGCAGCGCGAAGGCCATGATCCTGCGCAACCACGGACTGATGACCGTCGGGCGAACCGTGGCCGAGTGCTTCCTGCGCCTGTACCGCCTGGAGCGCGCCTGCCAGGTGCAGATCGCAGCCGCTGCGGCCGGCACGCTGAACGTGCTGCCCGACGCACTGGCTGCCAAGTCAGGCGCCGACCTCGATGCTTACCAGGGCTTGCACCCGGGCGGCGAAGGCGCGATCGAGTTCGAGGCCCTGATGCGCAAGCTCGACCGCAAGGACGCGGGCTACCGCGAGTAAGCGTGCCACGCGCGCGCAACGCAGCGGGCCGGGTCCCTGCGAAAGTCATGCACGATCCAGGGCGCTGCCCGCATCGTGAAAGTCAGGTCCGTCAGTCGATCAGTCGACCTTGATGTTCGACTGCCGGACCACGATGCGCCAGCGCTCCAGGTCTGAGCGAATCACTTCACCAAAGGACTGCGGCGCGCCGCCCCCGGCAGCCACGTCGTCCTGAGCCAGCCGGGCCTGCACTTCGGCCGACCGCAGCACGGCATTGACGTCGGCATTCACCTTGCTGATGATGTCCGGCGGCGTGCCCCGGGCAGCGACCAGCCCGTGCCAGATGTCGGCGCGGTACTGCGGCATGCCGGACTCGGCGAATGTCGGCACATCGGGCAAAGTCGGCAGGCGCTGCGGCGCACCCACGGCCAGCAGACGCACCTTCCCGGCCTTGACCAGCGCCGTGAAGGAGTTGTTGCCGGCCATCAGCAGCTGGATCTGGCCACCGGCAAGGTCCACCAGCGCGGCGCCGGTGCCCTTGTAGGGTATGTGCGTGATCTTGATGCCCGCCAGCGCATTGAAATGCTCGGCCGCCATGTGTGCCAGACCACCCACACCCGACGAGCCGAAGGCCACCTTATCGGGTGTTGCCTTCGCCGCTGCGACCAGTTCGGCCAGGGTCTTGTACGGCGTGCTCGCGCCGACCGCCAGCACCACGGGCTCGCGGGAAAACTGAACCACGGGTTCGATGGCGGTCAAGGGATCGAATGTTTGTTTGCTGAGCACCGCATTCACGGCGTAGCTGCTGGAGATGACGAGGAAGGTGTAGCCATCGGCGGGCTCGCGCAGCGCGGCTTCTGCGCCCAGGTTGCCGCCGGCGCCGGCCTTGTTCTCGACCACGATGGTGTAGCCGTGTTTCTCGGTGAGCTTTTGCGCCACCAGCCGGGCCATCACGTCAGTGCCGCCACCGGGCGCAAACGGGACGATGAACTTGACCGGCTTGGCGGGGTATCTAGACTGCGCGTGGGCGCCGGTGCAAGACAGGCCTGCGGCGAAGCACACGACCAAAGTGATGTGGCGGCGGGTGATGTTCATGAAGGTTTATTGTGGAGGCGGCAAGGGCGAGTCGGTCAGGTGACTTCGATGTCGACCAACCGGGCGAACTGCTGGCCGCCATGCAAGTCGCGTTCGATCATGCCGCCCTGCGGGTCTTTGCGCGGGTAGGAAATTTTCAGCACCGACAGTTCAGGCACGGGATGACAACCCACCTGATCGGGCCGCACGTCGAACACCAGCGCCAGCGCATCGGGCTGCAAGGAGCTGGTCGCTGCATAGCTGTCGAAGGTCTCGCGGCTGCTGAAGAACAGGTCCACCGTGATCCAGAACGGGCCGGCGTTTTTGGACCGGATGTCGTGGCAGACCTCGGACAGCTTAGGCATTGACCAGTTCCTTCAAGTCGACAAACGCCGTGCGCACCCGTTGCATCGCGTGCTCAACGCTGATCACGTGATTGAGCTTGAACTCGAAGATCTGCCCGCGCTCGACTTCGGCTGGCGAGAAGGGGAAGCCATAGCTGGGCAGTTCCTGGTCTTCGACCACCGGCAGGTGAAAGAACCAGGGGTTGCAGGTCTTGGCGATCTGCGTTGCAAGTTCCTGGGTGCTTGCGGTGGCCACGAACATCAGCCCGATCTCTGGCGGCGGCGCCACGTGTGCCGGCACCTTCAACCCGCTGACGGCGTTCCAGCCGTAAGGGCGCAGGGAGATGTGGTACTCGCCTGCCGCGTCGCCCATGGCGGCCCTCACACGCTCGGTCAGCACGCCGTGCATGCGCTGCAGGAAGCCGTCGATGTCGGCCAGCACGCGCCGGTCCTGGATGCCGACGAGCATCAGCGTCTGCCAGCCGCCGCTGCAGGCGCCTTCGAGCTTCATCGTGTAGGGCTTGGCGTGGAACACCGAGCCAGTGACACGCACGCTGCGTTCGTCGATCGCCGTGTAACTGGCGCCGCTGACGTCGAGCACGCCGCCCGGCTCGTGAAGCAGGAAAGGGTTGCTGTTTTCGTACAGCATGTGCGCCGACACCGTGTAGGGCGTGCAGCGGTTGCCGGTGCGCAGCGGCTCGATGTCGAAACTGCTGCGGCCCACGCGGATGAGCACGCCGCCTTCGCGCGGCCGCACTGTGCACAGCGCGCCGCACTCGGCCACCTTGCCGGCGTGCCAGGCCGCGCCGGCGCCAGCGCCGCGCATCAGCGGCACCGCGGCCAGCACGGCGGTGTCGGTCGTGCGGCCGCCGAGCACGATGTCCGCGCCGGCTTTCAGGGCGGCGACATAAGGCTCTGGCCCCATCAGCGCCACGATGCGCTCGCACGATTGGAAGAGTTCGGGCACGGCCGACTCCATGGGAGCCAGTGGCGCCACCTTGCCTTGCGCTGCAGCGCGGGCCACCTGCTCCGGGTCCTGCTCGGAATACAGCACGGCGATGCGCGGCCGCAAGCCGTGCTCGCGCGCAATTTCCAGCGCGATGTCACGCGTCCAGTCCAGCGCCTGGTCACAACCCGAAGTGCCGCACGACCCGATCAGCAATGGAATGCCGGCCTTCTCGCGCGCGCACATCAGGATCGTGAGGTCGGCCTTCACTGCTGCGCGCGAGTACTTGGCCACACCGCGGGCCAGGTAGGCCGGGCCGCTGTCGGTGGACCCGGCATCGCAGGCCACCGCATGCGCGCCGGCCGCAATGCCACGTTCGACATCGCCGGCGTCGACGCCCAGGCCCAGCGCACCGATGGGCACCAGGACGATCGTGTCTTGCTCTTGGGTGTTCATCATTCCTCGCTGGACGTTCAACGGGTCAACTCCGGGAAATCCTCTTCCACAAAACTGTAGGTCGGGCGCCGTTGTGCAATCACCTGTTCGCTTTCCAGTTTTCGCAATTCGTTGCGCCGGATCTTTCCGGAAATGGTCTTGGGCAACTCCGCAAACTCGATGCGCCGGATCCGCTTGTATGGCGCCAGCTGTTCGCGCGCAAAACGCAGGATCGACAACGCCTGCTCGCGGCCCGGTTCGACGCCAGGGCGCAGCACGATGAAGGCCTTGGGCACATTCAGCCGCAGCGGGTCCGGGCTCGGCACCACTGCAGCTTCGGCAACCTCGGGGTGTTCGATCAGCACCGACTCCAGCTCGAAGGGGCTGAGCCGGTAGTCGGAGGACTTGAACACGTCGTCGGCGCGGCCGACGTAGGTGATGTAGCCATCGGTGTCGCGTGCGGCAATATCGCCCGTGTGGTAGTAGCCGTCGCGCATGGCAACCGCCGTCTTCTCGTCGTCGCCGACATAGCCCTGCATCAGCCCCAGCGGCCGCTGCGCCAGGTCGATGCAGATCTCGCCTTCGTCGGCCGGCTGACCCTCGGGGTTGAGCAGCACGATGGGGTATCCGGGCAGCGGGCGGCCCATGCTGCCGGCCTTGACGGGCTCGCCCGGCGGGTTGCCGATCTGGCAGGTGGTCTCGGTCTGGCCGAAGCCGTCGCGGATGGTCAGGCCCCAGGCCTTGCGCACCTGTTCGATGACCTCGGCATTCAAGGGCTCGCCCGCCCCGACCAGCTCGCGCAGCAACACCGGCGAACGGGCCAGGTCTTCCAGGATCAACATGCGCCACACCGTGGGCGGCGCGCACAGCGTGGTCACGCGGTGTTCCACCAGCACCTTGAGCAGTTCAACGGCGTTGAAGCGCGCGTAGTTGTAGACGAAGACACAAGCCCCGGCATTCCATGGCGCAAAGAAGCTGCTCCAGGCGTGCTTGGCCCAGCCTGGCGACGAGATGTTCAGGTGGATATCCCCAGGCCGCAAGCCCATCCAGAACATCGTCGACAAGTGCCCCACGGGGTAACTTTGGTGGGTGTGCAGCACCAGCTTGGGCTTGGTCGTGGTGCCCGAGGTGAAGTACAGCAGCATCGGGTCTGTGGCCATCGTTGCGCCATGGGGCGTGAACGCAGGCGATGCGTCGAACGTGCTTCGGAACGCATGCCAGCCCGCTGCCGTGCCGGTGGTGATGCGGGTGAATTCGCCGCTGACGTTCTCAAAGCGGGACACCGCGTCGGCAGCGCAGATGACGTGGCGCACATCGCCGCGCTGCACGCGGTCTTGCAGGTCGGCCGTTATCAGCAGCGTCGTGGTGGGCACCACCACCGCGCCGATCTTCATCAGCGCCAGCATCGATTCCCACAGTTCCACCTGGTTGCCCAGCATCAACAGCACGCGGTCGCCGCGCTTCACGCCCAGTTGCAACAGCCAGTTGGCCACCTGGTTCGAGCGTGCCGACAACTGGGCGAAGGTCAGCCGCTGCTGCGTCCCGTCCTCCTGCACGATGGTGAGTGCGGCTGCCTCGTTGCCGCGCGCGATGGCGTCGAAGTGATCCAGCGCCCAGTTGAACTGATCGAGCTGCGGCCACTTGAAGTCGGCGCAGGCCGCTGCGCGGTCATTGCGCCGCGCCAGCAGAAAGTCGCGCGCCTGGTGAAAGGCTTGGGTGGGATGGGTCATGTGTGTCGCCTCTGCATCAGTCGGTCATCGCCGGCGTCTCGAACACCCGCGCACCGGTGTGGCAGCGGAAACCACCACGCACGACACCGGGCCGGCGGTCACGGTAGATCGCGTTCATCGACTCGTTGAGCGCGCGGCTATTCGGCACCGACAGCCACAGGCGGATCAGGTGCCGCTTCTGGTCAGCGTCGTCGTGGTCTTCGAATTCGGTGCGCGAGTGAACCATCACATGGTTGTTCATGAACTGCATGTCGCCTGGCTCGAACATCATTTCACCATAGAACTTCGGGTCGTTGGCCAGCGTCTGCACGAGTTCGATGGCTTCGCGCTGGTCGGGCCGCAGCGGCGGCAGTTCAGGAAACAGCGCCGCGTCAACCGCATGCCCGATCACATGCTGCGGTATGAAGCGTGACGAGGGCTTGCCCTGTTCCTTCGAAAACACCGGTTGCAGATACCAGGCCGGTTCGCCAGGGCCTTCCTGCCCTTTCCAGCTCATGTGAAACGGCTGATACAGCACGTCCAGCAGGTCAGGCCGGGTGCGTGCAATCTCGTCGTGGATCGCTATCGAATTGGCAAAGCGGCTCAAGCCACCGGACTTGGCCACCCGCAGCACCATCAGGCAGACGACGTCGCAGGTGTCGGCATGGAACTCCAGATGCTGTTTCGACATATACCCGCGCCCCTTCTTGGCGTAGGTGTCGACGCCGAAGTCGCGCACGTCGCCCAGCAGGTCGCCGCGGTTGCTCTGCGTCACTGCGGCGCCCAGATGCAGGCCCATGCCCCAATACAGCAGACGCATGTCGTCCTTGGTGTAGCGCGCTGCCGGCAGGCCGCGCAGCACAAAGAAACCGAGTCCGCTTTCAAGCTCGTTCAGCACACGGTCGAACGTCGGGCGCAAAGCCTGCAGCGCAAAGTTGTGCTTCGTCAGGTCGCCCAATGCCAGCTGTGCCTGCTTGGCCGCGGCAATGGCGTGATCCACGGCCTCGAGCTCGGCGGCAGAGAAGTGCTGAATCCACCTCGTGGTGTCCTGCAGGTCCTTGGCAATCCATCCTGCCTGTGTCGTCATGGCTGTCTCCGGTTTGTCGCATTCAGGGCCACACAGGCTGCTGGTGGCCACGCTTTCGAAATCACCACCTGTGCGTATTCTGTTCGCCAGTATTTGTCTGCCATGCACTTGTACACCGCATTCACATACCCGTCTCGCGCCGATCAAGCCGCCGTGGCCTGCAACAGGCCCGTGAGGTCATTGATGTCGACCACCGACTCCAGTGCTTGCATCGTGTCGAAGACCTGGCAAAGCTGCGAAGCGGGCAGCGCCCGCTCGCCGCAATCCTGAAACTTATCCCACATCTCGTCGCGCGACATCGCCGTTTTGCCGCCGCGACCGATCAGCTGGTCGATGCGCCGCGACAGTTGCTGGCCGTTGCGCAAGGTCACCGTCACCTCAGCGCCCCATTGTTCTTCAGCGTCGTCGGCCATGTCGGGGTGGGGCCGGGCGTGGGTGATCTGCAGCAGCTTGCGGATCTCGGGCTCTTCGTGGGCGTTGTCCTCGAAATGCCGCAGTCGCACCGCGCCATCCAGCAGCGCCCGAGCGGTGGCGTACTGCACGCTGAACTTCGCCTCCAGTGGGGTTTGCGGCCACGCGTTGTTGGTGTGGCGCAGCCGCCGTGCATGTGGCAAGACTTCAATGGCCGTCACGTCGCCAGCGCGCACGCCTTCTTCGCGCACCAGGTGCAGCATCATCGTTATCGCCGGGTGCGTGCTGCCGCAACACGGAAACTGCTTCAGCGCGATGGTCTCGCCTTCGATTTCGAGTGGCAAGGCCCAATCCTTGAACAACAGATCGGTGTCGAAGGTGCCGACACCGTTGAACACGTTCAGGAAGCCCTGCTCGTGTTCCAGTGCAAATTCGTTGGCATCGAACCCGGCTTTAGCCAGCAACGCGGCCAACAGGCCGTTGCGTCCGCAATGCCCGGCATGCAATGGTTTGACCATGGTGCCGAAATTCGCCTTCAGACCCGAAGCCATCGACGCGGCAACGGCAAGGGCTGTCGCCGTCTGCGGCACATCGAGCTTCAGCAGGTGCGCCACCGCAGCGGCAGCGCCAAAGGTGCCGATGGTGGAAGTCGGATGCCAACCCTTGTCGTAGTGATGGAAGCCGAGCGCGCGTGCCATGCGGATCTGGACTTCGACGCCGACAACGTAGGACACCAGGATGTCGCGCCCGGCGAGCGAATGCTCTTCCCCCAGCGCCAGCAGGGCTGGCATCAGCGGCACGGTGTGATGGCCACCCATGATGCTGCTGAAGTCGTCGTAGTCCAGCGCATGCGCCGAGGTGCCGTTCACCAGCGTGGCGTCCAGCGCGCTGGTGCGCAGCGCTGTGCCGAAGACGAGAGAGCGGCCCGGCGCGCTGGCGATGCCGGGTGTGCGCAGCAGGATGGCGGTTGCAGGCTCACGGCATCCCGCCAGCATGACGCCCACGGCGTCGGTCAGGCACATCTTGGCCTGCGTCAGGGCCAGCGGCGTCAGCGCAGCGGCCTGCACGCCCTGAATGGCTTCAGCCAGGCGCCGGGTCAGCGACCGGGCATTGGCAGTCGGTGCCGTCATGACGCGGTCACTTCAGGTTGATGTTGCGATCGTTGATCACCTTGGCCCAGGCAGCTGACTCGCTGTCGATGAAACTGGCCAGTTCCTCGGGCGTGGAAGGCTTGGGCACCAGAGCGTGCTGTGCAAACCCGGCCATCACAACGGGCGCCGAGAGCGCGGCCACAAGCTCCGCATTCCAGCGCTTCACCAGCGCCGGTGGCGTCTTGGCCGGCAGCATGAAGGCGTACCAGTTGGTCGCGTTGAAGCCCTTGAAACCAGACTCTGCGATGGTGGGCACGGCCGGCAATTCGCTGGTCCGCTCCAAGCCCGTGGTGGCCACCGCGACGACCTGTTTCGATTCGATGAAAGGCTGCGCCGAAGAAGGCGTGGCGTAGTAGGCCGTCACCTGGCCGCCCAGCAGCGCGGTCATCGCAGGGGCCCCGCCCTGGAAGGGTACGTGCAGGATGTCCAGACCGGCGCGCTGGTTGAACATCTCGCCGGCCAGGTGCGACGCCGTGCCGACGCCACCTGACGCGAAGCTCACCCGCAGCGGGTCTTTGCGGGCCAGGGCGATGAAGTCCTGCAGCGTGCGCACGCCGAGATCGGACTTGACGACGAGGATGTTTGAAAACGAAGCAGCCAGCGTCACCGGCGCCAGGTCGCGCGGGTTGTAGGGCAACTTCATCAGGCGCGGGTTGATGACCAGCGAACCGATGGCAGCCAGCAGCAAGGTCGACCCATCGGGCTCCGACAGAAAGACCTGCTGCTGCGCGATGTTGCCGCCCGCGCCCGGACGGTTCTGCACCACCACTGCCTGCCCGAGCTTCGATGCCAGATGCTGCGCCACGATGCGCGCCACGGTGTCGATGGCGCCGCCGGGGGCAAAACCGACAATCAGGTTGATGGACTTTTTCGGCCAAGCTTCTTGCGCGCCAGCACGGGACACCCACAGTGGCGACAGCGTCGCACTCAGCAACACTCGGGCAATCTGTCGACGATTCAGCATGTTTCTCACCAGTTACCAGGGTCGACCATAAAGGGCGTTGTTCACTTCATGGCTAGGCGTTTGCCCCTGACTCAGGGTACCAGCACCTGCAACCGATACACCCGCGCGGCGGTGCTGCTGAACAGTGCGCGCTTGTCGTGCGCGCTGGCGCCGGCGGCCAGGCGCTTGAACGCGTTCCAGAGCACGGCGTAGCTGGTGCTGCCCTTGTCGACCGGAAAGTTGCTCTCGAACATGCAGCGGTCGGCGCCGAAGGCCTC
>JANMVM010000391.1:0-3864 GCA_031392695.1 Rubrivivax sp.
CTGCCGGGGCGTCGGCGGCGCCCGCGCCCGGCGCCGCGGCTGCGGCCGCCGCGGTGCCGGCCAGCGCCGCGGCCTGCTTCAGGAAGCCGCGGCGCGGGCTCGTCTGCGGCTTCGGCGCACGATCGGGGGTCGAGGGGGCCGAGGGGGCCGAGGGATCCGAGGGCGGCGTGGGCTCGTTCATGCGGTGTCTCCTGCGGCTGCGCGTGCCGGTGCGTGGGCCGTTGGCGCCGCGGCGCAGGCCGCGGTGGCGTGGATGAGCTGCCGCGCGATGGCGGGGTGGCTGCTGGCGTGGCCTGCGGCGGCCACGAGCTGGCAGCTTGCGTCGGGCCAGACGCGGTGCAGAGCCTGCGCCGTCGCAGCCGGCGTGACGAGGTCGCGCAGGCCTTGCACGATGAAGCCCGGCACGCCCTGCAGGCGGTGGGCCCCGGCCAGCAGTTGCCCTTCGGCCAGGAACCAGCCGTGGCGCGCGTAGTGCACGCCGATGCGGGCCGCGGCCAGCACCGCGGCGTCGCCGGCGGGCGCGGCGGGTGCCGTCGCGGGTGGCGTCGCGGGGGCCGTGGTCTCGGCGTCCATCAGCTCGAGTTCCCAGCGCCACCAGGCGCGCGCGGCGGCGACGCTGCGCTCGTCGCCGGCAGCCAGACTGCGGTGCATGGCGTCGAGCAGGCACTGGCCCGGCGTCGCCCCGGCCCCGGCGCCTTCACTCAGGCGCTGCCAGGCCGCCGGGTGGCGCTGCGCAGCGCCGCGCGGTCCATAGAGCCAGCGGCTTTCAGCCGCCGTGGCCGTGAACACGCCGCGCAGCACGAGACCCAGCACGCGCTGCGGGTGGGCCTGTGCGCAGGCCAGCGCCAGCGTCGCGCCCCAGCTGCCGCCGAAGAGCAGCCAGCGCGTCACGCCCAGGTGCTGGCGCAGGGCTTCGATGTCGGCCACCAGGTGCGGCGTGGTGTTGGCCTGCAGCGGGTCGCGCGAGCGCGAGCGCCCCGCGCCGCGCTGGTCGAAGAGCACGATGCGCCAGTGCCGGGGGTCGAACCAGCGCCGGTCGGCTTCGGTGCAGCCGGCGCCAGGACCGCCGTGGACAAAGAGCGCGGCCGGCGCGTCCGGGTGGCCGCTCACTTCGAAGTACAGCTCATGACCGTCGCCCACCTCGAGCCAGCCCTGATGGTGGCACTGCAGCGGCGGGTGCAGCACCTGCCAGGCGTGCGACGGTGGGCTGTCCATTGGGCCGCGCGCCGGCTTCAGCCCAGGCGCTGCAAGGGCGCGCGGTCGGGCGTGCCCAACGCCGCGGTGGGCGGGAAGACGAGCGACTTGATGACCACCGGCACAGCGCCCGAAGTGTCGAGCAGGGCGCCGATGTCGATGAAGTCGAATTCCTGCAGCACGATGCCGTCGATCGACACCACCGCATGCGGCAGCGCCAGCTCGCTGTGCAGGTGGATGCCCACCAGGCCGCCGATGTCGCCGTCGCCCACCAGCACAAGCGCGCCGCCACGGGCCAGCACGGCCGCCAGCCCCTGCGCCAGGCCGCGGCAGAAGGCGTCCAGCCGCGCGTGGCTGGCCGAGCCCTGCCAGCGGTAGCACAGCGCCACCGTTTGTTCACCGCGCTGCAGGTCCATGCGCAGCAGCGCGGCCTGCACCGCAGCGGCGATGGCGGCCGCGTCCAGCGTCTCGGCCTGCAGCGGCAGCGCCGGCGTGATGACGGGCAGGTTGCGCAGCGGCAGCGTGCCGTGGGGCTCGACGAAGATCGTGCTGCCGCTGACCTGGATCGTGTACTGCGAAGCCCCCACCACGGTGGCGCGGATGCCCTGCACCGGCGCCTCGATGCGCGGCCCCCAGGCCTGCACCCGTTGCAGCACCGCGCGCGCCAGCGCCGGGCCCAGGTCGCCATAGGCCTGGGTGCTGCGGCCATAGATGTATTCCGAGACGCCGCCCGAAAAGCTCACCGCGTCGGGAGGCTTCGGCGCGACCAACGGCGCCAGGCGCAGCAGCGCGGCGGTGGCGGCGCCCGGCGTGCCGCCTTGCAGCGCCTCGAACAGGTGATCGGCCATGCGCTGCACCAGGCGCTGCACGCCGCGCGCGTCGGGCACCGCGCCGACGGCGAGCGTCAGCCCGACCTCGGCCGCCAGCCGATGCGCTGCCAGCTCGATACGCAGCACGCGGCCCTGGACGTCGAAGCTCAGGATGCGCGCGCCGATGTCGATCGCCGTCTGCGTGACCACGGCGCCGCCCTCGCACACCGCGATCTTCGAGGTGCCGCCGCCGATGTCGATGTTCATCACGCGCGCGCTGTCGCGGATGCTGCGCGCGGCCGCGCCCGAGCCCATCGCGGCCAGCGTCGTCTCGAGCGCGTCGCCGGCGCTGACGGCGACGAACTTGCCGGCTTGCGCCGCAAACACTTCGCCAATGGCGCGCGCGTTGCTGCGCCGCACGGCCACGCCGGTGAGGATCAGCGCGCCGCTGTCGATCTGCTCGGGTCGCACGCCGGCCCGTGTGTACTGGCGGTCGACGAAGGCGCGCAAAGCGACGGCGTCGATGTTGCCGTCGACGAGGTAGGGCGTGAGCAGGACTTCGCTTTCGTGCATCACCTGGCGCTCGCTGACGACGTAGCGGTTGTCCAGCCGCTCCAGCCGCAGGCGCGAGAACACGAGGTGCGAGGTCGACGAGCCGATGTCGACGCCGACGCTGACGAGCGTGATCTCGTCCTCGAACTCGAGGCTGCGGCGGACGTTGGAGAAGAAGACGCGCCCGCCCTCGGGCGCCTTGAAGGATGCGCCCTCGGGCGCCTGGAAAGATGCGCCCTCGGCCGCTGGCAAGGATGCGCCCTCGGCCGCCAAGCTCACCCCGCCGCGCCCACCGGCCCGTCGCTGGACTTGGCGGCCGACACGCCCTCGGGCCTGAGGTACCAGGCCGGGTCCATGCGCGTGGCGATGCCGTTGCCGGCCAGCAGGCTCTCGTACTCGGTGCGGATGTGCGGGTCTTCCATCCAGTACGGGATCGAGGTCCCGCCCTCGGTGACGTCCATGGCCGTGTAGTCGGTGTGGCGGGCGCCCGGTGCGCCGGGGTCGCGGCCCGGGTTGTGGGGGCCGAACCAGGCCGACAGGCGCAGCGGCTCCTGGCCGGCGCTGAAGTGCTGGTGGTACCAGCGCGCGCCGCCCGGCGCGGCCGTCACCAGGCCCACCGGTTCGTAGTCGACGCGGCGGACCTGCTCGGCGTGGCCGCTGGCCCAGGGCTGTTCGCCGAGCTTCTCGGGCCAGGTGTAGGTGTAGCCCTGGCCCTTGACGCAGATCAGCACCGCGGCGCTGGTGTGGGCGTGGGCCTTGGAGTAGCGGCCGTGCTCGTGCTGGCCGATCCAGAAGTAGAACTGGTTGTTGGTCATGAACGGCTCGACACGGCGCCAGCCCGGGCTGCGCCGGTTGTCCAGCGGCAGCTCGCAGTTCACGATGTCGGGGATGAAGTTGGTGCGTCGCATCGCCAGGCCGCGCACCGGATCGGGCTCGATGTCGTCACGGGGCTTGAAGAAGTCGTCGGCGCCGTTGAAGCGGTCGCGAAAGACGAAGGGGTTGTTGAACACCGCGTCGACGTTGTTGATCATGTTCATGACGTTGGGCGCGGTGTTGCCGCCCAGCAGCAGCGCGCCGCCCGAGGTCGCGTTGACGATGCGGAACCAGGCGTTCATGGGGATCGAGAACATCGAGCCCTTCTGCCACTCGAAGACGTGCTTCTTGGTGTCGCCTTCCTGCCAGACCTCAGTCGTGCCGCGACCCTCGACGACGAGGTAGATCTCCTCGTACATGTGCTTCTGCGCGTGCAGCGCGCCGGCCGGCGGCACCTCGACCACGAAGCAGCCCCACTTGGTCTCGGTGCCCAGCA
>JANMVM010000411.1:0-3480 GCA_031392695.1 Rubrivivax sp.
CGACCAGGCCATGACCGCCCAGACCGGATCGTAGACAAAGCATGCACAAGTTCACGTTCGACCTGGCAGTGATCTCGGAGTCGGAGGCGGAGGCGGAGGCGGAGGCGGAGGCGGAGGCGCCGGCTCCCGGAGCCAGGCGCCAGCGGGTCGATGCCGGTCTGCAGGCCGGGCGCGCGGGCACCCGGATCGAGTACCCGGGACTGTTCATCGATGCAGCCGCGCTGCCTGCCGCTGCCGGCCCGGCGCCAGCCGATTTCACCGCGGCCACTGCCAGCGGCCTGACCGCCGCGGCCATCGGCAAGGGCCTGGAGATCAAGCCATGAGTCCGCCACGCAACGGCGCCCCTCGTGCCGGCCTGCTGATCCTGGTGGCCGTGTTTTCGCTGCTGTGTCTGCTCTTCGGGTCGACGGCCGGGGCCCAGACGCCGGCGGCCGCGGCGGCCGTCGCCGACTACCGTCTCGGTGCCGGCGACGCGGTGCGCATCAGCGTGTACCAAAGTCCGGACCTCACGCTGGATGCGCGCATCAGCGAAGCCGGTCTCGTGAGCTACCCCTTGCTGGGCAATGTGAGCATCGGCGGGCTGAGTGTCGGTGGCGCCGAAAAGCTGATTGCCGAGGGCCTGAAGAACGGCAACTTCATGCGCGCGCCGCAGGTCAGCTTGCTGGTGACGCAGGTGCGCGGCAACCAGGCGTCGGTGTTGGGCCAGGTCAACCGCCCGGGCCGCTTTCCGATCGAGACCACCGACCTGCGGCTGTCGGACCTGCTGGCCTTGGCCGGCGGCGTCTCGGTCGGTGGCGCGGACACCGTGGTGCTGGTCGGCACCCGGGGCGGCCAGCGCCTGCGCAAGGAAGTCGAGCTGCCCGGTCTGTTTCGCAGCGCCAGCAGCGCAGACGACCTGCTCGTGCTCAACGGTGACGTGATCTATGTCGAGCGCGCCCCCATCGTCTACATCTACGGCGAAGTGCAGCGCCCCGGGCCGATGCGGCTGGAGCGCGGCCTGACGGTGCTGCAGGCGCTGGCCACGGGCGGCGGGCTGACCCAGCGGGGCACCGAGAAAGGCCTGCGGCTGCATCGCCGGGGGACCGATGGCAAGTTGTTGGTTCTCCAGCCGACAATGGATGACGCCCTGAGTGACGGCGACGTCGTCTTTGTTCGAGAGAGCTTGTTCTAGGACGCTCTTTCCGGTCTATCTGAAGAGTGCCCACCATGAGTTTTGGACAGTTTCTTGCCATCCTGAAAGCCCGCTGGCTCGGTGCCATGCTGGTGTTTGTACTGACGGTGGCTTCCAGCATCGCCGTGAGCCTGTGGCTGCCGAAGCAGTACACCGCCACCGCGTCAGTCGTGGTCGACTTCAAGCCCGACCCGGTGACGGCCATGATCTATGGCGGCTTGCCGCCTCCGGGTTTGATGGGCACCCAGGTGGAGGTCTTGCAGAGCGAACGTGTCGGGCGGCGCGTGCTGCGAAACCTCAAGCTCGCCGAAAGCCCCCAGGTGCACGCGCAGTGGCTCGATGCCACCGCCGGCGTGGGCAACATCGAGACCTGGTTGCTCGATGCGTTCCAGAAGCGGCTGGAAGTCAAGCCGTCGCGCGAGGCGGGCGTGATCAGCGTCTCGTACAAGGCACCCGACGCCAACTTCGCGGCCGGCGTGGCGAATGCCTTCGTGCAGGCCTATCTGGAAACCAGCCTGGCGCTGCGCGTCGACCCGGCCAAGCAGTACTCGGCGTTCTTCGACAGCCGTGCCAAGGAAGCTCGCGAGACGCTGGAAAAGGCCCAGGCCAAGCTGTCGGCCTTCCAGAAGGCGATGGGCATCGTCGCCAGCGACGAACGGTTGGACGTCGAGACGGCGCGCTTGAACGAGTTGTCTTCGCAGGCCTTGATGCTGCAGGCCCTGACCTCGGAGTCGGGCAGCCGCCAGGCCCAGGCGCGCGGCGCAGCGGCAGACAAGATGCAGGAGGTATTGAACAATCCCTTGATCGGTACCCTGAGTGCCGAGGTCTCGCGTGCGGAGGCTCGGCTGCAGGAGTTGAATGCCCGCCTGGGAACCGAGCACCCGCAGGTCCTGGAAGCGAAAGCCAACATCGCTTCCCTGCGCGCCCGGGTCGAGACCGAAACCCTGCGTGTCGTCGGCGGTGTCGGCGTCAGCGACAGCATCGCTCGCCAGCGCGGTGCCGACGTGCGCGCCGCGCTCGAGGCGCAACGCACCAAGGTGCTGCAAATGAAGTCGGCGCGCGACGAAGGATCGGTGCTGGTTCGCGATGTCGAAAGCGCCCAACGTGCCTTCGAAGCCGTGGTCGCCCGCTTCAACCAGTCGACGCTGGAGAGCCAGACCACGCAGAGCAACGTCGCCCTGCTGACCGCGGCGGAGCCGCCGTTGGAGCCCTCGTCGCCCAAGATCGTCTTGAACACGGTGGTGGCGGTGCTGCTGGGCAGCCTGCTCGCGGTGGGAGGCGCACTGTTGCTCGAACTCATGAATCGCCGCGTTCGCAGCGCCCAGGACGTGACGTCGACACTGGGGCTGCCTTTGCTGGGTACGCTGGAGCCGGTGCAACAACGACGGTTCTGGCGCAGTCACGACCGCTCGATGCAGGCGCAACGGCGCATGGTGGGCCCGGCTCGGGCCGTCACCCACCGGGGGGCCGGGCCAGCGCGCCAAAGGCCTCAGGCGGCGGCAGCTTCGGAAGTCATCGAACTGGCCGACACCGCGGCGCGCGCGCCCTACGTGCTCGATCGCTCCATCGGCGACCTCATCGCCGAGTCGTGCAAGCTCAAACCCGAACAGGTCGAAAGCATCGTGGCCCACCAGCGCAAGACGGGTGTGCGCTTCGGTGAAGCGGCCATCGAGCTCGGTCTGGCCAGCACCGACGATGTGCTGTTTGCGTTGGCGCAGCAGTACCACTATCCCTACGCGGCCGAGGCCCAGCGCAAGCTCAGCCCCGAACTGGTGATGCTGAACGAACCTTTCTCGGCCCAGGCCGAGTCCTTCCGGGCCATCCGCAGCCAGGTGATGAAGCGAGTCTTCAACGATCGCGCCGCGCCGCGCCGCGCGCTGGCCGTGGTGAGCCCGAATGCCGCTGACGGCAAGACCTTCTTCGCCGCCAACCTGGCGGTCGCGCTGGCCCAACTCGGGGGACGAACCTTGCTGATCGACGCCGATCTGCGGGGCCCGCGCCAACACGAGGTCTTCAACCTGGCCAACCCGACGGGTCTGGCGGGCATCCTGTCAGGCCGCGCCGACAGCCATGCCGTGCAGCTGGTGCCGGGCGTTCCCGGCCTGTTTCTGCTGCCCGCGGGCAACATGCCGCCGAATCCCCTGGAGTTGGTGGAGCGGCCGGCCTTCGGATTGCTGCTGCGTGCGCTGACGGCCCAGTTCGACTACGTGGTGGTCGACACGCCCGCGGCAGAGTTCGGCGCCGATGCGGGTGTCATCGCCGAACAGTGCGGTGCGTCGGTGATGTTGGCCCGCCAGGGCGTCTCGCGC
>JANMVM010000097.1:0-17371 GCA_031392695.1 Rubrivivax sp.
GTCGGCGATTTTCATCCCCGCCCCTGGCGGCGGCGTGCCCGGTGCGCCGATTGCCAGGACAATCGGCGATCTGCACTACCCCAGCACTGCCCCAGCACCGACCCCGAGACCATGCCCGAGACGACCCCGAACCCCGCGCAAGAACCCGGCGTGCCCGCCGTCGTCGAAGCGGCGATCCCCGCGCCTGCAGCGCCCGAGCCCGAGCCCGAGCCAGCAGCGCAGCCCGCTGACACGGCGGCCGAAGCCGCGGTCGAGGGCACCGAGGCTGTGCTCGGCCCAGCCGCCCCGGGCGCCGACGATGTGGCCGCTGCCGCGCCCGACACGGCCGCTGTACCGGAAGCACCGGAAGCAACGGAAGCACCGGCTGCACCAGCTGCACCGCTCATTGCCGACCGCTCGCCCGCGGCCAGCGCGGCCTTGCTCGCCGAGCGCTTCCCGGCCCTCTTCGGCGCCGGGCGCCCGCTGCCCATCAAGCTGCGCATCCAGGCCGACATCCAGCAGCGCGCACCGGGTCTGTTCAACAAGAAGTCGCTCTCGATCTTCCTGCACCGCCACACCACCAGCACGGGCTACATCAAGGCCCTGCTGGCGGCGCCGCACCGTTTCGATCTGGACGGCGCTGCCGCCGGCGACATCGCGCAGGAGCACCGTGACGCCGCCACGGTTGAAATGGCGCGCCGGCTGGCCGTCGTGCTGGCGCGCCGTGTCGCCGAGCGCGAGGCGCAGCGCGAGGCGCCCCGTGCTGCGGCCGCGGCCGCAGCGTCAGTCACCGCGCCGGGCGATGCGCCGGTACCCGCAGCCGACCGTCCGCCACGGCCCGATCGTCCTCCGCGGCAAGACCGCGCCGATCGTCCTCCGCGGCAGGACCGTGCCGATCGACCGCCCCGCCCCGCCAGCCCGCCGCGTCAGCCAACCAGCGCCCGGACCAGCGACCCGCGGCCGCCACGGCCCTCACCGCCGTCTCAGCCCGCCGCCGGCGCCGCCGCGCCGGCGCTGTCGCCTGCAGCACCACCCTCGGCCCCACTCAGCGCCGAAGAAGTGGCCCAGAACGAAGCCCGCCGCGCGCGTGCGGCGCTGCTGCGCACGTTCGAAAGCAGCACCATCTCGCGCGCCAATTTCTGTGTCCTCAAGGGCATCAGCGATGGCGCGCTGGAGGCCCAGCTGGTGCAGGCGCGCGCAGAGCGCAAGCTCCACCCGCTGCCGCCACCGCCGGCGCCGGACCGCGAGCGGCCGCCGCCGGAGCGGCCCCGCTTCGACGACCGCGGCCCGCGCCGCGGGCCGCCGGGCGGGCGACCGCAGGGTCGGCCGCCGCGCTGAAGGCGGTCGCATCGACCGACCTGGGGATGTCTGAACGCGGCGCCACGCGCTAGGCTGCGCGGCATCACTCGCTCGCCGCCCTGCGGCGGTGCATGCAGCCCATGCCGACCGACCCAATCGACCCAACCGACCCAACTGCCCCCAGCACGAACCGCGTCGCGGTGGTAGCCGTGCATGGCATCGCCGACCAGCGCCGCGGCGAGACCGGCCAGGCCGTGGCCTGGCAACTGGCAGCCTCAAGCGGTGGCCAGGTCGAGGTGCGCGACCTGCCCTTGCCGGTGCCGCCGCTGGACCCGGCGGTGAGCTACCGGCGCTGGCAGCCTGGCCACTGGGCGGGGCGGGCCTGGAAGTCCTTGCGCCAGTCGTGGCGCAGCGACTTCCTGGACGACGCGCTCGGCGCCGCACCCGGCTCGCCGGCGCGCCGCAACAGCGCCCGGCCTCAAGCCGCCGAAGCCGCCGAAGCCGCCGAAGCCGCGCAAGCCACTGAACACGGCGCCCGCCGCGCCAGCGAGCGTGCCGATCACGGCGTGCGCTTCACCGACTACCTGCTGGCCAAGGCGCAAAGCGCGCGCCCGGCCCGCAGCGGGCCTGCGGAGCCGGCGGCGGTGTCGGTGAGCGCGGTGCGTGGCCCGCAGCTCGACGCCGATGTCTTCGAGATGTACTGGGCCGATCTGTCGCGCCTGCCGGGCAGCGTGGCGCGCATCGTGGCCGAGTTGTTCACGCTGCTCTTTCACCTGTCGCGGCTGGGCGCCGACGCGCTGTCGCTGCAAAGCCACCTCGACGGCCCCGGCGAGCTGACGTGGCTGGGCCGCGTGCAGCGCAGTGCCGACTGGCTGTTCTCGCGCGCGCTGGCGCTGCTGGCACTGCAACTCGTGGTCTGCGCGCTGGTGCTGGCGCCCGCGCTGCTGCTGCACCAGCACCTGCAGGGCGTGCGCGTGGCCGTCGTCGGCCTGGCCGGCATCGGCAGCGCAGCGGCGCTGGTCTACCTGCTTCAGCAGCGCTGGCGGCTGGCCGTGCCGACGGGCCTGGCGGTGGCGCTCGCGGCCTGGCAGATCTTCAGCGCCAGCTTCGGCTACCTCGGCCTCATGCTGCTGTGGATGGGTCTGCTGAGCTGGGCCACGCTGGCCTTCCTGGCCTACTGCGAGCAGCGCTTTCGCGCCGTGTGGGGGCTGGGGATGGCGCTGTACCTCGTCACGCTGGCCTGCCTGCTGGGCTTTGGTTGCGGCGCCGGCTTGCGGGACAAGCAGGGCTGGCTCGACGGCGCTTTGGGCGCGCTCGAAGCAGTGCTGCTGGCGCACGCCGTGGGGTGGGCCACGCTGGCGCTGCTGGTGTCCGCCAGCGTGGTGCTGTCCGAATGGGCGCTGTGGCGTGGCCGTCGTGCCGGCCGCGACCACCGGCAGCTGCTGGTGACGGCGCGGCTCGGGCTCTTCACTTCAGTCGGGGCCTTCCTGGTGGTCCTGATGATCGGCTTCATGCTGCTGGGCTGGGCGCTCCAGGGCCTGCTCGAGCCCGAGCTCTACACACCCTGGTGGTTCGAGCGCGGCGCGCTGCAGTTTGCCGACCTCTACTTCAAGGCGCGCACCGAACGCACCGCCGGCAGTTTTGCCGTCGTGGCGCTGGCGCTGCTGGGGCTGCTCGGCTTTGTCGCGATCGTGTTCGCGCCCAGCGTGCTGCGTGAGCTGCGTGTGGGTGGCGAGCCCGCGGCCGCGCCGCTGGGGCGCTGGCTGACCAGCGGTTACGGCGCCATCGAGCGGTTGGTGCGGCTGTGGGGCCTGGTCGTCGCGCCGGCCGCGGTGGTGCTGGCGCTGGCCCTGCTGACGCCGCAGTTCGGCCGCCTCGGCTTCGAGATCACGCTGCCGTGGCTGAGCCGGTGGATCACCGACGGCGACAGCGCCGTGCAGGCCCTGTCGAGCGAGTGGCTGAGCAGGATCATGATCGTCGTCGCCGGCACCACCGTCGGTCTGCTGGCCCTGGGCAAGGTCGCCATCCGCCAGCTGCAGGCCCTGCGCGGGCCCCTCGACGCGGCGCTGGATGTGGACAACCACTTCCGTGAATTCCCGCGCCAGGCGATCAGCCGTGTGCGCATCCTGGAACGCTATGTGGCGCTGCTCGAGCACCTGCGGGTGCAGGGCTACGCGCGCGTGGTGATCGTCGCTCACAGCCAGGGCACGGTGATCACCGCCGATCTGCTGCGCTACCTGCAGCAGCGCCACCGGCTCGGCGCGCCGGCGCGTGGCGCGCCCGGGCAGGTCAATGTCGAGCGGCTGCGCGCCTGGCTCGACTGCGCCGAACTGCGCCTGCTCACGGTGGGCAGCCCGCTGCGGCAGCTCTATGCGCTGCGCTTCCCGGCGCGTTACGCCTGGGTGCTCGAGCCGGTGCAGGCGCGCGGTGCCCGGCCCGCGGATCGCGGCTGGCTCGGCCCGCAACCGCACCAGCTGGGCGTGACGCAGTGGAGCAACCTGTGGGGCAGTGGCGACTACGTCGGACGCTGGCTATGGGCGGCCCGCGACGACAGCCACCCCACCTCGCTGCAGGGCGACCCGGCGCGCTACAGCAAGATCACCGTGCAAGGCACCGACGCGCGCGGCGCGCGGTGGCAGGACCACTGCCTGGGCGGCGACGCCCACACGCACTACTTCGACCTCAGCCAGACCGAAGTCGCGGCCGAGCTGAAGGCGATGGTGCTGGACCTGCCGCGCCGCTAGGAGCGTGGGCGGCACGGGATACTCGGGTCGCTGCCCTGCTGCCCACCCGTCTTGACCGCCACCCCCCGCCCAGCACCAGAATGGATCGTCATCGTCGCTGGTGTGAGCGCGGCGCTGCACGTGGGCAAGTTGGCGCCGGCGATATCGGCGCTGCAGCAGGCCCTGGGCACGAGTCTGCTGCAGGCCGGCTTCCTGCTGTCGCTGGTGCAGCTCGCCGGCATGAGCCTGGGCCTGGCGCTGGGCGCGGCGGGCGATCGGCTGGGGCCGCGGCGCAGCATGCTCGTCGGCCTGTGCCTGCTGGCCGTGGCCAGTGGGCTCGGCGGCGCGGCCACGGGCGTCACGGCGCTGATGGTGCTGCGCGCGATTGAAGGCTTCGGCTTCCTGCTCGTCGTGTTGCCGGCGCCGGGGCTGTTGCGCGCGCTGGTGCCGGCGCAGCGCCTGAGCGCCGTGCTCGGCCTGTGGAGCGCCTACATGCCGCTGGGCACCGCGCTGGCCTTGCTGCTGGGGCCGCTGTGCATCCAGCTGCTGGGCTGGCGCGCCTGGTGGTGGCTGCTGGGCGGGCTGTCGCTGGTCGTGGCGTGGACGCTGGCCCGCGCGGTGCCGGCCCTGGCCGCGGCACGTCCGGTGGCCGGCGGCTGGCTGGCCAGCCTGGGCCGCACGCTGGCGGCGCCGGGCCCCTGGCTGGTGGCTGTGATCTTCGCCGCGTATTCGAGCCAGTGGCTGGCCGTGATCGGCTTCCTGCCCACCATCTACACCCAGGCCGGCGTGCCCGGCGCGGCGATGGCAGTGCTGACGGCCGGGGCGGCCGCCGCCAACATCGCGGGCAACGTGGTTGCGGGCCGCGCGCTGCAGCGCGGCGTGCCGGCGCGGAGCCTGCTGCTGCTGGGCTTCGCCAGCATGGCGGCGACGGCCACGCTGGCCTTTGCCGCCCTCGGCCTGCCGCCGGCGCTGCGTTATGCCGCAGTGCTGCTGTTCTCGGGCGTCGGCGGGCTGATCCCGGGCACGCTGTTCTCGCTGGCAGTGCGGGTGGCGCCGGGCGAGCGCACGCTGGCCACCACCGTGGGCTGGGTGCAGCAGTGGTCGTCGATGGGCCAGTTCGTCGGGCCACCGGCGGTGGCCTGGGTGGCCAGCCAGGCCGGCGGCTGGCACTGGACCTGGGTCGTCACCGGCGCCGCATCGGTGCTCGGCGGGGTGCTGTCGATGGTGCTGGCGCGACGCCTAGTGCTCCAACCCATAGGTTTCGAGACAAGTTGAAAACGATGGATTCGTTCGCCAGGCTAGGCGCAAACCACAGCGATACCTTCTGGTATCGCGAGGATTTGCAACGACGCATGGCGGACGAAGACGCGTTTTCATGTCTCGAAATCTGTGGGTTGGAGTACTAGACTGCCCCCAGAGCCCACCACAGGAGACATCTGCATGACTGCCAAGCGCCTGACCAAGCAAGACATCGCCGGGGACTCGGGCATCCTGAACCCGGTGGGTCACGTGATCCTCGCGTTCAAGGACGATGCGGTGGCGGCCCAAGCCGTCGCGGCGCTGCGCACCGCCGGCCTGGCCGACGAGGACATCCTCGCCTACCTGGCCAGCGAAGCGACGCCGCGCCTGCGTGAACGCGTGCGCACCGCGAGCGAGGCGGCCGGCTTCGGTTACGAGATCACGCTGATGCGGCGTTACCTCGACTTGGCCGAGCACGGCGCCGGCTGGCTCATCGTCTATGGGCCGGACGACGCCGCGACCAAGAACATCACCGCCGTGGCCACGAGCCTGGGTGCGCTGTGCGCGGTGCGCTACCACCGGCTGGCGAACGAGGACCTGATCTGATCCGGTGTCGAACCGGTCCGCCCCAGACGCCTTCGGCGGCGTGACGCCCAGGTGCCGGTAGGCCGCCGGCGTGCCACACCGGCCGCGCCGTGTGCGCTGCAGTCATCTCTGCTGGATCAAGTAGCGCTGCGCGGCCGGGCCGGGCGAGCGGCTAGACCGCGCACGCCGCCTCGATGCTGGCACGCTCGCGCAGCAGCCCGTCCGGGACGACGCTGGTGGTGCCCGCAGCGCGAACTCAGGCGCCGCTGCGCCACGCGCTCGTGGCCTGGCAGGACACGCGGCAGTCACGCGGCGCGGTGCTCGATGCCTTGCCACTGTTGCAACCGGAGGCCCAGACAGCCCAGACAGCCCTGACGCCGAGCGCCGGCAACGCCGGCGATGCCGTCGACAGTCTGGTGCGCGACTGCGGAGCCGATCTGCTGGTGTCGGGCGCCTTCGGCCACCGCCGGCTGCGCAAGTCGATGATGGGCGGCCTGACGCGCGACACGCTGCTGCAGTCATCCTGCAGCGTGCTGCTGTCGCAGGGATCAGGCGGCCAGCAGCATCTTGTCCACCACCTGGCGCACGCCCGGCGTGCCCCAGGCGGCGTGGGTGGCCAGTTCGCGTTCGGACCAGCTGTGCACCTGCCCGGCAAGCGTGACGTCGCCGCCTTGCACGTCGACCGTGATCTGGCTCGCTTCGGTGAGCGCGCGGCGCTTGATCGCGGCTTCGATGTCGGCCTTGACCGCGGCCGAACCGTCCGCGGCCTCGATGCCGATCTCGTCGGTGACACCGCGCACGCCGAGCATGGATCGCACCGCGTCCACGGCGGCGTGCTTCTGGTACTGGCACTCGACGCTGCCGGTGAGCGTGACCCAGCCCGATTCCACCAGCGCACCCACGGTGTCCACAGGCAGCACCACCAGCCACTCGAGCACGTTGTGCACCGAGCGCGCGATGTCGGCGTCGCTGCGCCGCGCGGGCGTGGACAGGTGCACGTCGAGCGCCATCGCGAGGCCACGCACGCCGGCCACGCGCTGCGACGCGCGCTCGGCGTTCCACTTCTCGAGCGTGCTGCCGACCTCGCCAGTCAGGGTGACGATGCCGTCCTTGACCTGGACCTCGATCTGCGTCGCGTGCACCGAGGGCTCCCAGCGCAGTTCGGCCAGCACGTCTTGCTGAAGTTGGGCGTCGGACTTCATGATGGGGCTTTCACGGCGTTGAGGGTGGCCCAGCGTGCAACGGGCACGGCCCGCGGTCTGTGCGACATGACACCCAAGCCCGGACCGCGGACGCTGCCGAGCTGCCACGTTCGATGGCGCACAGACCGGCAGCGCCGCAGCGCCTACAAACGGTGCTGGTCCCTACCCCCACCCCCTCCCCCACCCCCTCCCGAGCCCATGAACCCGATGCCCCGGATTCTTGCCTGCGGCAGGCCCGGCGCCACGCCCGCAGGCTGCTGCGAGCGCGGAGCCTGGACTTGAGCGCTGCGGTGCCGGCCTGGCTGCTGGCGGGCGCCGGGGCCGTGGTGCTGGCGGCGCTGCTGTTGCTGGCAGTCGCCGGGCTGGGGCGCTGGCGCTGGCGCGCCGCCAGCACGCAGTTGCTGGCTCAACTGCAGGCCACGCGCCGGCCCCGAGCGGCCGGCGGCTCGGTCGCCGCCGTGGCCCTGCACGAACTCGAAGGCCTGCCGCTGCCCGTGCAGCGCTATCTGCGCCTCGTGCTGCGCGAGGGCCTGCCGTTGATCGACAGCGTGCACCTGCACCACAGCGGCACCTTCAACATGAAATCCGATGGCGAGGGCTGGAAGCCCTTCACCTCGGTGCAGCAGGTGCAGACGCAGCGGCCCGGCTTCGTCTGGGACGCCAGCGTCTCGCTGGCACCGGGGCTGGACGTGCGCGTGCACGATGCCTACGTCGGCGGCCGCGGCGTGCTGCACGCGGCGGTGCTGGGCGCGGTGCCGGTGGCCCGGCTCAGCGGCGGCGGCGACCTGGCGCAGGGCGAGCTGATGCGCTGGCTGGCCGAATCGCCCTGGTACCCGACGGTGCTGCTGCCCAGCCAGGGCGTGCAGTGGCAGGCCGTGGACAGCCGCAGCGCAGACGCCACGGTGGTCGACGGCGAGGTCACGGTGACGCTGCGTTTTCGCTTCGACAGCGATGGCTTCGTCGATACCGTGACCGCCGCCGCGCGCGGCCGTCTGGTGGGCCGCGTCGTCAAGCCCGCCCCCTGGCAGGGCCGGTTCTGGAACTACGCGCTGCGCAGCGGCCTGCGCGTGCCCCTGCAAGGCGAGGTGGCCTGGCTGTTGCCGGGCGGTGCCAGCCCCTACTGGCGCGGGCGCATCACCTCGATCATGTTCGACCCCTCGGAGGCCCCCTCATGAAAGACAACGTTCACCCCATCACGCCCCACGGCGCACCGCACACGGCCAGCGACAGCATGGGCGAGGTCGAGATCCCCGACGGCGCCCGCTGGGGCGCGCAGACGGCGCGCAGCCTGCACTTCTTCGCCATCGGCGAGCAGCGCATGCCGATCGAGCTGATCCGCGCCATGGCGCTCATCAAGTGGGCCGCGGCGGCGGTCAATGGCGAGCTCGATCTGCTCGATCCGACGCACGCCCAGGCCATCGCCGAGGCCGCGCGGCGCGTGGCCGAAGGCGAGTTCGACACCCAGTTTCCGCTCTCGGTGTGGCAGACGGGTTCGGGCACGCAAAGCCACATGAACGTCAACGAGGTCATCGCCGACATCGCCACCCAGTCGCTGCAGCAGGGGCTGCACGGCGCGCGCGGTGTCGACGCCCACGACGACGTCAACCTGGGGCAGTCGTCCAACGACGTGTTCCCGAGCGCCATGCACATCGCCGTGGCGCTGCAGATCAAGTCGCGCCTGCTGCCGGCGCTGCAGGATCTGCGCGGTGCGCTGGCGGCCCAGTCCGTTGCGCTGACCGACGTGGTCAAGGTCGGCCGCACCCATCTGCAGGACGCCACGCCGGTGACGCTGGGGCAGGAGTTCGGCGGCTACGAAGCGCAGCTGGCGCTGTGCGAGAACGCGCTGCTGCAGGCCCTGCCCGCCGTGCACACGCTGGCCCTGGGCGGCACCGCCGTCGGCACCGGCCTGAACACCCATCCGCAGTTCGGCGCGCGCGTCGCGGCACGGCTGGCCCAGCGGCTGCAGCTGCCGCTGGTGCAGGCCGGCAACCTGTTCGCGGCCATGGCCGGGCACGAGGCGCTGGTGGCGCTGCACGGCGCGCTGCGCATGCTGGCGATCGCGCTGACCAAGATCGCCTGCGACATCCGGCTCATGGGCAGCGGCCCGCGCGCCGGCCTCGGCGAGTTGCGCCTGCCGGCCAACGAGCCCGGCAGCTCGATCATGCCGGGCAAGGTCAACCCGACGCAGGTCGAGGCGATCACGATGGTCTGCGCGCAGGTCATGGGCCACGACACGGCGATCGGCTTTGCCGCCAGCCAGGGCCAGCTCGAGCTCAATGTCTACAAGCCCTTGATCGCGCTGGACACGCTGGACAGCCTGCGCCTGCTGTCCGACGCCATGCGCAGCTTCACCTGGCATTGCATCAGCGGCTTGAAGCCCGACGAGCCGCACCTGCGCTCGCTGCTGCAGGACTCGTTGATGCTGGGCACGGCGCTGGCACCGCACATTGGCCACGATGCCGCGGCCCGCGTCGCGCAGCGCGCCCAGGACGACGGCAGCTCGGTGCGCGCGGCCGCGCTCGCGCTCGGCGTGGCCAGCGCCGAGCAGTTCGACCGCTGGGCTGACCCGCAGCGCATGCTGGCGCCGCGCAGCCCGGCGTCCACGCCCCCGGCGGCAGCGGGTTCGCCAGCGCACAGACCCGCCGCCACGCCGCCCGCAAGCTCGGGGCACGACGCTTCGTCGCCAAGGAGATGAACATGGGCCTGGGAATGATCTTGCTGATCGTGCTGCTGTTGATGGTGGTGGGGGCCGTGCCGGCCTGGCCGCACAGTCGCGGCTGGGGCTACGCGCCCAGCGGCGCACTGGGCGTGGTGCTGCTGGTCCTGCTGGTGCTGTTCTTGATGGGCCGGCTCTGAGGTGAGTCGGCCCAGCATCAGAGGCTGGCTGCTCGTCGGCGCCGCGGTCGCGCTGGCGGCTTGTGGCGAGACCGCGAAGCTGCCGGTGGCGGCAGGCATGGGCATGCAGCCCAGCCTGCCCGAGCCGCGCACCACGCTGCTGCCCACCGTCCATATCGCGCCCGCGGTGGGCTGGCCGGCAGGCGCGCTGCCGCAGGCCGCGCCGGGGCTGCGCGTGGCCGCCTTTGCCAGCGGCCTGGACCACCCGCGCTGGCTGCTCGTGCTGCCCAACGGCGACGTGCTGGTGGCCGAGACCAATGCCCCGCCGCGACCCGACAACGCACCCGGCATCAAGGGCTGGATCATGGGCCTGGTGATGAAGCGCGCGGGGGCGGGCACGCCCAGCGCCAACCGCATCACGCTGCTGCGCGACAGTGACGGCGACGGCGTGGCCGACCAGCGCAGCGTGCTGCTCGAGGGCCTGAACTCGCCCTTCGGCATGGCCCTGGTGGGCGACGCGCTGTTCGTGGCCAACACCGACGCCGTGCTGCGCTTTCCCTATCGCCGCGGCGACACGCGCATCACCGCGCCGGGCGTGCCGGTGGCGGCACTGCCGGCCGGCGCCATCAACCACCACTGGACCAAGAACCTCATCGCCAGCGCCGACGGCCGCACGCTCTACGTCACCGTGGGTTCCAACAGCAACGTCGCCGAGCGCGGCCTGGACGCCGAAGCCGGGCGCGCTGCGATCTGGGCCGTCGATGTCGCCAGCGGCGCGCACCGCGTCTTCGCCAGCGGCCTGCGCAACCCCAACGGCCTGGCCTGGGAGCGCCGCGGCGAGGTGCTGTGGACGGTGGTCAACGAACGCGACGAGCTCGGCAGCGATCTGGTGCCCGACTACCTGAGCGCGGTGCGCGAGGGCGACTTCTTCGGCTGGCCCTGGAGCTGGTATGGCCAGCACGTGGACGCCCGGGTGCAGCCGCAGCAGCCGGCGCGCGTGGCCGCCGCGCGCCTGCCCGACTACGCGCTGGGCCCGCACACGGCTTCGCTCGGCCTCGCAGCGGCCGACGGCAACACGCTGCCGCCGGTTTATGCGCAGGGCATGTTCATCGGCCAGCACGGCTCCTGGAACCGCGATCCGCACAGTGGCTACGAAGTGATCTTCGTGCCGTTTGCCGCCGGGCGCCCCACCGGCGCCGCGCCGCTGCCGGTGTTGGGCGGCTTCCTCAGCCGTGACGGTCAGGCTCAGGGCCGCCCGGTGGGCGTGGCGCTGGACCGGCAGGGCGCCCTGCTCGTGGCCGACGATGTCGGCAACGCCATCTGGCGCGTCACTGCGGCGGCACGCTGAATTCGTGCTGCGCTGCCAGTTGGTTGCAGTAGGCGATGAGGGCATCGATCTCGGTGGACTTGTCGAACACGCCGTCGGCGCCCAGCGCCAGACAACGCGCGCGCATCTCTTCGGTGGCGTAGTTGCTCAACACGACATGGCGCGCTCCCGCAGGCCATGCCTGCACGGCTCGCAACACACCCAGGCCCGAGCCGCCCTTGAGGAAGAGATCGACGATCACGAGGTCGACCTCGTGGCAGCCCAGCCACTGCACGGCGCTGCTCTCGTCCTCGGCGGTGCCCACGACGTGGACAGGCGCCAACTCTTCAAGCGTGGCGACGAGGTTTTCGCGGATCACCGGGCTGTCTTCGACGAGATAGGTCTGGAGCAGGTGCATCGGGCGCGCAAGGACGGTGGCGTGCAGTGTGCCTCGGTGACGCGCCTTGGCGCCATCAGTCAGCGGCCTCGGGTCTTGTAGGACAACGCCTACACGGGCGCCTGGGGTGGCGTGGCGGTGGTGCGCTCGTCGCGCAGCACGCGGCCGTCGACGAGCTCGATGACGCGGTCGCAGCGCGCGGCCAGCCGCGGGTCGTGGGTGACGACGAGAAAGCTGGTCCCGAGTTCGGCGTGCATGTGCCGCATGAGCGCAAACACCTCGTCCGACGACGCGGTGTCGAGGTTGCCGGTGGGCTCGTCGGCCAGCACCAGGGGCGGCTGCAGCACGAGCGCGCGCGCGATCGCCACCCGCTGCTGCATGCCGCCCGACAACTCGCCCGGCCGCTTGGCCAGCGCCTGCGACAGGCCCATCGCGGCCAGCACGTCGCGCGCCCGCGCCTGCTGCGCCGGCGAGACCCAGCCTTCGCGCATGAGCGCCGGCAGGGTCACGTTTTCCAGCGCCGTGAAGGCCGGCAGCAGGTGATGAAACTGGAACACGAAGCCGAGCGCCGAGCTGCGCCGCTGCGTCAGCGCCGCGTCGGCCAGGCCGCTCGTCTCCTGGCCTTCGATGCGGTAGCTGCCGGCGCTGGGAGGCTCGAGCAGACCGACGACGTTGAGCAGCGTGCTCTTGCCCGATCCCGAGGGTCCGATCAAGGCCACGAACTCGCCGCGCGCGATGTCCAGCGTCACGCAGTGCAGCACCTCGGCCTCGTTGGGCAGGACGACGTTGTAGCTCTTGCGGATGTCGCTGAGCTGGATCAGGGGCCCGTCGCGCGGGCTCGTGCGCTCGTCGCCCATGCTCACATGCGGATCGCCTGCGCCGGGTCGAGCCGCGCCGCGCGGCGCGCCGGCGCCACCGCCGCCAGCACGCCGCACAGCGTGGCGATGGCAGCGATGCGCAGCGCCAGCCCCGGGGCCAGGGTGATGATGAACAGCGGCAGCCCGTCGGAGCCGCGCACGAAGGTCGTGAAGGCCCAGATCAGCGCCAGCGCCAGCACCACCCCCAGCGCCGAGCCCAGCGCGCCGACGATGGCGCCCTGGAGCAGGAAGACGCGCAGGATCTGGCCCTGCGTGGCGCCCATGGCGCGCAGGATGCCGATCTCGCGCCGCTTCTGCACCACCGAGACCACCAGCACGCTGGCGATGCCCAGCACCACCACCACCATCACCACGCCGCGGATGAGCGCCGTGCTCACGCTCTGCGCTTTGAGCGCCGAGACGAGCCCGGCGTTGGTGTCCTGCCAGCTCTCCACCTTGTAGGGCCAGCGTTGGCCGAGCTCTGCAGCCAGCTCGGGTGCGGCCCACACGTCGCGCAGCGCGAGGTCGATGTTGGTGGCACCCCCGGGCAGCCCGACCAGACTTTGCGCCGCGCGCAGCGGCACGATGACGGTACGGCGGTTGAGCTCGCGCACGCCCAGATCGACGAGCGCGGTGACGCGGGCGGCGTCGCTGACGCCGCCGGTGACGATGGCCAGCCGGTCGCCCACGCGCAGGCCCAGGTCCTTGGCCAGTTCGACGCCGATGACCGCCTCGCCGGGGCCCAGCCGCGCCACACCCGAGACGACCTTGGCGCGCAGGTTGACGATGCGGTCGTAGCGGTCGAGGTCCACGCCCAGCAGCGCGATCGACTTCTGCGCTTCGCCGCGCAGCGCCAGGCCGGCACCCGCGACCATCGGCGAGACCGCCGCCACGCCAGGTTCGGCTTCGAGCAGCGGCACCAGTGCCTGCCAGTTGGCCAGCGTGCGCGGGCGCTGCGCACGCGGCTGGGCCTGCTCCAGCACCAGCGTGCCGGCGGCCGGCGCCTCACGCGCCGCGATGACCACGTCGTCGCGCGGGCTGATGCTGACGTGGGGCTGGGCGCCCAGCGTCTTGTCCAGCGTGTTGGCCTGCAGCCCCGAGATCAGCGCCGAGATATAGGTCACCACCGCCACGCCGGCGGCCACGCCGACGATGATGAGCAAGGTCTGCATGCGGCCTTCGCGCAAGAAGCGCGTGGCCACGCGACGCTCGAAGCCGAGCCAGTGCAGCATGGCTTCAGCGGCCGATGGCATTGCTCATCGCCGAGCCGGCGTCCTCGGGGGCGGGTTTGCCACCGGGTCGCAGCGCCGCCGACTGATCGGCCTTCACGCGGCTGCCCGGCGCGGGTGCGGCGCCGACGAGCACGGTGTCGCCGGCGGCCAGGCCTTCGGTGACCTCCACCGCCTCGAGCGTGCGCAGGCCCAGGCGCACGCTGCGCGACAGGACGTGGCCACCGCTGGCCAGCCAGACGGTGGCGCGGCTGGTGTCCGCGGCGCTGGCGTCGGCCGCGGCGGCGCTGCGCAGCGCCGCCACCGGCACCGTCAGCGCGCGCTCGCGGCGGCCGGTCTCGACTTCCACCGACAGCGTCATGTCCTCGCGCAGGAAGGCCGGCGGCTGGGCGACCGAAAACTTGACCTCGACCGCGCCGCGCTGCGCGTCGACGAGCGGCGCGATCGACAGCACGCGCGCGGCAAAGCGCTGTTCGGCATAGGCGTCGGCGCGCACGCTGGCGGCCTGGCCTGGTTGCAGCTGCTGCAGATAGCGCTCGTCCACCGGCGCCACGAGTTGCAGCGGCCCGGCCAGCGCCAGCGTGAGCAGGGCGCGACCGGGCTGCACGATCTGGCCCGGCTCGACGGCGCGCGTCAGCACGCGGGCATCCGCCGGCGCCAGCAGCTCGGTCTGCGCCAGGCGGGCGCGCGCGGCCTGGGTGGCGGCAGCGGCCAGCGCCAGCTGGGCCTGGGCCTGGGCCGTTTCGGTGCCCTGGTCGGCGTTGGCGGCGCGCAGCGCCCGCGCGTTGGCCTGCTGGGCCAGCGCGACGTCGACGGCGCGCTGCGACTCATCGAGCCGCGCCGGGCTGAGAAAGCCGCGCGCCACCAGGTCCTGGGTGCGGCGCAGATCGGCCTCGGCCGCCACCAGCACCGAATCGGCCTGCGCCACGCCGGCCTGGGCGCTGCTGCGGCCGCTGCTGCGCAGGCCCGCCAGGCGGGCTGCCGCCTGGCGCTCGCCGGCCAAGGCCTGCGCCAGCGCGGCCTGCATCTCCGCCGTCTCCAGCCGCACCAGCAGGGCACCCTGGCGCACCGCCGTGCCCTCGGCCACCGCCACCTGCAGCACCCGCCCGGTGAGCGTGGCGCCGACATCGACGCGCGAAGCGGTGGCGACGCGGGCCGAGAACTGCAGCGTGCGGATCAGCGGCCCGGCCTGCACCACCAGCGCCGCAGCCGCGGGCACGCGGTTGAACCACCAGGCCGCGGCGGCGGCGACCAGCGCAACGAAGACAAACAGACCGATCAGCAGACGACGCGACATGCAGGAATTGTTGCATTGACCCCGTTGCGCCAGCCGTAGGACAAGGCGCCGCAAGCCCGACGCGCCGGCCGCGACGTAGGACATGCACTACAGCCGCAGGCGCCGTCGTCTGCTGTGCAGACCGCGGCGCCGGTCGCAAGCTGCAGGCCAGGCACCGCGAACGTGGCGCCCCCGCTTCAGGAGACCCTCATGCACGCCCCTTCAAGAACCGCCCTCGCCCTGGCCGCCAGCATCGTCGTTGCCTGCCTCGGCGCGACCCAGGCCCAGGCCCAGGTGACTTTCTACGAGCACGACAACTACCAGGGCCGGAACTTCGTCACCGAGCAGTCGGTGGCCGACTTCAGGAGCTTCGGCTTCAACGACCGCGCTTCGTCGATCGTCGTCACCAGCAACCGCTGGGAAGTCTGCGACGACAGCAACTACGGCGGCCGCTGCGTCATGCTGCGGCCTGGCAGCTACCCGTCGCTGTCGGACCTGGGGCTGAACGACCGCATCTCGAGCGTGCGCATGGTCGAAGTTGCGCCGCGGCCGGGTGATGAACGCAGCCTGCCGCCGGCGCGCCCGCTCGACGCCGTGACCTTCTACGAAGGCGACGACTACCAGGGCCGCGCTTACGCCACCCAGCAGTCGGTGCCGAACTTCTACAACTCCGGCTTCAACGACCGCGCCTCGTCGATCGTCATCACCAGCAACCGCTGGGAGGTCTGCGACGACAGCAACTACGGCGGCCGCTGCGTCCTGCTGCGCCCCGGCAGCTACCCGTCGCTGCAAGCGATGGGCCTCAACGACCGCATCTCGAGCGTGCGCTTGGTGGCCGAGCGCGAGCCACCGCAGGCACCGCCGGCCCCGCCGCTGCAAAACGCAGTGACCTTCTACGAGAACGACAACTTCCAGGGTCGCGCCTTCGGCACCCAGCAAGCGGTGGCCGACTTCAGGAACTTCGGCTTCAACGACCGCGCCTCGTCGATCGTCGTTGCCAGCAGCCGCTGGGAAGTCTGCGATGACGTCAACTTCAGCGGCCGCTGCGCGATGCTGCGCCCGGGCAGCTACCCGTCACTGTCGGCGATAGGCCTCAACGACCGCATCTCCAGCGTGCGCATGGTCGGCGTCGTCGGCCAGGTCTACGACGACCGCAACGCGCCTCCGGCGCCGCCTTCGGCCTGGCAACGGCGCGGCAATGAGAGGCTCTACGAAGTCAACGTGACTTCCGTGCGTGCCGTGGTCGGCCCGCCCGAGCAACGCTGCTGGGTCGAACGCCAGGTGGTCGAGCAGCAGCAGGACAACCGCAACGTGCCGGGCGCACTGGCGGGCGCGCTCATCGGCGGCATCCTCGGCCACCAGATCGGTGGCGGCACCGGCCGTGACATCGCCACCGCGGGTGGCGTGGTCGCCGGCGCCGTGGTGGGCTCGCGCATCAACAGCGACGGCCAACGCGTGGCCAGCCAGGACGTGCAGCGTTGCCGCACGGTGCCGGGGCCGCAGAGCGCCGACTACTGGGACGTGAGCTACACCTTCCGCGGTCAGGACCACCGCGTCCAGATGTCGCGCCCGCCCGGCCCGACCATCACCGTCAACCGCCAGGGTGAGCCCCGCGGCTAGGCACGCTGGGACACCCGACCCACCGCCTATCGCAACCCCGCTCCGTGACCATGAACACCCTGCCCTGGCTGATGGCCGCCCTGGCCACGGCCACGGCCACTGGCCTGGTGGTCTGGGCCGGCATGGTCATGCAGCAGATGAACGACGACCTGAGCGACTTCGCCAGCCAGCAGGTCTGAATGTCCCAACCCGGGGCCACAAGCCTGGCGGGCCGTCAACACCGACAAGTTCCGTTTTTCCCGCTCGTAGAGCACCCACCCGAGGATTCACATGAACACGTTTTCCACTCTCCGCGCCGCCCTGAGCGTGACTGCCGTGCTGCTGCTGCCCCTGGCACATGCGGCCACCATGCCCAAGGCCGACTACAGCGCCAGCAAGAGCCGCATCAGCAGCGACTACAAGGCCGACAAGGCAGCCTGCCAGACGCAGACCGCCAACGCCAAGGACATCTGCATCGAAGAGGCCAGGGCCAAGGAAAAAGTCGCCAAGGCCGAGCTTGAATTTGCCTACAGCGGCAAGGCCAAGGACGGCACCAAGGTGTGGGAGGCCAAGGCCCACGGCGCCTTCGCGATCGCCAAGGAAAAGTGCGATGACCAGACCGGCAACGGCAAGGACCTGTGCCGCCAGGAAGCCAAGGCCGCCCACACCAAGGCGCTGGCCGATGCCAAGCTGGGCCGCGTCGTCAGCGATGCGCGCAGCGATGCATCGCAGACCAAGCGCGACGCCGACTTCAAGGTGGCCGCCGAGAAGTGCGAAGCAATGGCCGGCGACGCCAAGACGCAGTGCGTGGCGATGGCCAAGAGCAACTTCGGCAAGAGCTGATC
>JANMVM010000227.1:0-10199 GCA_031392695.1 Rubrivivax sp.
GTGGCCGAGAGCATCGCGCGCGAGGCCGAGTTCTTCTCCTTCGGCACCAACGACCTGACGCAGATGACGCTGGGCTTCTCGCGCGACGACGCCGGCAAGTTCCTGCCCACCTACCTGAAGCAGGGCATCTACGAGCATGACCCCTTCCGCTCGATCGACCAGAAGGGCGTCGGCCTGCTGGTGGCGATGGCGGTGGCCAAGGGGCGCGCGGCGCGGCCCGGCATCGAGATCGGCGTCTGCGGCGAACACGGTGGCGACCCGGACTCGGTGGCGTTCTTCCACCGCGCCGGGCTCGATTACGTGAGCTGTTCGCCTTTCCGGGTGCCGATCGCGCGGCTGGCGGCGGCCCAGGCCGCGCAGGCAACATCGGGCGGCTGATCCGACAGGATCTGCGGCGGCGCGGCGGTAACCCGTTCGTAACGGGCGCGGGCCGCCGGCCGCCATAATTGGCCGCTGCATTGCACTGGAGCGCGACGCCATGACCCGAGCCACCAAGATCGTCGCCACCCTCGGCCCCGCATCGAGCGACCCCGAGGTGCTGGAGCGGCTGTTGCGTGCCGGTGTCGACGTGGTGCGGCTGAACTTCAGCCACGGCAAGGCGCAGGACCACATCGAGCGTGCGAACCTGGTGCGCAGCGTGGCGCAGAAGATCGGCAAGCCGGTGGCGCTGATGGCCGATCTGCAGGGCCCGAAGATCCGCGTCGGCAAGTTCGCCGAGGGCAGTGTCATGCTCGTCGCCGGCCAGACCTTCATCCTGGACGCGGTGCGCAGCGAGCCCGGCGACATCCACGGCGTCGGCCTGGACTACAAGGAACTGCCGCGCGACGTGCGCCCCGGCGACACGCTGCTGCTCAACGACGGCCTGCTCAAGTTGACGGTTGAATCGGTGCTGGGCGAAGAGGTGCACACCCGCGTCGTGCTCGGCGGCGAGCTGAGCAACAACAAGGGCATCAACAAGGCCGGTGGCGGCCTCACGGCGCCGGCGTTGACGGCCAAGGACATGGAGGACATCCGCACCGCGGTGTCGTTCCAGTGCGAGTACCTGGCGGTGAGCTTCCCGAAGAACGCCACCGACATGGAAATGGCGCGCCAGCTCGCCAACGTGGCCGGCGAGGCGACACGCCACAAGCCGGCGATGATCGCCAAGATCGAGCGCAGCGAAGCCATTCCCCACCTCGAGGCCATCCTGCGCGCCAGCGACGGCATCATGGTGGCGCGCGGCGACCTCGCGGTGGAGGTCGGCAACGCCGCCGTGCCGGCGCTGCAGAAGAAGATGATCCGCATGGCGCGCGAGATGGACAAGGTCGTGATCACCGCCACGCAGATGATGGAAAGCATGATCCTGGCCCCGGTGCCGACGCGCGCTGAGGTCAGCGACGTCGCCAACGCCGTGCTCGACGGCACCGACGCCGTGATGCTGAGCGCCGAGACCGCGGCCGGCAAGTACCCGGTGGAAACCGTCGAGCAGATGGCGCAGATCGCGCTTGAGGCCGAGCGCGCTGAGGACATCTCGCTGGAGACCGACTTCACCAACAAGAAGTTCGGCCGCATCGACCAGAGCATCGCGATGGGCGCGCTCTTCACCGCGCACCACCTGGGCTGCAAAGCCATCATCGCGCTCACCGAGTCGGGCTCCACCGCGCTGTGGATGAGCCGCCACAACATCAAGGTGCCGATCTTCGGCATGACCTCGCAGCAGAACTCCGAGCGCCGCATGACGCTGTACCGCAACGTGAGCCCGCTGCTGATGCCCAAGATGACCGACCGCGACGCGGCGCTGGCCAAGGCCGAGTCGCTGCTGGTGGAGCGCGGCGTGCTCAAGCCGGGCGACACCTATGCCATCACCTGCGGCGAACCCATGGGTTACCCCGGCGGCACCAACATGCTCAAGGTCTGCCAGGTGCGGTGAGGCTGGGCCCTGGATTGCGCTGCCGCGCCGCCGGCGGCGACCCAGAGCCCGGGCGCGGCCCTAAAATCAGTGGAGTTTCAGTGCGGTTACAGCCCGCGGGGCTTGGTGCCACGCCGCCTTCCATCCACCTCTGGAGTCATCCATGCCACTCGTTTCCATGCGTCAGCTGCTCGACCATGCCGCCGACAACGGCTACGGCATCCCGGCCTTCAACGTCAACAACCTGGAGCAGGTGCAGGCGGTCATGACCGCAGCGGCCGAGGTCGGCGCCCCGGTGATCCTGCAAGCCAGCGCCGGCGCCCGCAAGTACGCCGGTGAAGCGTTCATCAAGCACCTGATCCAGGCCGCCGTGGAAAGCTGGCCCCAGGTGCCGCTGGTCATGCACCAGGACCACGGCCAGAGCCCCGAGGTCTGCCAGGGCGCCATCGGCCTGGGCTTCAGTTCGGTGATGATGGACGGCAGCCTCGAGGCCGACGGCAAGAGCATCGCCAGCTACGACTACAACGTCGCCGTGACGCGCAAGGTGGTCGACATGGCCCACGTGCTGGGTGTCACCGTGGAAGGCGAGCTCGGTTGCCTGGGCAGCCTGGAGACCATGCGCGGTGACAAGGAAGACGGTCACGGCACCGAGGCCACGATGACGCGCGAGCAGCTGCTAACCGACCCCGAGCAGGCCGCCGACTTCGTCAAGCGCACCCAGCTCGACGCGCTGGCGATCGCCATCGGCACCAGCCACGGCGCCTACAAGTTCAGCCGCAAGCCCACGGGCGAGACGCTGGCCATCAGCCGCATCAAGGACATCCACGCCCGCATCCCCAACACCCACCTCGTGATGCACGGCAGCTCCAGCGTGCCGCAGGAACTGCTGGCCGTCATCCGGCAGTACGGCGGCCAGATGAAAGAGACCTACGGCGTGCCGGTGAGCGAGATCCAGGAAGCCATCAAGCACGGCGTGCGCAAGATCAACATCGACACCGACGTGCGCCTGGCGATGACGGCAGCGATCCGCAAGTACCTGGCCGAGAACCCCGACAAGTTCGACCCGCGCGACTACCTCAAGCCGGCGCGCGAGGCGGCGCGGCTGATCTGCAAGCAGCGCTACCTGGAGTTCGGCTGCGAGGGCCAGGCGGCCAAGATCAAGCCCATGAGCCTCGGCGCGGTGGCCGGCCTGTACGCCAGCGGCAAGCTGGCGCAGCTGGTGCAGTGAGCGGGCTGCCGGCCCGCGCGGGCCGGCCGCGGCTGCAGGCTAAAGCGCGAGTTCGGCGCGCACGCGCTCGTCCAGCGCGTGGTGCTGGGGCCCGCGCTGCGCGATCTTGAGCGCGCCGAGCTGGTTGCCCAGCGCCACGCTGCGCGCCAGGCTCCAGCCCTTTTCCAGCCCGAACAGCAGCGCGCCGCGGAAGGCATCGCCGCAGCCGGTGGGGTCGATCACGCCGGCGGCCTCGACGCCCGGCACGTGGGTGCGCTGGCCCTGCACCCACAGTTCGCAGCCTTCGCTGGCCAGCGTCACGATGACACCCAAGAGGTGCGAGCGCGACAGCGATTGCAGCGTCTGGCCGGTGCGGTCGCACAGCATGCGGCCTTCGTAGTCGTTGACCGCCACCCAGGTGGCGAGCGAGACGAATTCCTTCAGCTCGGCGCCGTCAAACTGCGGCAGCTGCTGGCCGGGGTCAAAGACGAAGGGGATGCCGGCGGCGGCCATCTGGCGCGCCCGGCACAGCATCGCTTCGCGGCCGTCGGGGGCGATGATGCCGATCGCCAGGTCCTGGCGCCGCGACGCCGGGATCAGGTGCGCGTTGCTCATCGCGCCCGGGTGGAAGGCGGTGATCTGGTTGTTGTCGCGGTCGGTGATGATGATGGCCTGCGCGGTGTGCAGCTCTTCGTCGAAGCGCACGTGGCTGACGTCCAGGCCCATGGCCTTGAAGCGGGCCAGGTAGTCGCTGCCGTCGCTGCCCAGCGCCGCCATCACCACCGGCTCGCCGCCGAGCAGCTTCAGGGTGTAGGCGATGTTGCCGGCGCAGCCACCGAATTCGCGCCGCAGCGTGGGCACCAGGAAGCTCACGTTCAGGATGTGGACCTGCTCGGGCAGGATCTGCTCGGCAAAGCGGCCGGGAAACGTGGTGATGGTGTCGTAGGCAAGGGATCCGCAGATCAACGCGGGCATGGCAGCTCCGAAGGGGTTGGCGCGGTGCAGGCGCGCCGTCAGGGGTAGAAGAGTTCGATCGTGTAGCCGGCGATGGGCTGGGCGGCGGTGGCGTCGCCGCCCGCCGCGGCCTGCAGGGTGGCCTGCACATTGAGTTCGCGGCCGGCGCCAATTGTCGCCTGCGGCGCGCCCAGTTCGGCCAGGCGCAGCACCTTGCGCGCTATCAGCCGCCCCTGGCTGTCGGTGAGCGTGATTTCCAGCGCAGGCACGGCCAGGTCGATGCCGGCGCGGTTGCGCAGCGCCACTTGCAGCCGGTAGAGGTTGGACTTCTCCACCCGCACCAGGCCGCTGCTGTCGACGGCCAGGCTGTCGATGGCCCGCGCCGCGTCCACGGTGCAGCCCAGCGGTGCGCAGGCCTGCTCCAGCCAGGGCCGGGTGGCCGGCAGGCGCGCAGCCACGAGTTCACGGTATTCGAGCCCCATCTGCGCCACCAGCGCCAGCAGCGCCAGCACCGCCACCGCGGCGAGCGCGGCGCGCACGCGCGGGCGGCGCCAGCGCGCAGCGCGCTCGGCGTGGCGGATGAACGAAGGCCGATCGGCGGCCGCTGCATCCGCTGCATCCTCTGCATCCTCTGCGGCTGAGCTGGCGGCCGGATCGCCGGCCACCGATTCGGCAGCGGTGGCTGGCCAGGCTTCGTCTTCGCCCGGGCCCGCGGCGCGCGGCAGATCGGTCTGCGGCAGGGGCGGCGGGGCGGGCCGCGGCGGAGGCAGGGCCGGCGCACCGGGTCGGGCGGCAGGCTGGGCGATGTCGAAGTGGCCTTCGAGGTCTTCGCTCGCTTCGCTGGCCACGGGTGGCGCCAGGCCAGCGCCCAGGGTGCGCTTGGGCAGGCCGGTTTCCAGGTCCACCAGGCCCTCGAGCGCGTTGAAGACCTCGGCGCAGCGGCCGCAGCGCACCCAGCCCTCGGAGACCCGCAACTGGTCGGGCACGACGCGGAACACCGTGCTGCAGGCGCTGCAGCGGGTGGCCAGCCCGGTGGCCATCAGGCGGGGCGCTCCGTCACGCGGTGCTCGCCCGCTGGCCGCTCATCAGGATCCAGCCTTCGTCGCTGTCGACCACCGAAAGGGGCAGCCAGGGCGCGTAGGCGGCAGCGACTTCATCGACCTGACGGTCCAGGATGCCGGCCAGCACCAGCCAGCCGCCGCGCTGCACATGACCCGACAGCAGCGGCGCCAGCAGCTTGAGCGGGGTGGCCAGGATGTTGGCCAGCACGACGCCGTATTCGCCCTGCGCATGGTCGGGCAGCGCGGCGTTGAGCGTGACGCCGTTGTGCGCCGCGTTGTCGCGCGTGGCCTGCACCGCGGCGGGGTCGATGTCGACGGCGTCGATCTGCTGCGCGCCCGCTGCACCGCGCATCAGCGCCGCCCCGATGGCCAGGATGCCCGAGCCGCAGCCGTAGTCGAGCACGCGGTGCAAGTGCGCCGAGGCAGGCCGGCGCGCCAGCCAGCGCAGGCACATGCGCGTGGTGGGGTGGGTGCCGGTGCCGAAAGCCATGCCAGGGTCGAGCCGGATGACCTGCCGCGCCGCAGCGGGCGGCTCGTGCCAACTCGGCACGACCCAGAACTCGGGCGTGATGGCGACCGGTGCGAACTGGCTCTGCGTCAGGCGCACCCAGTCCTCGTCGGCCAGCGCCGACAGCGCCTGGACGTGCAGGCCCTGGGCCCAGTCCTGGGCCAGCAGCAGCGTGGCGGCGCGCTCGGCTGCGGGCTCGGACTCGAACAGCGCCTTGATCGTCGAGCGGCTCCAGCCGTCGGCCGGCGCCGGCATGCCCGGTTCGCCGAAGATCGCGTGCTCGCCCTCAGTGCCGGCGTCGGCGTCCTCGACCGACACCGACAGCGCGTCGAGCTCGTCCATGAGCGCGTCGGACACCGGCTCCACCAGGGCCTGGGGCGCGCGCAGCACGAGTTCGAACATGCGCCCGGCTACCGGCGGTGCTGGCCCAGCCAGCCCTCGAGGTAATGGATGGTGGTGCCGCCTTCGATGAACTTGGCGTCGGCCATCAGCTCGCGGTGCAGCGGGATGTTGGTGTGGATGCCTTCGACCACCGTCTCCGACAGCGCCGTGCGCATGCGCGCCAGCGCCTGCTCGCGCGTGTCGCCGTGGCAGATGATCTTGCCGATCATCGAGTCGTAGTTGGGCGGCACGAAGTAGTTGGTGTAGACGTGCGAATCGACCCGCACCCCGGGCCCGCCCGGCGCGTGCCACAGGCTGATGCGCCCCGGCGAGGGCGTGAACTTGTAGGGGTCTTCGGCGTTGATGCGGCACTCGATGGCGTGGCCGCGCATCTCGATCTGGCGTTGTGTGAAGGGCAGCTTTTCGCCGGCGGCGACGCGGATCTGCATCTGCACGATGTCGACGCCGGTGACGAGCTCCGTCACCGGATGCTCGACCTGCACGCGGGTGTTCATCTCGATGAAGAAGAACTCGCCGTCCTCGTACAGGAACTCGAAGGTGCCAGCACCGCGGTAGCCGATCTTCTTGCACGCCGCCGAGCAGCGCTCGCCGATCTTCTCGATGACGCGGCGCGGGATGCCCGGCGCCGGCGCTTCCTCGATGATCTTCTGGTGCCGGCGCTGCATCGAGCAGTCGCGCTCGCCCAGCCAGACCGCGTTCTTGAAGGTGTCGGCCAGCACCTGGATCTCGATGTGGCGCGGGTGCTCGAGGAACTTTTCCATGTAGACGGCCGGGTTGCCAAAGGCCGCCCCGGCTTCCGCCCGCGTCGTCTGCACGGCGTTGATGAGCGCGGCCTCGGTGTGCACGACGCGCATGCCGCGGCCACCGCCGCCACCGGCGGCCTTGATGATCACCGGGTAGCCGATGGCGCGTGCCTGGCGGATGATCTCTTTGGGTTCGTCGGGCAAGGCGCCTTCACTGCCGGGCACGCAGGGCACGCCGCTCTTGATCATGGCCTGCTTGGCCGAGACCTTGTCGCCCATCAGGCGGATGCTTTCGGACGTGGGCCCGATGAAGACGAAGCCGCTGCGCTCCACGCGCTCGGCAAAGTCGGCGTTCTCGCTCAGGAAGCCGTAGCCGGGGTGGATGGCCTCGGCGTCGGTGACCTCGGCGCTGGCGATGATGGCCGGCATGTTGAGGTAGCTCAGCGCCGATGCCGCCGGCCCGATGCACACGGCTTCGTCGGCCAGCTTGACGTACTTGGCCTCGCGGTCGGCTTCGGAGTAGACGACGACCGATTTGATGCCCATCTCGCGGCAGGCGCGCTGGATGCGCAAGGCGATTTCGCCGCGGTTGGCGATAAGGATCTTCTTGAACACGCGGCCGCCTTACTCGACGCTGAACAGCGGCTGGCCGAATTCGACCGCCTGGCCGTTCTCGCACAGGATGCGCAGGATCTTGCCGTCGCAGTCGGACTCGATCTCGTTCATGATCTTCATGGCTTCGATGATGCACACCGGCTGGCCGATCTTGATGGTGTCGCCGAGCTCGGAGAAGGGCTTGGAGCCGGGGCTGGCGGAGCGGTAGAAGGTGCCCACCATCGGTGACTTGATGACCTTGCCTTCGGGAGGCGGCGGTGCTTCGGCCGCAGCGGGCAGCGTCGCTGCCGCAGCCGGTGGCGCCGGCGCCAGGGCGCCCGGCGCCGGCCCGGCGTAGGCCGCCACGCCGGCCTTGACGATGCGCACCTTGCCCTCGGCTTCGGTGATCTCGAGTTCGGAGATGTTCGATTCAGACACCAGGTCGATCAGTGTCTTGAGTTTTCGCAGGTCCATCTTGGATAGGTCCTTGGGGGTCGGGCGCCAGCGGCGCCGGCGCGGGGAATCGGTCGGCGGCGTTCAGCCGCGTCAGGCCTTGCGCAGCGCCAGGGCGTGGGCCAGTGCTAGGCGGTAACCATTGACGCCGAGCCCCACGACCGTGCCGAGTGCGATCTCCGACAGGTAGGAGTGATGGCGGAAAGCCTCGCGCTGGTGCACGTTGGAGATGTGCACCTCGATGAAGGGCAACGCCACACCGGCCAGTGCGTCGCGCAGCGCCACGCTGGTGTGCGTCAGGCCGCCGGGGTTGATGATGATGAAGCGCGTGCCGTCGGTGCGTGCCGCGTGGATGCGGTCAATCAGCACCCCCTCGTGGTTGCTTTGCAGGCTCAGCAGTTTGTCGCCCGCATCGGCAGCGATCTTCGCAAGTTCAGCGTCGATCTGCTGCAAGGTGTCAGTGCCGTAGATGTGTGGCTCGCGCGTGCCAAGCAGGTTGAGGTTGGGGCCGTGGAGGACGAGGATGCTCATGTTTACAGCCGGCTACAGTTTGCGGCAGGCGCGACTTTACGCCGGTTGAAGGCTGTAGCAAGCGGCTGGCAGCAATTTGACAGGAAAACTCCGACAAGGCACCCGCAGGCCGAAGTTCAGGCGGACTTGGCCCAGGTCGACAACTCCTGCAGCGTTGTCGCGCCGGCTTTGCGCTGCACGACCTCGCCTTGGCGGTTGAAAGCGACGGTGAAAGGCAGGCCGGCCTGGGCGTTGCCCAATTGGCGACTGAGCTCGGAGCCTTCAAAACCCGCCAAGCCGATGGCATAGCTGACCGGCGTGCGGGCCAGGAACTCGCGCACCGCCGCCGGCTTGTCCACCGCCAGGCCCACGACGCGCCAGCCCTGCGCAGCGAACCGCTGCGCAAAGCGGTCGAGGTCGGGCATCTCTTTCACGCAAGGTGGGCACCAGGTGGCCCAGAAGTTGAGCAGCAGTGGCTGGCCGCGCAGGCTGGCCATCACGAGGCTGCCGCCCGCAGGCTGCTCGAAGCTCATCGCCCACAACGCGCCAGGATCGCTGCCAGGGACGGCTGCGGCTGGCTCGAGCAGTGGCTGAAGCTGCGTTTCGCGCCAGCGCTGCCAGGCCAGTCCGGTGGCTGCCGCCGCGCCGCCCGCCGCGCCCAGCAGCCAGCTGCGGCGCTTCATGGCGCGGCCGCCATCAGCCGCTGCAGCGCGGCGGCGTTGCCACGCCAGCTGCGGCCCCCGGCGTCGGGCTTGAGCGCGCCGCGCTGCTCGTCGGCGTCGTGCAGCAGCAGGTGCACGGTGACCGGCTCGCCCAGCGCGGCGCTGGCCGAACTGACGGTGAGCACGCTCAAAGGCTCGCGACCCGGGCGCTCCAGGCTGCCCACGTCGTAGGCCACGCCGCCATTGACGACCGCGATCTCAGCCGCCTTGGTGTCATCGCAATAGAGGTCCAGGTGCACCGACGACAGGCGGGTGGCCGTGCCGCGCCAGGCGGCGCCCGACAGGTGCGGACGAAAGTCGGCCAGCCGCTGCATCCACAGCAGCGCCACTTCGCGCAGCGCCAGCAGTTCCGCGGGCTGGGTGTCGGCGCAGAAGATCTCGATGTGCGCGCGCACCGCCGCTTCGAGCTGCTCGTTGCTGGGCAGCTCGGGCCGGCCGCCGAAGTCACGCGCCGCCTTGCGTTTGGCGCCGGCGTACTCCATGCCTTCGTCGACGACCAGGCGGGCCGCGACCGCGGCGATCTCTGCGGCCGCGCTCATGGGACGACCCCCCGCGCTGCAAGCGCCGGGATGAGTGCTTCGGGGCGGCCGTTCGCGCTCACTGGTCCGCCCTTCGCGCTTTGCGCTGCGGGATGAGTGCTTCGGGGCGGCCGTTCGCGCTCATGGCAGCTCCACCGATCCCATGCGCGCCACGATCGTCGCCGCGCGGCCCACCACGTAGGCAGAACCTGGCCGCTTTTCGAACCGTTTGGGCGCCGGCAGCATGACCGCCAGCCGCGCCGCCTGCTCTGCGCCCAGGCGCGCCGCATCGACGCCGAAGTAATGGCGCGACGCGGCCTGGGCGCCGAACACGCCTTCGCCCCATTCGACGTTGTTCAAGTAGATCTCCAGGATGCGCTGCTTGCTGAGCAGGGTTTCGAGTGCCAGCGTGAGCAGCAGTTCCTGGGCCTTGCGCAGCACCGTGCGCTCGCCCGACAGGAACAGGTTCTTGGCCAGCTGTTGCGTGATGGTGGAGCCGCCGACCACCTTGGCCGCGGCGGCGCGCGCGGGCTGGCGCGCCGCCTGCCGATCGGCGCGTTGTTCGGCGCGTTGATTGCGGCTCGAGGCCTTGTCGATGGCGTCCCACTCCACGCCGCCGTGGGCCGCGAAGCCGGCGTC
>JANMVM010000031.1:0-3339 GCA_031392695.1 Rubrivivax sp.
TGCGCGCCTTCGGGCTCACGAGTCGGGGGCGAAGCGTGCATCTGATCCGCACCCTGCGTCCTGGCCGACGCCGACAGGCGGGGCTGTCGATCGTCGAGCTCATGGTCGGGGTCGCCATCGGGCTGGTGATCACCGCGGCAGCGGCGCTCTTGATGAGCGGCCAGCTCGTCGAAAACCGTCGTCTGCTCACGGAAACCCAGGTCCAGCAGGACTTGCGTGCTGCCGCCGACATCATGGCGCGCGAAATGCGACGCGTCGGTGCCTCCGGCGAGGTGGCCAGCCTCGGGTCCATCTGGTACCCGGGCTCGCCGCAGGTGCTGCGCAACGACATGGCCAACACCTTCATCGTCTCGTCGACGCAAATTGACTACAACTACTTTCCCGGATCGTCGGCACTGCCTGGCCCGTTCAAGTACCAGCAACAAGGCACGCTGCTGAGGGCCCAGCTGTCAGCCAACAGCGGCTGGCAGGAGCTGACCGACGCCAACGTGATGCGCATCACGTCGTTCACCCCCACCATCACCACCGACAGCAGCGCGGCCGTCGTGCTGCCCTGCCCCAAGCTGTGCGCCGACCTCACCACTGACTGCTGGCCGCGGTTCCAGGTCCGCAAGGCAAGGATCACGATCGAGGCCGAGGCCTTGCGCGACAGCACGGTCAAGCGCGCCATCAGCAGCACCGTGCGGCTGCGCAACGACCACGTGACCTTTGCCGACTGGTCGGCCAACGAGATCTGCCCGCTATGAGTCGCGGGGCCCCCCGGCAAACACGCCAGCAGCAGGGCGCCGCGACCCTGATCGTGGTGATGGTGCTGTTCTTCGTCATGTCGCTGGTGGCGGCCTACACCAACCGCAGCCTCATCTTTGAGCAGCGCACGTCCACCAACCAGTACCGCTCGACGCAGGCGCTGGAGGTGGCGGACTCGGGCCTCGAATGGGTGCTGGCCCAGCTCAACTTCGAGCGCATCACCAACCAGTGCCTCAAGAGCTCGGTGAACACGAACACGAGCTTTCGCCAGCGCTACTTGAACATCGCCCCGGCGACGGGAAAGATCCTTCCCGTCCCCGACCCCGTGGGCGGCGGCGAGCTCACCCCCAGCTGCGTGTGGACCGGCATTGGCAGCGGCTGGTCCTGCTCCTGCCCGAGCACCGGCGCTCCCGCCCTGACTGCGCCGACGGCCGCAGGGGTCTGGCCGGCCTTTCGCGTGCGCTTCCGCCCGATCCTGCTCGTCGGGACGCCACTCGAACCCAAGCAGCCGAGCGCGGTCTGGGTGGATGTGGTCGGTTGCACCCGCCTGGACGCCGCCGGCGCCAGCGATCCCTGCCTGAACTTCGACGGCCAGGGCACGCTCAACGAAGGCCGTGCGGTGGTCTCGTCGATCCTCACGCTGACGGGCAATGCCGCCGGCCTGCCGCAGGCAGCGCTGACCGCGTTCGGGCCGGTCAACGTCGGTGGTGCTGCGCTGGGTGCCTACAACACCCAACCCAACGGGTCCGGCATCACGGTCCACGCCGGTGGCGCGATCGCCGCGGCGGGACTGGTGCTGCGCAGCTCACCCGGGACACCGGGCAACACCTCCTTCATCCAGAGCGACCCTCTGTTAGACCCGCTGGTGGGCCTTGCGCCGGTACTCCCGTTCTCGGCCGCAGAGCGCATGTTCGCCAGCGTGTTCAGCATGCGGCCCGAGACCTTCCGCACCCAGCCCGCCGCCGTCCAGCTCACCTGCTCGCCGTGCACGGCGGCCACGGTGCGCACCGAGCTCGCAGCCAATCCGGGCCGGCCGCTGTGGCTGACCGGTTCGCTGTCGGTCGATTCCGCAGGCGACATCGGCTCGGCAGCCGCGCCAGTGCTGATCGTCGTCAATGGCGCTCTCGAATACACCGGCGCAGGGACGGGGGCCAATCTGTACGGCCTCGTCTACACACGCCTGACCGCAGGGGGCCCGACGAGCTGGGTCACCAGCGGATCCGGCCAGGTCACTGGCGCGGTGGTGGCCGAGGGCGGGGTCACGGGCGCGGGCACGCCGACCATCGTCTACGACCCCGACGTGCTGCGCCTGGTGCGCTTCAACATCGGCTCCTTCGTGCGTGTGGCAGGCTCCTGGACGGACTTCCGATGAACGCTCGTTCTCGCGGTGTCTCGCTGATCGAGGCCCTGGTGGCCCTGGCGGTGATGGCTTTCGGCCTGCTCGGCGTCGTCGGCATGCAAGCCACCCTGCGCTTCAACTCCGACGTTTCGCGCCAGCGCGCCGAAGCCGTGCGCATGGCCCAGGAGCAGATGGAATCGATGCGGTCTTTCGGCGTGCTCAGCGGAGCCACCGTGCCCAGTGATCATGAATACGTCGACATCGTGTCCGGCAGTGACGCCCCGGCGCCGCCGGCCAGTTTCGGCAACACCACCTTCAGCCGCACGACCACCGTGCTGTTACCCACGGCCAACGATCCCAAGCTCAAGGTGCTGCAGGTCGAGGTGCTCTGGCTCGATCGCCGCACGGCCGCCGGCGGCGCCAGCGAGCCGGTGCGGCTGACCTCGAGCATCGCCGAAGTCGCGCCCGAACTGATGGCCTCTGTGGGCCTGCCCGGCGACCGGGGCGGTGCGCAGCGCCCACTCGGTCGGCATCCCTCGATTCCGCAAACGGTGGTGCCGGGTGCGACCCCGGGCACGAGCGACTTCACGCCGCCTGGGGCGGCAACCGGGGTCGCCTGGACCTTCGTCAACGGCACGGGTCAGATCACCAACGTCTGCAGCGCACCCGGGGTCTGTACGGCGGTGTCGGGATGGCTGGTCAGTGGCCACATCCAGTTCATCGGTGTCGTTGCCGGCGTTGGCGTTGCGCCGACGCCGGCCGAGGCGGAAAGCCCCACCGGCCTCGCGGCCAGCTATCCTGGCATCGGCGTCCAAGTCAACTTGACGGCCCCCACCACGCCAGCCGCGCCACCAGCCTGTTATGTCACCCCGGCGTCTGTCGGCACCGCGTACTACTGTTTCGTCCCCATCGCGGTGACGACGGCCTCGTGGTCGGGCCGCACCGTGCTCAACGGCGGGTCCTTCACCCCCGCCATCTCCAATTTGTCGAGCGACGTCACCGCGTCGAACTTCAAGGTCTGCCGCTACACGCCGCAAGCCACCCACACGCCCACCGGCGGCAACACGGCGCACCCGCTGGACTACACCGCGGTGACCTCATCGCTGACCAACCAGAACTTCCTCGTCTTCAGCGCCGGTGATGGCAGCACGGCCTACACCTGCCCGGCTGATGACTCGACCACTCCGCTGATCAACGGCACCACGTTTGCTCACCAGCCCAGCGTCTGATGCCGAATCAGCCTCAGGCGGCAT
>JANMVM010000053.1:0-9176 GCA_031392695.1 Rubrivivax sp.
CCGGCAGCGTCTGGTTCAGCACCTGGGCCCCCAGGCTGCCGCCGACGACCAGCAGGCGCAGCGGACCTTGTCGTGCGGCGTAGCGCTCGGCGGGCGCTGCGATCGATTCGATCTCGGCGCGCACCGGGTTGCCGGTGACGACGGCATTCTTCGTCTTCGCTGCGCTGTCGCCCGCGAAACCGAAGGCCACGCGGTCGGCCACCGGCAGCAGGCTCCTGTTGCTCATCAAGAGCGCGGCGTCGGCGTTGACCAGCAGCAGCGGCTTGTTGAGCAGGCTGGCCATCAGCCCGCCCGGGAAGCAGACGTAGCCGCCCATGCCCAGCACGGCGTCGGCGCCGCGCCGGCGCAGGATGCCCCAGCAGTCCCAGAAGGCCTTGAGCAGGCGCAGCCCGCCGGTGGCGGCGTGCAGCAGGCCGTTGCCGCGCAGGCCGCTGAAGCGGATGGTGTCGAGCGGGATCTGCGCCGGCGGCACGAGCTGGTTCTCCATGCCGTGCGAGGTGCCGAGCCAGCTCACGCTCCAGCCCCGGCCCTGCATCTCGCGCGCCACGGCAAGGCCCGGCATGATGTGCCCGCCGGTGCCTGCGGCCATGACGACCAGATGCGACATCAGGCCCGCCCCCCTCGCATCAAGGCACGGTTCTCGATGTCCACGCGCAGCACCAGCGCCAGCGCGATCAGGTTCATCAGGATCGCGCTGCCGCCGTAGCTCATCAGCGGCAGCGTCAGGCCCTTGGTCGGCAGCACGCCCAGGTTGACGCCCATGTTGATGAAGGCCTGGAAGCCGATCCAGATGCCGATGCCCTGGCACATCAGGCCGGCGAAGACACGGTCGAGCGCGATCGCCTGGCGGCCGATGTGGAACAGCCGCCGCGTGAGCCAGAAGAAGAGCACGATCACCGTGGCCACGCCAACGAAGCCGATCTCTTCGCCGATCACGGCGAGCAGGAAGTCGGTGTGCGCCTCGGGCAGGTAGTGCAGCTTCTCGACCGAGCTGCCCAGGCCCTGGCCGAAGATCTCGCCGCGCCCCAGCGCGATCAACGAGTGCGTGAGCTGGTAGCCCTTGCCCTGCGCGTACTTCGGGTTCCAGGGGTCGAGATAGGCCAGGATGCGCTCGCGACGCAGGTCGTCGAAGGCGATGATGAGCGCGAAGGTGACGATGATGACCATCGCGATGAGGAAGAACATGCGCGCGTTGACACCGCCCAGGAAGAGGATGCCCATGGCGATGGTGGCGATGACGATGAAGGCCCCCATGTCGGGCTGGCGCAGCAGCAGCGCGCCGACGAAGGCCACCGCCACCACCATCGGCGTGACGGCGCGGAAGAAGTTCTCGCGCGCATCCATGCGGCGCACCATGTAGTTGGCGGCGTACAGCGCGATCGCCAGCTTGGCCAGCTCGCTGGGCTGGAAGTTCATGATGCCCAGCGGGATCCAGCGGCGCGAGAAGTTGACGACCTTGCCGATGAAGGGCACCAGCACCACGACGAGCAGGATGAGCGAGATCAAGAACACCACCGGTGCCTGCTTCTCCCAAAACGAGATCGGCACCTGCACCACCACCAGCGCCACCACGAAGGCGATGGCCAGCGACAGCAGGTGGCGCTGCAGGAAGAAGGCCTGCGAGTAGTTGGCGAACTTGGGGTTGTCGGGCATCGCGATGCTGGCCGAATAGACCATCACGACACCCAGCGCGATGAGCGCGCCGACCACCGCCACCAGCGCCTGGTCGAAGGCCATCAGCTGCACCGCGCGCACGCCGCCGACCTCGACGTGGGCGCGCACCGGCAGCTCGCCCTTGCCGTCGCGGTGGGCGTGGAGCCAGCCCTTGAAGGCGTGCAGCCTGGCGCCCAGCACCGCGTTCATGCCTGGCCCCTGTCGGCCGCGCGGCCCTGCACCGCGGCCACGAAGACCTCGGCGCGGTGGCCGTAGTTGCGGAACATGTCCAGGCTGGCGCAGGCCGGGCTGAGCAGCACCGCGTCACCGCGCTGGGCCTGCGCGTAGCACCAGGCCACGGCGAGCTGCAGCGAGACGAAGCGCTGCACCGGCAGGCCCTGCGTCTGCTCGGCGATGGCGGCCTCGATGGCGGCGGCGTCCTTGCCGATGGTGGCCACGGCGCGGGCGTGGCGCGCCAGCGGCGCGGCCAGCGGCGAGAAGTCCTGCCCCTTGCCGTCGCCGCCCAGGATCACCACCAGCTTGCCCGGCGCCTTGTCGGCGCCCAGGCCGACGAGCGCCGCCACGGTGGCGCCGACGTTGGTGCCCTTGCTGTCGTCGAAGGCCTCGACGTCGTCGACGCTGGCGATGAACTGCACGCGGTGCGGTTCACCCTCGTACTCGCGCAGGCCGTGCAACAGCGGCGCCAGCGTGCAGCCGATGGCAGTGGCCAGCGCCAGCGCGGCCAGCGCGTTGGCCGCGTTGTGGCGGCCGCGCACGCGCAGCGCGTCGGCGGGCATCAGGCGCTGCAGGTGGATCTCTTCCAACTCGCCCTTTTTTTTCTTGAAGGTCTCGTCGGTGGGCAGCGCGCGAACGAGCCAGGCCATGCCGTTTTCCACCACCAGGCCGAAGTCGCCCGGGCGCGTCGGGGCCTCGAGGCCGAAGCGCAGCAGCGACCGGTCCGGCGGCCGTTCGCTGGCCTTGACTTTGCCCTTGTCCTTGACCTTGCCCTTGACCGCCACCGGCGCCGGCACCAGGGCCTCGACCCGGGGGTCGTCGCGGTTGATGACCATCACCGCCTGGCTGCCGTAGACGCGCGCCTTGGCCGCCGTGTAGGCGGCCATGCTGCCATGCCAGTCGAGGTGGTCCTGCGTGATGTTGAGCACCACTGCGGCGCTGGGCTCGAAGCCGCGCACGCCACCGCCGCCGCCTTCGAGCTGGAAGCTCGACAGCTCCAGCACCCAGACCTCGGGCAGGTCTTGCGCATCGCCGGCCAGACAGGCGGCGAGCGTGTCGAGCAGCGTCGGCCCGATGTTGCCGGCGCTGGCCACGCGTTTGCCGGCCCGCGCCACCAGCAACGCGGTCATGGCGGTGGTGGTGGTCTTGCCGTTGGTGCCGGTGATGGCCAGCACCTGCGGCGCGTAGGCCTGCGACTGCGCGAGGTCGGCCAGCGCACGCGCGAAAAGGTCGAGTTCGCCGAGCACCGCGATGCCGCTGGCGCTGGCTTCCTGCAGCAGCGGCGCGACGCGCGGATCGCTCGGCGCCAGACCCGGGCTCTTGAGCACGAGTTGAAAGCCCGCCAGCTGCGCCGCCGCGAGCTCGCCGCCGAGCAGCGCGACGGCAGGCCATTCGGCGCTCAAGGCCGCTGCGCCCGGCGGCGTCCCGCGGCTGTCCCACACCGTCACCGCTGCACCGCAGCGCGCGCACCAGCGCGCCATCGCCAGGCCGCTGTCGCCCAGGCCGAGCACGAGGACGGGGAGATCCTTGAGGAAGTTCATCGCAGCTTCAGGCTTGCCAGCCCCACCAGGCACAGCAGCATGGTGATGATCCAGAAGCGCACCACGACTTGCGTCTCGGCCCAGCCCTTCTTCTCGAAGTGGTGGTGCAGCGGCGCCATCAGGAAGATGCGCCGGCCGGTGCCGGTCTGGCGCTTGGTGTACTTGAACCAGGCGACCTGGATCATCACCGACAGCGCCTCGGCGACGAAGACGCCGCCCATGATGCCGAGCAGGATCTCCTGGCGCGTGATGACGGCGATGGTGCCCAGCGCACCGCCCAGCGACAGCGCGCCGACGTCGCCCATGAAGACCTGCGCCGGGCTGGCGTTGAACCACAGGAAGGCCAGGCCCGCGCCGGCCATCGCGGCACAGAACACCAGCAATTCGCCGGCGCCCGGGATGTAGGGAAACAGCAGGTACTTGCTGAACACCGCATTGCCCACCACGTAGGCAAAGACGCCGAGCGCGCTGCCCACCATCACCACCGGCATGATGGCCAGGCCGTCCAGGCCGTCGGTGAAGTTGACCGCGTTGCTGGCACCGACGATCACGAACCAGGTCAGGAAGATGAAGCCGAAGACGCCCAGCGGGTAGCTCACGGTCTTGAAGAAGGGCACCATGAGGTCGGCGCGCGGCGGCAGGTCATTGGAGAAGCCGCTCGTCACCCAGCGCAGGAAGAGCTCGAGCACGCGCAGGTTGCTGGTCTCGCTGACGCTGAAGGCCAGGTAGAGCGCGGCGACGATGCCGATCAGGCTTTGCCAGAAGAACTTCTCGCGGCTGCGCATGCCCTCGGGGTCCTTGTGCACGACCTTGCGGTAGTCGTCGACCCAGCCGATGGCGCCGAAGCCGAAGGTGACGAGCATCACCACCCAGACGAAGCGGTTGCTCCAGTCGAACCAGAGCAGGGTCGAAGCGCCGATGCCGATGAGCACCAGCACGCCGCCCATCGTCGGCGTGCCGCGCTTGCCCAGGTGGCTCTGCACGCCGTACTCGCGGATCGGCTGGCCGATCTTCATCTCGGTCAGGCGGCGGATGACCCAGGGGCCGAAGGCCAGACCGATGAGCAGCGAGGTCATCGCCGCCAGCACGGCGCGGAAGGTCAGGTACTGCACCACGCGCAGAAAGCCCAGGTGCTCGGGGGCGAGCTGCATCAACCACTGACTCAGGCTAAGCAGCATTGTGGCCCTCCACGGCTGCGGCCGCAGCCTTCAGGGCCTGCACGACTTGTTCCATCTTCATGAATCGCGATCCCTTGACCAGGACCGAGGCCGCTGCGGGCCCGTCCTGCATGGCTTGCGGCAGCGCCGCCAGCAGCGCTGCCATGTGCTCGAAATGACGCTCGGCGCCGACATGGACGCACAGCGCGCCGACCGACCACACGCGCTCGATGCCGCGCGCTCGTGCGTGCGCGCCGATCTCGGCGTGGTACTGCGGGCCCTGGCTGCCGACCTCGCCCATGTCGCCCAGCAGCAGCCAGCGCGGGCCCGGCAGCGCGGCCAGCACGTCGATGGCGGCCAGCACCGAGTCGGGGTTGGCGTTGTAGCTGTCGTCGATGAGCGTCAGCGCGCGGCCGGCCAGCCGCAGCACCACGGCCTGCGAGCGGCCGGCCACGGGCGCGAAGGCGGCCAGGCCCTGCGCCACCGCCGCCAGCGGCGCGCCGACGGCCAGCGCGCAGGCTGCCGCGGCGAGCGCGTTGCGCACGTTGTGCGCACCCGGCAGCGCCAGCGTGGTGGCGATGCTGCCGGCCGGGGTGTGCAGCAGCAGCGTCCAGTGCAGATGCTCACCGTGCCACTGGGCTTGGGCGGTGACGTCGGCTGCTGCAGTCGACGAGAAGCTCAGCACGCGCCGCGCCCCTGCCAGCTCGCGCCACAGCGGGGTGTAGGGGTCGTCGGCCGGGATCACCGCCGTGCCGCCGGCGCCCAGGGCGTTGATGACGCTGCCGTTCTCGCGCGCCACGGCGGCTACGCCGGCCATGAATTCCTGGTGCTCGCGCTGCGCGTTGTTGACCAGCGCCACGGTGGGCGCAGCCAGGTGCGCCAGCAGCGCGATCTCGCCGGCGTGGTTCATGCCCAGCTCGAGCACGGCGGCGCGGTGCCAGACCTCGTCGTCCTGGCGCAGGCGCAGCAGCGTGAGCGGCGCGCCGATGTGGTTGTTGAGGTTGCCGGCGGTGGCCAGCGCGCCGTCGCCATGCCAGGCGCGCAGGATCGCCGCGATCATCTGCGTCACGGTGGTCTTGCCGTTGCTGCCGGTGACGGCAATCAGCGGCAGGTGAAAGCGGGCGCGCCAGGCGGCGGCCAGTTGCTGCAGCGCGGCCAGCGTGTCGGCCACCAGCAGGCCGGGCAGGTTGTCGGAGCTGGCGTCGCCCAGACCGCGCGCGGCCAGCGCGGCCACCGCGCCGCTGGCGCGCGCCTGGGCGAGAAAGTCGTTGCCGTCGAAACGTTCGCCCTTGAGCGCCACGAAGAGGTCGCCGGCGCGCAGCGTGCGCGTGTCGGTGTGGACGCGCAGGATCCGGGTCGCGCCGTCGCCGACGAGCCGGCTGGCAGGCAGCAGCGCGTGGGCCTGGGCCAGCGTCATCATGCGGCGGCTCCTTCGCGCTGGCGCAGCGCGGCCAGGGCTTCCAGGCAGTCGGAGAAGGGGCGCTTGACGCCGGCTACTTCCTGGTAGTCCTCGTGGCCCTTGCCGGCGAGCAGCACGACGTCACCGGCAGCGGCCTCGCGCACCGCGCCATGGATGGCCTCGCGCCGGTCTTCAATGACGTCGACTTCATCATGGCCGGTGACGCCGGCCAGGATCTGGGCCAGGATGGCGCTCGGGACTTCGTCGCGCGGGTTGTCGCTGGTGATGACGACGTGGTCGGCGCCGCGGGCGGCGATGGCGCCCATCAGCGGCCGCTTGGTGGCGTCGCGGTTGCCGCCGCAGCCGAACACGCACCACAGCCGGCCGCCACGCGCGCTGGCCAGCGGGCGCAGTGCCTGCAGCACCTTGTCGAGCGCGTCGGGGGTGTGGGCGTAGTCGACGATCACGTCGACGTCGGCACCGGCGACGCGCTGCAGCCGCCCCGGCACCGGCGTCAGCGCGGCGGCGGCGCCGGCCGCATCCGCCAGCGGCACGCCCAGCGCGCGCAGCGCGCCGATGACGACGAGCAGGTTGCTGGCGTTGAACTCGCCCACCAGCTGCGTGCGCACCGCGGCGCGGGCCGTGCCTTCGACCGCGTCGAAGGCCAGGCCGGCGCCGCCGTGGCTCAGGCCTTCGGCGCGCAGCCGCGCCGGCCCGTGCAGCGACACGGTCCACAGGTCCAGCCCCGCGCCCTGCAGTTCGGCGGCCAGCGCTGCGCCGCTGGCATCGTCGATGTTGATCACCGCGGCCTGCAGGCCGGGCCAGGCAAAGAGCGCTCGCTTGGCCGCCCAGTAAGCGGCCATGCTGCCGTGATGGTCGAGGTGGTCCTGGGTGAAGTTGGTGAACAGCGCGACGCGGATGCGCAGCGCGTCGAGCCGGTGCTCGGCCAGGCCGATCGACGAGGCCTCGAGCGCGCAGGCGGCAAAGCCCCGGTCGGCCATCTCGCGCAGCGAGCGGTGCAGCGTGACCGGGTCGGGCGTGGTCAGCCCGGTGGCCACGACCCGGCCGGGCTCGCCCACGCCCAGCGTGCCGATGACGCCGCAGCGGCGGCCGAGCGTGGACAGCGCCTGCGCCGTCCACCACGCGGTGCTGGTCTTGCCGTTGGTGCCGGTGGCGGCCACGATGTCGAGCGCGGCGCTGGGCTGGCGGTAGCAGGCATCGGCAATGGCGCCGGTGGCGGCCTTCAAGCCGTCGAGCGCCGCCACCCGCTCGTCGCCGAAGCCGAAGGCGGCGACACCCCGCGCCTCGACGAGACAGGCCGCCGCGCCCGCCGCCAGCGCGCCGGCCACGAACTGGCGGCCGTCGACGGCGTAACCCGGCCAGGCGATGAAGGCGTCACCGGCCTGCACGAGGCGGCTGTCGGTGCGCAACTGGCCGCGCACCCGCGCCGTTAGCCACTGGGCGGCGGCGCGGGGCGAGGCGAGAGCGGTCAGCACCTCAGATGCTCTCGGGTTCGGCGGCCACGGGCTTGGCGTTGATCTGCGCCTTGACGTCGAGGTCGGGCGCCACGTTCATCATGCGCAGCGTCTGCTGCACGATCTGGCTGAACACCGGCGCGGCCACGTCGCCGCCGAAGTAGGTGCCCCGGGTCGGCTCGTCGACCATCACCGCCACCACGATGCGTGGCCGCGTCACCGGCGCCAGGCCGACGAAGAAGGCGTGGTACTTGCCGGTGGCGTAGCCCTTGCCTTCGTGCTTGCGCGCGGTGCCGGTCTTGCCGCCCACCGAATAACCCAGGGCCTGCGCCTTGGGCGCCGTGCCGCCGGGCCCCGCGGCCAGGCGCAGCATGTCGCGCACCTGCTGCGCGGTGCGCGCCGACATCACGCGCTGGCCGGCCATCATGCCGTCGGCCTCCAGGTCGTGGCGCTGCAGCGTGAGCGGGATCAGCTCGCCATCGCGCGCGAATGCGGTGTAGGCGCGCGCCAGCTGGAACAGGCTTGCCGACAGGCCGTAGCCGTAGCTCATCGTGGCCTGCTCCACCGGGCGCCAGGACTTGTAGGGGCGCAGCCGCCCCGCGGCGGCGCCGGGGAAGTCGATGCGCGGGCGCTGGCCCAGGCCGATGGCGGTGTACATCTCCCACATCTCGCGCGCCGGCAGCTGCATCGCCATCTTGACGGTGCCGACGTTGCTGGATTTCTGGATCACTTCGGCCACCGTGAGCGTGCCGTGCGGGTGCGAATCGGTGATCGGCGCACCGGCGATGACGATGCGGCCCGGCGCCGTGTCGATGCGCGTGGCCGGCGTCCACGGGCCGTGCTCCAGCGCCAGCGCCACCGTGAACGGCTTCATCGTCGAGCCCGGCTCGAAGGTGTCGGTGAGGGCGCTGTTGCGCAGCCGCGCGCCGGCAGTCTTGTTGCGCTCGGCGCTGCGGTAGTTGGCCAGCGCCAGCACCTCGCCGGTCTGCACGTCCAGCACCACGGCGCTGCCGCCGAGCGCGCCGTGCTCGCGCACCGCCTCGCGCAGGCGCTGCCAGGCGAAGAACTGGACCTTGGAATCGATCGACAGCACGACGTCCTGGCCCTGCACCGGGCTGGCCTGCTCACCCACATCCTCGACGACGCGGCCCAGGCGGTCGCGCACCACCGTGCGCTGGCCGGCCTGGCCGAGCAGCTCGTCGTTGAAGACGAGCTCGATGCCGTTGATGCCCTTGCCGTCGGGGTCGGTGAAGCCCACCACGTGCGCGGCGGCTTCGCCTTCGGGGTAGCGGCGCTTGTATTCGCGCACTTCCTGCACGCCCTTCAGGCCGAGGGCCTTGATCTCGGCCCACACCGCCTCTTCGACATGGCGGCGCAAGGTCACGGTGGCTGCTGGGCCATCGAGCCGGTCATCGAGCTCCGCCGGCGGCAGCGCGAGCAGCTTGGCCAGAGCCTTGCGGTCGGCGGCGCCGGCGTTGAAGAGTTTGGTGTCGACCTGCACCGAAGGCAGCGCCACGCTGGTGGCCAGCGCGAGGCCGTTGCGGTCGAGGATGCGCCCGCGGCTGGCCGGCAGCGGCTCTTTGTAGACGAAGCGCTTTTCGCCCTGCGCCTGGTAGAAATCGGTGTGCAGGATCTGCAGGTGCACGGCGCGCCCGAGCAGCACCAGGAAGGCCGCCCCGACCAGCACGACGACGAAGCGCGAGCGCCACGGCGGCGT
>JANMVM010000060.1:0-2487 GCA_031392695.1 Rubrivivax sp.
CTCAAGGCGCTGGCCACCGACGAGGTCAACGTCTGCACGATCGAAGACCCGATCGAGATGATCGAGCCGGCCTTCAACCAGACCCAGGTGCAGCCGGTGCTCGACATGGGCTTTGCCGAAGGCCTGCGCGCGCTCATGCGCCAAGACCCGGACATCATCATGGTGGGCGAGATCCGCGACCTGGCCACCGCCGAGATGGCGATCCAGGCCGCGCTCACCGGCCACCTCGTGTTCAGCACCCTGCACACCAACGATGCCGTCGGCGCGGTGACGCGGCTGGCCGACCTGGGCGTGCCCAGCTACCTGATCGCGGCCACCGTGATCGGCGTGCTGGCGCAACGCCTGGCGCGCACGCTGTGCCCGGCCTGCAAGGTGCGCGACGAGGCCACCACGCGTGAGACCATCGACGAGATGGCCAAGCCCTGGCGCCTGTCGGGCGGCGTGCGGCCCTACAAGCCCGTGGGCTGCCTGGAATGCCGCCACACCGGCTACCGCGGCCGCGCCGGCCTCTATGAACTGCTGCTCATGAACGACAGCACGCGCGCGCTCGTGCACCCGAGCCTGGACGCCGACGCCTTGCGGCGCGAGGCCGTCAAGCAGGGCATGCGCCCGCTGCGCCTGGCCGGTGCGATGAAGGTCGCCGAAGGCCTGACCACGCTTGAGGAAGTGCTGCGCAGCACGCCCAGCCTGAGCTGAGGCCGCGTCGCTGCCGGCCTCGGCCACCCTGCCGGGGCGATTTGCCTTACGTGGAAACCACACCGGCTGCGGGGGCGTTCGTCCCTAGAATCGGTCAGCACCCGAATGGTCGGAGGAGACACAGCGTGAAGATCAAGAGCGAGAAGGACTTCTGGTCCGGACTCATGTTCATGGTGGTCGGCGTGGCCTTTGCATGGGGTGCCACGAACTACAGTTTCGGCAGCTCGGCGCGCCCCGGCCCGGCCTACTTTCCGTTCGGCCTGGGCGTGCTCATGTCCATCCTGGGCGGCATGGTCCTGTTCAAGGCGCTGACCTTCGAGGTCGAAGGCGGCGACAAGATCGGCCCCTGGGCCTGGAAGCCGCTGAGCATGATCACCGCCACGGTGGCCATCTTCGGCTGGACGCTGCCGCACCTGGGCATGATGATCTCGTTGCCCATCCTGGTGGTGGTGGCGGCGCTGGCCGGCGACGAATTCCACTGGAAGGACGCGGTCATCAACGCCGCCATCCTGACGGCCGGCAGTTGGGTCATCTTCGTTTGGGGCCTCAAGCTGACGATTCCGCTGTGGCCTTCGTTCATCACCGGCTGAGGGTCGAACCATGGATCTGCTCAACAACCTCGCCCTCGGTTTCGGTGTCGCCTTCACGGCCCAGAACCTGCTCTATGCCTTCGGTGGCGCCGTGCTGGGCACGCTGATCGGCGTGCTGCCCGGCCTGGGGCCGGTGGCCACGATCGCGATGCTGCTGCCCAGCATCTACGCGCTCGACGCGACACCGGCGCTGATCATGCTGGCCGGCATCTACTACGGCGCGCAGTACGGCGGCTCGACGACCTCGATCCTGATCAACGTGCCGGGCTAAGCGAGCTCGGTCGTGACCTGCTTCGACGGCTACCAGCTGGCCCGCACGGGCCGCGCCGGCCCGGCGCTGGCTGCCGCCGGACTGGGTTCTTTCTTCGCGGGCTGCGTCGGCACGGTCATCATCGCCGCCTTCGCGCCGCCGCTGACCGAACTGGCCTTCAAGTTCGGACCGGCCGAGTACTTCAGTCTGATGGTGCTGGGCCTGATCGGCGCGGTGGTGCTCGCCTCGGGTTCGCTTGTGAAGGCGATCTGCATGATCCTTCTCGGCCTGCTGCTGGGGCAGATCAACACCGACGTGATCTCGGGTGTGCCGCGCTACAGCTTCGACATCCCGGAGCTGACCGACGGCATCGGCTTCGTCGCCATCGCCATGGGCGTCTTCGGCTTCGGCGAGATCATCACCAACCTGGGCCAGCCGGCCGAACACCGCGAGGTCTTCACCAAGGACGTCAAGGGCCTGTGGCCGACCAAGCAGGACTTCCATGATGCCTGGCCGGCGGTCATCCGCGGCACCGCGCTGGGTTCGATCCTGGGCGTGCTGCCCGGCGGCGGGGCGCTGCTGGCGTCCTTCGCGGCCTACACGGTCGAGAAGAAGTATCCGATGAAGCCGGGCGAAGTGCCCTTCGGCCAGGGCAACATCCGCGGCGTCGCCGGCCCCGAGAGCGCCAACAATGCCGGCGCGCAGACCTCGTTCATCCCCATGCTCACGCTGGGCATCCCGCCCAACGCCGTGATGGCGCTGATGGTGGGCGCGATGACGATCAAGGGCATCCAGCCCGGCCCGCAGGTGATGACCAGCAACCCGCAGCTGTTCTGGGGCCTGATCGCCAGCATGTGGGTCGGCAACCTGATGCTGGTGATCCTGAACATGCCGCTGATCGGCATGTGGATCAAGCTGCTGACGGTGCCCTACCGCTTCCTGTTCCCGGCC
>JANMVM010000070.1:0-35591 GCA_031392695.1 Rubrivivax sp.
CTTGCGCAGCAGTTTGGCCGGGCCCCAGCGCGCCTGGTCCAGGCGCATGCGGGCGATGCGGTCGCCCTCGATCTTGCGCTCGACCCACATGAAGATTTCGGTATAGACGGTCTGCGGGCAGGTGTAGCCGCACCACAGGCGCCCGGCCACGGCGGTGAAGAAGAACAGCGCCAGGGCCGACAGCACGAGCAGCGCGGCCAGGAAGATCAGGTCCTGCGGATAGAGCACGAGGCCGAAGATGAAGAAGCGCTGCGCCTCGAGATCGAAGAGCACCGCCTGGCGGCCGCTCCAGGGCAGCCAGGGCAGGCCGTAGAAGAGGATCTGCGTCAGCCAGACGAAGGTCCAGCGCCAGGCCGCGAACCAACCCTTCACGGCGCGCGGATAGATGTCGGGCTGCTTCTGGTACATCGACTCGAAGGGCAGACCGTCGCCGGGCCCGGCGCTGGAGCCGAGGGCAATGATGGGGATCACGGGGCGGGCGGGTGGCTTGTTCACGGGGCCTTGGGGCGGGGCTGCTGGCGTGCGCGGGCATTGTGCGCGTCGCGGCTGGGTGGGCACGGTGGCGCTTCAGCGCTTGAGTTCGCCGAGCTTGGCTTCGATCTGGCTCCAGGCCTGGGCATCGGGTAGCGCCAGCTTGGTGCGGGTGATGGGTTTCCATTGCCGCGCCAGTTCGGCGTTGAGCGCCGTGAAATGCTGCTGGTCGCCGGGCATGTCTTCCTCGGCATGGATGGCGTTGACCGGGCACTCGGGCACGCACACCGCACAGTCGATGCACTCGTCGGGGTCGATGACGAGGAAGTTCGGACCTTCGCGAAAGGCGTCGACCGGGCAGACATCGACGCAGTCGGTGTACTTGCAGCGGATGCAGGCCTCGGTGACGACGAAGGTCATGGCGGCGATGGCTGCTCGGGCGCCTTCGATCAGGCGCAGCAGGCGCCAGCCGAGCAGCACGACCCCGCCGCGCCGCGCGCCGCGGCGGCGCCGGTGCGGGTGATTTGCACCAGCCACTCCAGCGGCCCGCTTTGCAGTGCGGTCCACTCGAAGCGGCCCAGGCTGCGATCCTCCAGAGCGTGGCGCAGCGGTTGCGGATCGTGATCGCTCAGCAGGCGAAGCGACTGGCCCGGCAGCAGCACATCGAAGCGCTCGAAGATCAGGGCATGGCGCTCGCGCGGCGCGATCGGGCGCAGGTCGAGGGTGATGGTGGCGAGTGTGTCGAGGCTGGAGCTCATGGTGAATTCCGGTGTGGCGGTGGATGAAGTCAGGACAAGTCAAGGTCAACGGGTTCAACCGTCCTTGCCGTCGAGACGGGTCGTCACCAGCCAGGGCGCAAAGACGAACAGGTAGAGGCCGAAGGCGGCGCTCCAGGCGACGGCGGCGAGCACCAGCGCGGCTACCCGCAGCTGTGGCGCGAGCAGCGGCAGCAGCACGCGCGTCGCCGCAGCAACCATCACCAGCGCGTAGGCCAGCACCTCGGCGCGCGAGGCCCGCAGCGGCCGGCCGGTGTGGCCGCGCGCGGTGCGCGTGACCATGCCGATGATCAAGCCGCCGGTGGCGCCCACGCCGAGTGCGTGCACGCCAGCCGAGCCAGCGACGAAGCCGAGCTGCGCCAGCGCCAGCAGTGCCAGGCCGATCGGCACCCAGGCATAGGCGGCATGCAGGATCCACAGCAGCGGCCGGCGGCGCGTGGCCAGCGGCTGCCATTGCCACAGGCGTGCAGCGTGCAGCAGCGCCGCGGCGGCCAAGGGCAGCGCCGTGGCGGGCCCGGGTGGCGCCAGCACCCACAGCCCGAGGGCCAGTGCGGTGATCGCCAACGTGGGGGTTTCGAGCGCCCGCGAGGCCTTCAACCGCAGACCGGGCAGCGCCGACATCGTGAAGGCCGGGATCACCCGACCAGCCATCACGCATTCGATCATCACGATGAGGGCCAGGCCGGCATGCAAGGCGCCCAGCGCCGGGATGTCGAGCAGGCCCAGCACCGCGAGGTGAAAGGCCGCGTTGGCCAGCGCCAGCAGCAGCAGCATCGCGGCCAGCGGCAGGTTGCGCCGGTTGCCCGCGCGCAGCAACAAGCCGGTCAACAGCGCTGCCACCAGCGGCAGCAGCAGCCAGTCGAGCACCGCGTACACCGCATAGGGCGCCGCCACGGCCGCCAGCCGCGCCGCCAACCACAGCAGGGCCAGCGCGGCCAGCGAGCTGCCGTGCGGCGTGGCCAGGCCGGTCCAGGCCTTGCCGGCGGTGAGCAGGAAGCCGACGATCACCGCCGCGGCAAAGCCGAACAGCATCTCGTGGGCGTGCCACAGCAGTGGCGACAGCGGCAGGTTCATCGTCACCGCACCCAGCAGCAGCGCGATCCACAGCGGCACCGCCAGCAGGGCAAAGCCGGCAGCGCCCAGGTAGAAGGGGCGAAAGCCCAGGCGCAGCAAGGGCCAACCGCGCGGTGGCGGGGCGCCGCCAGCAGGGGCGGCGGCAACGATCAGGGGTGGGGCCAGCGGTGTCATGGGGCAGGCAAGGTGGTCGGCAGGGCCCAGGCCCGGAAGCATCAAAGATGCGCAGTAAATGCATCTTAGTGACGATGCCGATTTAAAGCAATACACTGCATGCATCTTTAAGGCCTTCGATGCGACTGTCCGAGTACACCGACTACACCCTGCGCGTGCTGATGTACTGCGCCACGCACCGGCAGCAGCGGGTCACGATCGGCGAACTGGCCGCGCACCACGGCCTGTCGAAGAACCACTTGATGAAGGTCGTGAACGACCTCGCGCGACAGGGTCTGATCGAGACCACGCGCGGCCGCGGCGGCGGCCTGCGGCTGCTGCGCGAGCCACAGGCCATCGGCATCGGTGAGGTCGTGCGCGCCTCGGAGACCGACTTCCGCCTCGTCGAATGCTTCGACGCCAGCACCAATCTGTGCACGCTGACACCGAGTTGCCGCCTCAAGCACCTCTTCGACGCCGCGCTGCAGGCCTACTTCCAGGCGCTGGACAGCGCCACGCTGGCCGACCTCGTCTCACGCACGCCGGCGCCGAAGCGCCAGGCCGTGGCGATGCCGGTCCCGGGCGTGCGAAGACGCGCCGCGTGATGCTCTGGGCCGGCGCCGCGGCGAGCCACAATGACGCCATGAAGCTGCGAGCATGGGGTCGATGGATGGTTTGGGTGGCGCTCGCGCTGGCGCCAGTGCCCGCGCTGGCCGCCGACACGGTGCAGGTGGGCTCCAAACGATTCACCGAGAGCTACATCCTGGGCGAGATCGTGCGCCAGACGCTGGAGCAGGCGGGCGTGAAGGCCGTGCACCAGCAGGGCCTGGGCAACACCGGCATCCTGGAGCAGGCGCTGGCCAGCGGCGCCGTGGACGTGTACCCGGAGTACACCGGTACCATCGTGCGCGAGTTGCTCAAGCGCGAAGGCAATCCGCCGCTCGATGAACTCAACCGCTGGCTGGCGCCGCGCGGTCTCAAGGCGGCCGTGCCGCTGGGCTTCAACAACACCTACGCGCTGGCGCTGCGCGAGAGCGAGGCCGAGCGCCTTGGCGTGAAGACGATCAGCGACCTGGCGCGCTTGCCCCCGGGTGCGCTCAAGCTCGGCCTGTCGCACGAGTTCCAGGTGCGGGCCGACGGCTGGCCGGCGCTGCAGCGGGCCTACGGCCTGGCACTGGCGGCCGGTGCGGCGCTCGACCACGGGCTGGCCTACGACGCCGTCAAGGCCGGCCAGGTCGACCTCATCGACGTCTACTCCACCGACGCCAAGGTCGGGCGTTATGCCCTGCGCGTGCTGCAGGACGACCGCCGCTTCTTCCCTCGCTACGACGCCGTGCTGCTGATGCGCGCCAGCCTCGACGAGCGGCCGCTGCTGGCGCTGGCCGGGCGCATCGACGAGGCGCGCATGATGGCGCTGAATGCGCAGGTCGAGCTCGACGGACTGAGCTTTGCCGAAGCGGCGCGGCGATTCCTGGGCGGCGGCGCGCAGGCGGCGCCGACGCGGCAGGGTTTCATGGCGCGGCTATTTGCGCCGGACCTGGCGCGCCTGATGGCGCAGCACCTGGCGCTGGTCTTCGGCTCGCTGCTGCTGGCCCTGCTGGTGGGCGTGCCGCTGGGCATCTGGGCCTGGGCGCGGCCGGGCCTGGCGGGCTGGCTGCTGGGCACCGTGGGCGTGCTGCAGACGGTGCCGTCGCTGGCGCTGCTGGCCTTCCTGATCGCGCTGCTGGGCAGCATCGGCTTCTGGCCCGCGCTGCTGGCGCTCTTTGTCTATGCCTTGCTGCCGATCGTGCGCAACACGCACGCTGGCCTGCAGGGCGTACCGGACGGGCTGACGCTGGCGGGTCGCGCGCTCGGCCTCACCGCACGGCAGACGCTCGTGGCCGTGCAACTGCCACTGGCGCGGCCGGTGCTGCTGGCCGGCGCCAAGACGGCGGCCGTGATCAACGTCGGCACCGCCACGGTGGCTGCCTTCATCGGCGCCGGCGGCCTGGGCGAGCGCATCGTGGCCGGCCTGGCGGTGAACGACAGCATGCTCATGCTGGCCGGCGCCTTGCCGGCGGCCGTGCTGGCGCTGGCCGTTCAGGGGGCCTTCGATATGCTGGAGCGGCGCTGGGCGCCGGCCGCCAGCAGCTGAATCCCGTGGTTGTCGGCCAACCGCGCGGCTACTTGCGCCACTCCTCGGCCCACAGCCGTTGCAGGTTCTGCGCCATGGCCGGTGGTGGGCTGCCGATCAGCGTGCTGCGTCCTTTCTGGAACACGAGCCCGTGCAGCACGCCCGGTTTGGGTGTCCACAGCAGCACGGTGTTGTGGTCGGCGCAGTCGTGCGGCTTGCACACCGCGGCCAGCGCAAAATCCTGGCCATTGACCTTCACCTTGCGCAGCTCGGTGCCTGGGCCCGACATGCGCACCAGCCAGTCTTCCTTGGCCAGCGGCCCCAGGGCTTGCAGGTAGGCGGCCTTGAAGCGCGGATCGCGCAGCAGGTCTGACGATTGCAACGCAGCAGCGGGCGGCGGCGCACCCGGCAAGGCGTTGCGGTTGGGGTCGCAGTGGCGCACGACCTGGCCGATCACACCCGGCCCCAGCGGCGCCAGCGACTTTGCCCCGCCATCGATGCGGGCGAACAAGCCCTTGGCGCCGTGGCTGAGCACCAGCTCGACGCCGTCGCCACCGGCGACTTCGCCGCGCACCACCGCCAGGAAGTCCGGCACCGGTGCACCCACGGGGGCTGCCTTGGCGACCTGCAGCCGCTTGGCCTTCACCGCGAGGGCGCCCTTCTCGATGTCCAGCACGTCACCGTAGAGGCGGATCATGACCTGGGTGCGATCGCCGCAGGCGTTCGAGAAGACACCGGCGACGCGGCGGTCGGTGGCGGGGTCGAGCGCAGCCAGCGAGGCAGCGGGCGCGCCCAGAGCCAGGACCGCCAGCGCGAACCCTGGCGCTTCGATCCAGGGGTGGAAGGCATGTCTCATCGAACACCTCCTGCAGGCAACCGGGCGAGCCATTCTGGCAGCGCTGGTGGACCTTGACACAATCACCCGCTCAGGAGATCCAAGAACGTGACCCACATCCTTCAGAACCTGCCCGCCGGCCAGCGTGTCGGCATCGCCTTCTCGGGCGGCCTGGACACCAGCGCCGCCGTGCACTGGATGCGCGCCAAGGGCGCGATCCCCTGCGCCTACACCGCCCACCTCGGCCAGCCCGACGAGAGCGACTACGACGAGATCCCGCGCAAGGCGCTAGCCTATGGCGCCGACCTCGCCCGTTTGGTTGATTGCCGTACTCAGCTGGTGGCCGAGGGCATCGCCGCCATCCAGTGCAGCGCCTTTCACATCAGCACCGGCGGCGCGACCTACTTCAACACCACACCGCTGGGCCGCGCCGTCACCGGCACCGCACTGGTGGTGGCGATGCGCGAGGACGGCGTCAACATCTGGGGCGACGGCAGCACCTACAAGGGCAACGACATCGAGCGTTTCTACCGCTACGGCCTGCTGGCCAACCCGGCGCTGAAGATCTACAAGCCCTGGCTCGACCAGGCCTTCATCGACGAGCTCGGCGGCCGCAAGGAGATGAGCGAGTACCTGCTCCATCACGGCTTCGACTACAAGATGTCCGTCGAGAAGGCCTACAGCACCGACAGCAACATGCTCGGCGCCACCCACGAGGCCAAGGACCTGGAGTACCTGAACAGCGGCATGCACATCGTCCAGCCGATCATGGGCCTGGCCTTCTGGCGCGACGACGTGCGGGTGTTGGCCGAGACCGTGAGCGTGCGCTTCGAGGAAGGCACGCCGGTGGCGCTCAACGGCATCACTTTCGCCGACAGCGTGGCGCTGTTCGAGGAAGCCAACCGCATCGGCGGCCGCCATGGCCTGGGCATGTGCGACCAGATCGAGAACCGCATCATCGAGGCCAAGAGCCGCGGCATCTACGAAGCCCCGGGCATGGCGCTGCTGCACATCGCCTACGAGCGCCTCGTCACCGGCATCCACAACGAAGACACCATCAGCCAGTACCGCAGCAACGGCCGCGTGCTGGGCAAGTTGCTGTACCAGGGCCGCTGGTTCGACCCCCAGTGCCTGATGCTGCGCGAGACCGCGCAGCGCTGGGTGGCGCGCGCCATCACCGGCGAGGTCACGCTGGAGCTGCGCCGCGGCAACGACTACAGCCTGCTCAACACCGAGAGCCCGAACCTGACCTACCACCCCGAGCGGCTGACGATGGAGCGCGGCGCTGGCGCTTTCACGCCGGCCGACCGCATCGGCCAGCTCACGATGCGCAACCTCGACATCGAGGACACGCGCAGCAAGCTCGGCATCTACAGCCAGGTGGGGCTGCTCGGCGGCGTCGAAGGCGCGATCCCGCTGCTGTCGCCGCCGGCCGACAAGCGCTGAGCGCAGCGGGAGTCGGCGCGTCGCCGGCCGACGGCTGAGTGCGACACGCCGGCATGCGGCGCAGGCTCAGGGCAGCGAGCCCGCCCGCAGCACCGGCGCGGCCTGCAACTGGCCGACTTCGATGCCGTTCCAGTTTTTCAGCGTCACCGCGCTGAAACCGCGCATGAAGGCCGCGTCGGCGTCGGCCAGCGGCAGCAGCCGCTCGATCACCGCCGCCATCACCACCTCGCAGGCGCGGGCGTTGTTGCCGTCGTCGATCTTGATCGCCACGCCCAGGCCCAGCTCGGGCAGCGCGGCGCAGTAGACGCCTTCGGCACCGACCTTGCAGAACACGCGCTCGCCCAGGCGCTCCATGACGCGGCTGTCGAAGCGGCCGCTGCCGGCCACCATATAGGGCGCTGCCGCCACCGCGGCGCGCAGCCGCCGCGCGGCGCGCTGGTGCTCGGGCGCCAGGCCGACGCCGGTGGCGACGCGGGCAAAGGCGTGCGCCAGGTGGCGCAGCGGCACCGCGAAGGTGGGGATCGAACAGCCGTCGGTGGCCACCGCGGTACGCGCCAGGTCGTAGCCCGTGGCGGCCTGCAGCGCCGCGGTGACTTCGCGCATCACCGGGTGCTCGGGCCGCACGTAGCCGCGCAGGAAGGCGCGCGCGTCGCCGGGCCGCCCGGCCTGCTCGGCCAGCAGGCAGCCCAGGCAGACGAAGCCTGCGTGCTTGCCCGAGCAGTTGTTGTTGAGCGCGCTGGGCTGCTTGCCGGCGGCGGCCAGGGCCTTGATGGCCTGGTCCTCGTAGGGCCAGTGGGTGCCGCACTCCAGGGCCTGCGCGTCGACGCCGGCCTTGGCCAGCATCGCCGCTGCGGTCTGCACGTGGCGCGGCTCGCCGCCGTGCGAGGCGCAGGCCAGCGCCAGCTCTTCGTCGCTGAGCTGCCAGCGCTCGGCCGCGCCGCTGGCCACCAGCGGCAGCGCCTGCAGGACCTTGATCGCGCTGCGCGGAAAGATCGGCCGCTCGATGTCGCCGATGCCGGTGTGCACGGCGCCGTCGGCGTCGACGATGGCCAGCGCGCCACGGTGCGCCGATTCAAGGATGCCGCCGCGCAGGACGTGCACGAGGAGGGGGTTGCTGTTCATGGCGGGACTGTAGCGCCAGCGGCGCGGGGTGCGCCGGGTCGCCGCCGCCCCCGCAAGGCGGGTTGTCCGTCGCCTGGAGCGTGCAAATGCCCGCAATGCCAGAACGGCTGCGCGCACGGACGCCCGCGGTCACATACGTTACGGGACTGAAGCCATGCAGCGAGCCCACGGGCCCCAAGGTGGCGCATGCAGCCCGGGGCACGGTCGCGGTCGCGGTCGGGATTCGGGGTTTGGGGGTCAGTGCGCGCTAGCGCCGGTCACCTCGCGGGGTGTGAACGAAGGGCGGCGCAGCATGGGCAAGCAAGGGTGGTTGAGGTCGGCGGCTGTCTGGCTGGCCGGGTGGATGCTGGGCGCCGGCGCGCAGGCCCTCGAACTCGAGCCGGTCGAAAGGCTCTGGCTCGAAGCCGCGCTGCCGGTGCTGCAGTTCGCACGCGAGCAGGGCCTGCCGCTGGACATCATCGTGCAGCCGCAGCCCACGCCTGGCGAGACCCCGCTGGGCATGGCCTACCTCGCCGGGCGCTGCAAACTCGTGCTGTCGATGCGCGGCAACCCCGAGGCGCAGGCCACCCTGGACCGCGTCGAGCCCGGCCTGCGCGGGGCCGTGGTCGAGGCCATCGCGGCGCACGAGCTCGGCCACTGCTGGCGCCATACCCGCCAGCGCTGGGGCAGCCTGCCGGCCGGCTTGCAGGACGTGACGGCCTTCGCCCGGCTCAGCTTCGAGCACGCCGAGCTGCTGCGCGAGATGTGGCGCACGCGTCGCGAGGAAGGCTTTGCCGACCTCGTCGGCCTGGCCTGGACGCTGGCCCGCAACCCCGGCCACTACGACGCAGTGCATGCCTGGAACGTGCGCCTGCGCGCCGAGCAGAGCGTGGACACCGGGCCGCACGACACCCGGGTCTGGGTGCAACTGGCGGCGGACAAGGCGCGCTTCAAGCCAGGCCCGTCGATCTTCGAGCAGGTGCAGGCGCTGTGGGTGGCCGGCCTGCTGGCCGGCTCGGCTGCGCCCACGCTCAAGCGCCACGTCGTGGTGGCGGCCGAGGCTGTGAGCTGGAGTGACGCTGGGCGCGCGCTGCATGGTGAGCAAGACTGAGCCCCAGCCGCCGGCGCGTCTGTGTGCTGGGGCACATAGGGCCGGGCTGCAGGGCAGAATCCGGCCATGCCCGAACCCGCTGCTGCGCTCCTGTTCACTCCGCCTGTCCCGCCTGTCTCGCCTGTCCCGTCTGACCCGGCTGACCCGGCCCTCGTGCGGCATGATGGCCCCAGCCCTGGCCCGGAGCCGCGTGCGGCATGACGACCGAGTTGTGGGGCGTGGACTTCAGCAGTGCGCCCAGCGTGCGCAAGCCCATCGTGGTGGCCAGCGGCGTCATGGCCGGCGCCGTGCTGCGGCTGCAGCGCCTGCAGGCGCTGCCTCGGCTGGCCGACTTCGAAGCGCTGCTGGCCAGCCCCGGCGCCTGGCTGGGCGCTTTCGACTTCCCATTCGGCCTGCCGCGCGCCTTCGTCCAGGCCCAGTCACTGGGTGACAGCGCCCAGGCCGTGATCGCCGAGTTGCAGCGGCGCTGCCCCACGCGCATGGCCTTTCGTGCGCTGGTCGACGCCTGGGGCAACACCCGGCCCGCCGGCCAGCGGCTGCTGCACCGGGCCACCGACCGCGCGATGAGCGGCCTGAGCTCGACGAGCCCGCTGCAGACGCGCTATGTTCCGGTGGGCTTCATGTACTACGAAGGCTTCTCGCGCCTGGTGGCGGCCGATGTGCATCTGCCGGGCCTGCGTGAAGGCGCCCAGCCGCGCGTCGCCATCGAAGGCTACCCGGGTCTGCTGGCCCACGATCTCGTCGGCCGCCGCTCGTACAAGAACGATGACTCCAGTCAGCGGCTGCTGGCGCGCAAGGACATCATCGAGGCGCTGGAGCAGGGCCGCACGCGGCTGGGCCTGCGCCTGAAGCTCACGCCGGCGCAGGCCGGGGACCTGGTGGCCGATGCCAGTGGCGACCGGCTCGACGCCGTGCTGTGCCTGGCGCAGGCGGCGTGGGCCAGCCGGCAGCCGCGTTGGGGCCAGCCGCCGGCCGTCGATGTGCTCGAAGGCTGGATCACGAGCGCCTGACGGCCGCTGACGATGGACGCCTGGTTCACGTCCCGCGGCTGGTCGCCTTTCGACTTTCAGCGCGAGGTCTGGTCGGCGATGGCCGCCGGTCACAGCGGCTTGCTGCACGCCACCACGGGCAGCGGCAAGACGCTGGCGGTGTGGCTGGGCGCCGTGCAGCGCGCCCGGCCCGGCCCCGGCCTGCAGGTGCTGTGGCTGACGCCCATGCGCGCGCTCGCCGCCGACACCACCCTGGCGCTGCAGCAGCCGCTGCCGGTGCTGGCACCCACCTGGCAGGTCGGCCAGCGCACGGGAGACACGCCCAGCAGCGAGAGGGCGCGCCAGGACCGGCGCCTGCCGGCGGCGCTGGTGACGACGCCGGAATCGCTGAGCCTGATGCTGACGCGCGACAACGCCGCCAGCGAGCTTTGCGGCGTGCACACCGTGATCGTCGATGAATGGCACGAGCTGATCGGCAACAAGCGCGGCGTGCAGGTGCAACTGGCGCTGGCGCGCCTGAAACGCTGGCACCCCGGCCTCGTGGTCTGGGGCCTGAGTGCGACCATCGGCAACCTCGCCGACGCCATGGCCACCCTGCTGGGCCGCGACGACGGCGTGCTGGTGCAGGGCCGCTTCGACAAGGCCTTGCTCATCGACACCCTGCTGCCGCAGCACCCGGGCCGCTTCTCCTGGGGCGGCCATCTCGGCGCGCAGATGCTGCAGCCGGTGGTCGACGAGATCGAGCGCAGCGGCACCACGCTGGTCTTCACCAACACGCGCAGCCAGGCCGAGATCTGGTACCAGCTGCTGCTGCAGGCGCGGCCCGACTGGGCTGGCGTCGTCGCGCTGCACCACGGCTCGCTCGAGCGATCGGTGCGCGAGTGGGTCGAGGCGGGACTCAAGCAAGGCACGCTCAAGGCCGTGGTGGCGACCTCGAGCCTGGACCTGGGCGTCGATTTCCTGCCCGTCGAGCGCGTGCTGCAGATCGGCAGCGCCAAGGGCGTGGCGCGGCTGCTGCAGCGCGCCGGCCGCAGCGGCCATGCGCCGGGGCGCACGAGCCGCGTCACGCTGGTGCCGACGAACACGCTGGAGCTCGTCGAAGCGGCCGCCGCGCGGCGTGCCGCACAGGCCGGGCGCGTCGAGTCGCGCAGCTCGCCCGAGCAGCCGCTGGACGTGCTGGTGCAGCACCTGGTGACGGTGGCGCTGGGCGGCGGCTTCGTCGCCGATGCGATGTACGAGGAAGTGCGCGGCGCCCATGCCTACCGGCACCTCGGCCGCGAGGCTTTCGACTGGGCGCTGGCCTTCGTCGAGCGCGGCGGCGACAGCCTCACCGCCTACCCCGAGTACCACCGCGTGCGCTGCGTCGACGGCGTCTGGCGCGTGCCCGACCGCGCCATCGCGCGCCGCCACCGGGTGCAGGTGGGCACCATCGTCAGCGACGCCAGCATGGCCGTGCAATGGGTCGGCGGCGGCACTCTCGGGCGCGTCGAAGAGGGGTTCATCGCGCGCCTGAACAAGGGCGACTGCTTCGTCTTCGCCGGCCGCGTGCTCGAGTACGTGCGCACGCACGAGATGGCGGCGCAGGTGCGGCTGGCGCGCAAGGCGCGCGGCGTGGTGCCGTCGTGGGCCGGCGGCAAGATGCCCTTGTCCAGCGAGCTGGCGGCCGCGGTGCAGTCGCTGCTCGACGAGGCTGCGCGCGGCGCCAGCGCCGATCCGGAAATGCGCGCCGCGCAGCCCATGCTGCTGGCGCAGGCCCGGTTGTCGCAGCTGCCGCGGCTCGGCACGCTGCTGGTGGAGGAATTGCACACGCGCGAGGGCCACCACCTCTTCATCTACCCCTTTGCCGGGCGCAACGTGCACATCGGGCTGGCGCAGCTGCTGGCCTGGCGGCTGGCGCGCGGCCGCCCCAACACCTTTTCGCTCAGCGTCAATGACTACGGGCTCGAGATCCTGGCCGCCACTGACCTCGGGCCCGACGCGCTGCGCGGCGCCGGCCTGCTCGACGGCACCGGGCTGCTCGGCGACGTGCTGGCCAGCCTCAACTCCGGGCAGCTGGCGCAGCGGCGCTTTCGCGAGATCGCGCGCGTCGCCGGCCTCGTCTTCGGCGGCTATCCGGGCGCGCCCAAGAGCCTGCGCCAGGTGCAGGCCTCGAGCAGCCTGTTCTTCGAGGTCTTCCGCAAGTACGACGCCGGCAACCGCCTGCTCGGCCAGGCCGACGCCGAGGTGCTGTCGCAGGAGCTCGAGCTGCAGCGACTGGCGGCCACGCTGGCGCAGTTGGCCGCTCTGCCGCAGGTCGCGGTGGCGCTGGCCGCGCCAAGCCCGTTTGCGCTGCCGCTGATGGTGGAGCGGTTGCGCGAGCAGCTGTCCACCGAAAAGCTCAAGGACCGGCTGGACCGGCTGCTGGCACAGTCCGAAGCCGCGCTGACGGCGGTCGACCCGGGGCCCGGGCGGGCGCGACGTGCTGCATCATCGCGGGCCTGACTGGAGCTTGTTCATGATCCAAGGCCTGCGCGCCATCCTCATCGCTGCTGCGGCTGTGGGCCTGAGCCTGCAGGCAGATGCCGCACCGCCGCGCACCGTGCAGGGCATGGTCACCGGCGTCACCGACGGCGACAGCGTCTGGCTCACGCCAGCCGGCCAGCCGGCCATCGCGGTGCGGCTGCGCGACATCGACGCGCCCGAATCCTGCCAGCCCTGGGGCGATGAAGCGCGCAAAGCGCTGCAGACCGTGGCGCTGAACAAGGTCGCGACGCTGCAGATCAGCGGCAAGGACAGCCGCGGTCGCACGCTCGGCGTGCTGATGATCGAGGAGCTCAACGTCGGCCGCTACCTGGTGGAGAACGGCCACGCCTGGAGCCTGCGCACGCGCTGGGACCAGGGGCCGCTGGTGAAGCAGGAAAAGATGGCGCGCGCCTTGTCGCGCGGCCTGCATGGCACGCCGGGCGCGGTACAACCGCAGGAATTCAGGCGCCGCCACGGCAATTGCCAGCCCGGCACCGAGGCCCCAGTGGCGGCGGCACCGGCTTCTGCGGCCAAGCGCTAGACATCAGGGTCGCCGCGGCCTACTTCAGCCGCACCCAGCGCAGCTCCAGGGTGTCGTTGGGCCACTGCACGACGGTCACTTTCTTGGCCATCGCCCAGGTCAGCGTGCGCCGGTACAGCGGCACGTAGGGCAGATCCTCGCCGACGATGCGCAGCACCGTGGTGACCATGGCGCGGCGGCGCGTCAAGTCGGGTTCGGTGCGGATGTTGTCGATCAGCGTGTCCAGCGTCGGGTTGCTGTAGCGCCCGGCATTGAAGGTGCCGAGGCCGGCCTTGTCGTGGGTGCGAAACAGGCCGTTGAGCGAATTCCAGGCGTCGGGGCTGGCCGTCCAGCCGTACTCGACGAAGCTCGCCGTGCCCTGGGTCAGCTTGGGGAAGAACTGGCTCGTCGGGCTCGAGCGCAGTGAGGTGCGGATGCCCACCTGCGTCAACATCGCCGCCACCGCCTGGCAGACGTTTTCGCGCCAGGCCACGTTGACGCAATCGAGCGTGATCGAAAACCCGTTGGGGTAGCCGGCCTCGCCCAGCAGCTGGCGCGAGCGTGCCGGGTCGTAAGGCAGGCGGCGGTCGAGCTCAAGCGGCGAGCCGTCCACCAGCGGGCTCAGGAAGGCCCCGGTGGGCACCGCCTGGCCGCGCAGCACCTTGTCGATGATCAGCGGCAAGTTGATGGCCTGGTAAACGGCGCGACGCACGCGCAGGTCCTTGAACGGGTTGCGGCCCTTGACGTCGCTGTCCTGCAGTTCGTCGCGCGCCTGGTCGAAGGTCAGGTACTGCTGGCCGATGTCGGCGGTCTGCTGCAGCGTCAGGCGCGGCTCGACCTTGAGCCGCGCGATGTCCTGGTAGGGCGGGTCCAGCACCAGGTCGACCTCGCCGCTGGCCAGGGCCGCCAGCCGCGTGGCGTCGGACTTGATGGTCACGAAGTGGACCTGGTCGAGGTTGCCGTGGCGCGCCTCGGCCCAGCCCCACCACGCGGCGTGGCGCTTGAGCACGGTGCGCACGTCGGGCTCGTAGCGCTCGAGCTTCATCGGTCCGGTGCCGTTGGCGTTGCGCACGGCAAAGGTCTCCTGCTTGCCGTTGAAGTCCTGCGGCCGGTTGACGCCGTGCTTGTCGCACCAGGCCTTGCTCATCATCGAGACGAACTGCAGCTTCTCGGGCAGCACCGCGTCCGGGGCCTCGAGCTGGATCTCGATGCTCAGCGGGTCGAGCTTGCGGATCGCGCTCACGCCCTTCAACTGGAAGGCGCGCTGCGAAGGCGCGGCCAGCGCGCGTTCGAGCGAGAACACCGCGTCGTCGGCGGTGAAGGGCGTGCCGTCGTGGAAGCTGACGCCGGGGCGCAGGCGAAAGCGCCAGCTCGTGGGCGTCGTCATCTGCCACGACTGGGCCAGCGCCGGCTCGAGCTTGAAGCGCTCGTCGCGGCCGACCAGCGATTCGTAGATCTGGAACACCACGCGCGAGTGGTACAGCAGCGCGATGGCGTGCGGGTCCATCGTCTGCGGGTCGAAGGCCGAGGCCACGCGCAGCGGGGCGCGGGCCAGCGGCGGCGGCACGCTCTGCGCCGCGGCGGGCAGCGCGAGGCCCAGGCTCAAGGCGCTCAACAGCCAGGCCAGCGGGCGCAGCAGCCATTGGGGGAGGCGGGGAAACCGGGGCATGGGGGCTTGCGGAACGACGGTGCAGGCATTGTCGCCAGACCACCCTGCCGGCAGGCTGACGCCAGGCCCAGACAAACCAGTACGTGTGCGCCCTAGGAGCGTGGGGGGCAGAAGGTCGCCGGCCGCAACGCGCGAGAAACCGGTACCGCCGGGTATCACCTCCTGCGCCCAGGGGGCAAGCCCTGGGCCTGTCGGTGCTCCCCGGCGGTACTCCGTTTTCGCACGTTTGGCTTCGCCGCTCTTCGAGAACGCTTCGACGCCTTCTGCCGCCCACGCTCCCAGGCTGCCGAAGGCCAGGCCACCCGACCCTGCCGCTCAGCGCCGCCGTCAGCCTGCGGCCTTGGCCGCCCGCGCGGCCTGCAGGAAGTCCTGCAGGATCGGCGCATCGTCGAGCGTCGTGGGGTCGTTGGCGCGGTGGAATTCCGGGTGCCACTGCACGCCGGCCACGAAGCCCGGGCCGCGGCGGCGGATGGCCTCGACCATGCCGTCGTCGGGGCAGTGCGCCTCGACCACGAAGCCCTCGGCCAGGTCCTTGATGCCCTGGTGGTGGATGCTGTTGGTGGTGGCCCGCCGCTGGCCCGGGTAGAGGCCGGCCAGGTGGGTGCCGGGCACGAAGTCCACGCTGTGGAAGTGCTGCTCGTACTGGCCGAGCTTGCGGTGGTCGAGCGCTTCGGGGCGCTGGGTGCCGATGTCCTGCAGCAGCGTGCCGCCGTAGGTCACGTTGAGCAACTGCAGCCCGCGACAGATGCCGAACACCGGCTTGCCGGCGGCGACGAAGGCGCGGATGAGCTCCATCTCGTAGCGGTCGCGCACGGGGTCGCCGTGCCAGTCGGCGTGCAGCGGCGCTTCGCCGTAGTGCTGCGGCGCGACGTCGTTGCCACCCTGCAGCACCAGGCCGTCCAGTGCCTGCGCATAGTGGTGGAGGTCGATGTCGCTGCGCAGCACGATGCTGTCGCTGGTCACGGCCGGCACCATCACCGCGATGGCGCCGCCCGACAGCACCCAGTGCGCGGCCGACTGCTCCAGGAAATGCAGCGTCTTGGTGAACACGCCGGGCAGTTCGACTCCGGCGGAGCCGGGCGTGTAGATGCGGGCCGACAGGCCGATCAGCAAAGGGGTTTCCATGGGCCCGGGATGATGGGCCCTGGCCGCCTTGCCGGCAACGATCGGCCGGCGGGATGTTCGTGCGGGATGCCCGGGTGGACCTGAACGCCGCGCCTTCCCAGCCGGCGCTACTCGCTGGCCGCTTCACCGTCGGCGGCGTCTTCGTCGCGCGCCCGCTTGACCCGCTTGGCCAGCTGCTCGGCCAGCGGTGCCAGCTCCTGCACCAGCTGCTGGGACGGCACCGGCGCGCGCGCCTGCAGCGACGGCAGCGGCAGCGTGCTCATGTAGGCCGCGCGGCTGTAGCGGTCGGTGGCACGCAGCGTCAGCGACAGCGAAATGGCGCTGCCCACCAGCGCGGCCGCGGCCAGGGCCACGGTGACGGTGCGGTGAGCCAGCGGCAGCACATGCGTGAGGTGCTCGCGCAGCAGCAGCAGGCCCAGCAGCGCCTGCAGCGGCATGCCCAGGCGCCACAGGCCCGGCCAGGCGAGGGCCGCGGCCAGCGGCGGCAACACGGCGTTGACGAGGCCGGCGGCGAGCAGCCAGGGCAGCACGATGCGCAGGTGGCCGAGGAAGTCGAAGCGGTGCTGGAACAGCTTGGACACCAGCGCCCAGGCGCCGCACCAGGCTGCCAGCGCCAGCGGGATGCCGACGACCACCGGCAGCCAGGCGGCGGCGTCGGCGCCAGGGTCGATGCTGATCCAGTGCTCGAACAGCGCCAGCGCCATCATCAGGCCGCCGGCCACCAGCGCGGTCTGCAGCGAAGCCGTGAACGAGCCCACCAGGCCGGCACGGGCGCGCTCGGGCAGCACGCGCTCCGGCGCCAGCGTCTCGGCGGGCAGGCGCAAACGCAGCTTGAGGGCGCCGATCTGCAGCGCGGCGCCGGCGGCCGGCAAGACCACTTCACTGCCCGCGGCGTGCTGCGCACGGCCCAGCGCCACGCCGTTGACGGTGTCGAGCACGGTCAAGGTCAAGGCGCCGTCGGCGTCCGGCTGCAGGCGCGCGTGGTGCGCGGCGATGAAGGGGTCGTCGAGCACGACGTCGTTGTCCAGCGCGCGGCCCAGGCTCAGCGGCCAGCGGTGCACGCTGACGCTGCGGCCGACGCGGCCGTCGCGCTCGAAGAGCTCGATCAGCGCGAGGCGGTCTTGGCGCCGGGGGTCGGGGTCGCGTTCCATGCAAAGCCGTCCAGGTAATGCTGTGCCAGGCGTTGGGCGCTGGCCAGGCTCACGCCCTGGGCGTCGAGCCGGCCTTGCACGCCGCGTGTGTTGCCGTCCAGCGTCGCCACCAGCACCGTCAGGTCGTGCAGGCCTTCGAGTTTCTTGTAGGCGCGCAGGCAGATCACCGCCTTCAGCGGCAGCGCCGGCACCGCCTTGGCCGCGGGCTTGCCGGCGGCGACGCTGCGCTCGATGCACTGGCCGGCGGTGCGAAAGCGGTCGTCCGCGCCCACGAACTCGTTGCCGAAACTGTCGGAGTAGCGGTGCGCGAAGCGCAGCGCGCCGAGCTTGCTGCCGTCGTAGGCCTCGTGGCGCACGGTGATGAAGCCGGTGAGCAGCGGCCCGCTGACGAAGATGCGGCTGTCCATCTCGCAGTCCGAGCGCTCGAACTGCAGCCCGCGTGTGGCCTGCGGCGAGCCGCGGCCCCAGCAGCGCATCCAGGTTTCCTGCGGCACCGGGATGGTGTAGACCGGGTGACCGGCGCTGCGCCAGGGCTGGGCGATGAAGCCCTCGGTCAGGCGCGCCTCGTGCTGCAGCAACTGGCGCGTGATCTCGGCCCAAGCCGGCGTCGTGATCGGCGCGGCGCCGCGGCCGCGTGCGATGAGCGCGCGCACCGGGTCGGCCGGCACCAGGAAGCTGACCTGTTCGCCGTCACGCCGCGCCGCCACGTTGACGCCGACCAGGCGGCCCTGTTCGTCGAGCGCCGGCCCGCCGCTCATGCCCGCGCTGAGCGAGCCGCCGAAGAACAGCGTGGGCAGGAAGCTGCGCTCGACGGCGCCGTTGTAGCTGCCCTCGGCCACGGCAAAGCCGACGTCAAGCGGGTTGCCCATCGAGAAGATGCGCGCGCCGCGCGCCAGCGGGTCGGCCTGCGCGCGCAGTTCCACGGCGCCGCGGCCGGCCAGTGCCGCGGGCTCGACGGGCTTGAGCAGCGCCAGGTCGTGCACGACGTCGAAGGCCAGCAGCTGCAGCGCGCCTTGCTTGCCGTCGACCGTGGCATAGACCAGCCGGTGGCTGCTCGGCTGCAGCGCGTACTGGCTCACGACGTGGTAGTTGGTGATGAGGTGGCCGGCCTCGTCGATGAGGAAGCCCGATCCCACCGAGGACTGGCTGTCCTGCGTCTTGAGCAGCGTGCGCACCTGCAGCAGCCGGGCGCGCGTGCGTTCGTAGATGCGTTGGCCGGCGCCGGTGAGCGGGGCCTCTGCGGCGCTGGCCGCGGCGGCAGGAGCCGTCGGAGCCATCGGTGCAGCAGCCGGTGCAGCAGCCGGTGCAGCGGGCCTCGCCGGGGTGGCGCTGCTCAGCGGTGAGGCGGCCTGCAGCGGGCTTGTTGCCAGCCCCGATCCCAGCAGTACGGCCAGCTCCAGCAGGGCAGAGAACACGGCACGCAGGGACACAGGCATCGGTACATCTTAGTGCAGGGGGTGCTAACCTCTTTGCGATGTCGTCGAGCGCACCTCTGCAGGCCCTGTCGCGTTGGTTCGGACCCTGGGTTCAAGAGATCGACGCCGCCACCTGGCGCGCCGACGCCGCGGCCGCCGTGCTGGCCGCCGTGCTCGTGCTGCCGCAGGCCATCGCCTTCGCCGCACTCGCCGGCCTGCCCCCGGCCTGGGGCTTGTACAGCGCCGTGGTGCCGACGGCGGTGGCGGCGCTGGCGGGCTCCAGCCGCCACGTGCTGACGGGGCCGACGAATGCCTTGTCGCTGGCGCTGGCGGCGGCGCTGGCACCGCTGGCGGTGGCGGGCAGTGCCGAGTACCTGCGCCTGGCGCTGGTGGTGACGCTGATGATCGGGCTCATCCAGGTCGCGGTGGCACTGCTGCGCCTGGGGGTGCTGACGCACTTCATCGCGCCGTCGGTGCTGCTGGGTTTCACCAGCGGGGCGGCGCTGCTCATCGCCTGGCACGCGCTGGCCGATGCGGGGCTGTGGCCGCGCCAGGATGCGGCGGCGTTGGTGGTCGCCGGCTGCACGCTGGCGCTGGCGCTGGCGCTGCGGCGCGGGTGGCCGCGCGGCCCGGGCCTGCTGCTCGCGCTGGTGGCGGGCACGCTGCTCGGTGCAGCGCTGGTGCAGTGGGGCGGCGCGACGCTGCCGCGCCTGGGCCGCTTGCCGCAGCCTTGGCCTGAATGGCAGGTGCCGGCCTGGCAATCGGCCGATCTGCCGCGGCTGGCCACCATCGCGCTGGCGCTGACCCTGGTGGCGCTGGGCCAGTCGGTGGCCATCGCCAAGGCCATGGCGCAGCGCAGCGGGCAGGTGCTCGACGTCAACCGCGAATGCCTGGGCCAGGGCCTGGCCAATACCGTGGGTGCGTTCTTCTCCTGTTTTGCCACTTGCGGCTCGCTCAACCGTTCAGTGCCGCACCTGCAGGCCGGGGCGCGCACGCCGTTGGCCGCGGTGATGGCAGCGGGCCTGCTGCTGGCGCTGGTGGCCGTTGCCGCGCCGCTGCTGGCCTGGGTGCCGCTGGCGGCGATCAGCGGGCTGTTGCTGGTGGTGGCCTGGTCGCTCATCGACCGCGCCGCCTGGCAGGAGCTGATCCGCCTCGACCGCCGCGAAGCCGCGGTGGCCGGCGCCACGCTGCTGGCCACGCTGGTGCTGCCCCTGCAGGTGGCGGTGCTCGCTGGCGTGGCCGCATCGCTGGTGCTCTACCTGTACCGCACCGCGCATCCGGCGCTGCGCGCAATGGGGCTGGCCACGCCGCCCAAGCCCGGCACGCTGCGGCCCTTCGTGGTGCTGGCGCCGGGTGCACCCGACTGCCCGCAGCTCAAGCTGCTGCGCATGGAAGGCTCGGTGTGGTTCGGCGCCCAGGCCCATGTCGCTGATGCCCTGCAGGCCCTGCACGACGCCAGGCCGCCGGCGCGCCACCTGCTCGTGATGAGCAAGAGCATGAACTTCATCGACACCGCCGGGGCCGCGCTGTGGGAGCACGAACGCGTGCGCCGCCTGGGCCTGGGCGGCGACCTCTACTTCCATCGCCCGCGCCCCGAAGTGCTGGCGCTGTGGCAGGCCAGCGGCTTCATCGAGCGGCTGGGCGCCGACCACCTGTTTGCCGACAAGCGCAGCGCCATCGCCGCCATCGTGCCGCGGCTGGACGGCAAGCTGTGCGCGCGCTGCACGAGCCGGGTGTTCGAGGAATGCGCACGCCAGCCCGGCGCGCCGGCTGGTCAGGCTGGCGCAGAAGATTCTCCCGCCCCGGTCGCCCCGGTCACTTCGGTCGCTTCGGTCGCGCGATAGGGGTGCCGCCATCCGGATCGAGCCGGCGCGACGCGCTCAGTCCCGCATCAGGGTGCTCTTGCCGAACAGGCTTTCGATCAGGTCGACAGCGAGCTCGGCGGTGCGGTTGCGGATGTCCAGCGCCGGGTTGAGCTCCATCACGTCCAGGCTGGCCAGGCGCCCGGTGTCGGCGATCATCTCCATGCACAACTGGGCCTCGCGGTAGGTGGGGCCGCCGGGCACGGTGGTGGCCACGCCGGGGGCGATGTCGGGGTCGAGAAAGTCGACGTCGAAGCTGACGTGCAGGTGGGTCTTGTCGTCGAGCGTGGCCAGCGCCAGCTCCATGGTGTGGCGCATGCCCATCTCGTCGATATAGCGCATGTCGAAGACCTCGAGGCCGACTTCGTGCACCAGGCGCTTCTCGCCCACGTCGACGCTGCGGATGCCGATCTGGCGCACGCTCTTGGGGTTGAGCGCGGGCACCGTGCCGCCGATCTCGATCAGCGCCTGCGGGCCGTGCCCGCACAGGCAGGCCACGGGCATGCCGTGGATGTTGCCGCTGGGGGTCAGCACGCTGGTGTTGAAGTCGGCGTGCGCGTCGAGCCACAGCACGCGCAGCTTCTTGCCGGCCTCGCGGCAATGGCGCGCCACGGCGCTGATGCTGCCGATGCCCAGGCAGTGGTCGCCGCCGAGCAGGATGGGCAGGCGGCCGAGCGCCAGTTCGGCGTGCACCGCTTCGTGCACGGCGCGGTTCCAGGCCGCCACCTCGTGCAGGTGGCGGTAGCCGTCGACCGGCGGCAGCCAGGGATTGGCCGGACCGTTGACGTTGCCGCGGTCGAGCACTTCGAGGCCATGGCTTTCAAGCGTGGCCTTGATGCCGGCCACGCGCAGGGCTTCGGGGCCCATGCTGGCGCCGCGGGCGCCGGCGCCGATGTCGGTGGGCGCACCGATGAGGCTGAGGTGAGGATTCATGGCCACCGATTGTGCCGGCCAGGCAGCGGGCAGACCTGCTCTTTTGGCGCCCAAGCGCCGCACAAAACTGCGACCATGACGGGCCCGGCAAGCCCGCACCGGCGCTCAGGATCACGACCCATGCCGACCACAGCCCTCTGGCAGGACTGCATCGACTACGCCAACGCCCATGAAGTGGGCTGGCCGCGCGACCCGCTGGCCACGCTCGCGGGCTGGGGCGTGCACCACGACGATCCGCCGCCTTTGAACCGCCTGTTCGGCCCCGTCCATGCGCGTGGCGGGGTCAGCGGCGTGGTGCTGCAGCACGGCCGCGAGCTCGCCTGCTGGGGCGACCCGGACCGCGCTGACCTCACCTTCAGCGTCGCCAAGACTTACCTCGGTTTGCTCGCCGGCGTGGCCCACGGCCAGGGCTTGCTGCCCGACGTCGACGAGCCGGTGGTGGCGCGGCTGCCCGGTATCGGCTTCGACGCCGGCCGCAACCGCCGCGTCACCTGGCGCCAGTTGCTGGAGCAGACGAGCGAGTGGGAAGGCAGCTGCTGCGGCCTGCCCGACACCGTGGACCGCTGGCGCCAGGTTGCGCACGACCCGCGCCCGGCCGCCGGCCCCAAGGGCGGCGCGCGCCCGCTGCAGGAGCCCGGCAGCTACTGGGAATACAACGACGTGCGCATCAACCAGCTCTCGCTGGCGCTGCTGCACCTGTTCGGCGAGCCGCTGCCCGAGGTCTTTGCCCGCACGCTGATGGAGCCGCTCGGCGCCAGTGCCGACTGGGCCTGGCGGGCCTACGACGAGGCCTGGGTGGAGCTGCCAGGGCGGCCCGGGCAGCGGGGCCGGCGCGTGGCCACGGTGCCGGGCGGCAGCCATTGGGGCGGCGGCGTGTCGATCAGCGCCCGCGACCAGGCGCGGCTGGGCCAGTTGCTGCTGGCCGACGGCCGTCACGGCGAGCGCCCGCTCGTCCCTGCGCACTGGGTGCAGCGCATGCGTCAAGCTGGCGCCCTGGCGCCGTTCTATGGCTGGCTGATGTGGCTCAACCCCGAGGGCCAGGCCTTCCCCGGGGCCTCGGCGAGCAGCAGTTTCATGGTCGGTGCCGGTGGCCACTACACCTGGATCGAACCCGCCCACGACGCCGTGGTCGTGGTGCGCTGGCTCGACAGCGCGGCGGCCGAAGGCTTCATGCGCCGCGCCAGCGCGGCCCTGGCCGCTGGAGCCTGAGCTCGCTGTCGCTCAGATGTCGTCGGCGAACTCGCCCGTTTCGGTGGCCGGCTGGTCGAAGCCGTAGTGGGTGGCCAGGATGTCCCAGGCCTCTTCGGCACTTTCGACATAGCGAAAGAGGTTGAGGTCGCCGGCGCTGATCATGCCGGTCTCGACGAGGTAGTCGAAGTCGATCAGGCGCTCCCAGAACTCACGGCCGAAGAGCAGGATCGGGCGCTTGCGGCTCTTGCCGTTTTGCACCAGCGTCATGGTCTCGAAAAGCTCGTCGAGCGTGCCAAAGCCACCGGGGAAGCACACCAGCGCGATGCTGCGCATGAGGAAGTGCATCTTGCGCAGCGCGAAGTAGTGGAACTGGAAGCACAGCTCGGGCGTGATGTAGGGGTTGGGCGCCTGCTCGTGCGGCAGCACGATGTTCAGCCCGATGCTCTTGCCGCCGACATCGAAGGCACCGCGGTTGCCGGCCTCCATGATGCCGGGGCCTCCGCCAGTGACCACAAACAGCGGCGTGGCGTGGGCCCGCGAGCGCTGTGTCGCGAGCGCGGCGAAGCGGCGTGCTTCATCGTAGTAGCGGCTCATGGCGAGCGCCGTTTCGGCGCGGCGCAGGGCCTGCGGATCGTCGCGGTCCTGCGCCGCCTGCAGTGCCTGGGCGGCCACTTCGGGGGGCTGGATGCGCGCGCTGCCGAAGATCACGATCGTCGATTCGACACCCTGCTCGCGCTGCACCAGCTCGGGCTTGAGCAGCTCGAGCTGCATGCGCACCGGGCGCAGTTCTTCGCGCAACAGGAAGGCGCCGTCGGTGAAGGCCAGGCGGTAGGCGCTTTCCGGGCCGCCGTAACGTTCGGCCCGCGGCGCGGCGGCGGCTTCTTCTTGCGCGCTTGGGAAGTTGCGGGCGGTCAGCCCGGGGTGCTTGTCCATGCGAGGGAGCTTAATGCCGAAAAGTCAAGTGGCTCAGCGGTGCGCGCCGCACACCGGGCAATCGGGCTGACGCGCCAGCGTGATGCTGTCCCAAGCCATGCTGCGTGCGTCCAGCATCAACAGCCGGCCGGCCAGCGTTTGGCCCGCGCCGCACAGCAGCTTCAAGGCCTCGGCCGCCTGCACGCTGCCCACGATGCCCACCAGCGGTGCGAAGACGCCCATCGTCGCGCAGGCCACGTCTTCGTGTGCGGCGTCGAGCGGGAACAGGCAGGCATAGCAAGGTGCCTGCGGCTGACGGCTGTCGTAGACCGAGATCTGCGCGTCCCAGCCGATGGCCGCGCCCGAGACCAGCGGTTTGCGGTGGCGCACGCAAGCCGCATTCACCGCGTGTCGGGTGCGGAAGTTGTCGGTGCAATCAAGCACCACGTTGGCTTGCGGCACCCAGACCTCGAGCAGGGCCTCGTCGGCGCGTTGCACGAGGGCGCACAACTGCACCTCGGGGTTGATGGCGGCGACCGTGGCGCGCACCGACTCGGCCTTGGCCAAGCCCAGCCGCGACTGGTTGTGGGCGATCTGCCGCTGCAGGTTGCTGAGGTCGACGTTGTCGGGGTCGATCACCGTGATGCGGCCTACACCCGCGGTGGCCAGGTACAGCAGCGCCGGTGAACCGAGGCCACCGGCGCCGATGACGAGTGCGTGCGCGTCGAGCAGACGTTGCTGGCCTTCGATGCCGATTTCGTCGAGCATCAGGTGGCGGGCGTAGCGCAGCAGTTGCTGGTCGTTCATGGTGGCAGAGTGCAAACACAAAGCCCGCCGGGTGGCGGGCTTGCGGACAGGCGAGGCCGGACGCTTACTTGGCCGGCGTGCCAGCAGCTTCGGCGCGTTGCTCGACGGCCGTTTTGCTGGCCACCACCGGCAGACCGCGCAACTGGTTGAGCGCCTGCTGCAAGGGGAAGTCTTCGGCGGTGCCGAATTCAGGCAGCGGCTTGGCCGGCTCCTTGGTCTTGGCGAGTTGCTCTTCGAGCTTCTTGCGCGCTTCGTCGCGCGCCTTTTCGCGTGCTGCGTCCTTCTTCTCGTCAGCGCCTTGCAGGTGCTTGTCGAGGTCGGCTTCGCGCATGCGCAGCGCCGCGTAGACGTTGCCTTCGGCTGTTTCGTCGAGGAAGACATCAGGCACGATGCCCTTGGCCTGGATGCTGCGGCCGCTCGGCGTGTAGTAGCGCGCCGTGGTGATCTTCAGCGCCGTGTCGGCGGGCAGCGGGCGGATCGTCTGCACTGAGCCCTTGCCGAAGGTCTGCGCGCCCATGATGATGGCGCGTTTGTGATCCTGCAGCGCACCGGCGACGATTTCGCTGGCCGAGGCCGACCCTTCGTTGACCAGCACCACCAGCGGCACGTTCTTCAGCGCCGCCGGCAGCCGCTTGAGCGGATCGGCGCCGCCGCGACGGGCGTAGTCGGCCATGTTGGCCTTGAAGCTCTGGCGCGATTCCGCCATCTGGCCGTTGGTGGTCACGACCACCAGGTCCGGCGGCAGGAAGGCTGCGCTCAGCGCCACCGAGGCGTCGAGCAGGCCGCCCGGGTCGTTGCGCAGGTCGAGCACCAGGCCCTTGAGGTTGGGGTCCTGCTTGTAGAGGTCTTCGACCTTGCGCACGAAGTCGTCGACCGTGCGGTCCTGGAACTGGCTCACCCGCACCCAGCCATAGCCGGGCTCGACCATGCGCGCGCGCACGCTCTGCATGCGGATTTCCTCGCGCACGATGGTCACCGGGAAGCTGCGGTTCTCGAGCTTGCGAAAGACCGTCAAGATGACCTTGGTGTTGGGGTCGCCACGCATCTTCTTGACCGCCTGGTCCACCGTCAGGCCCTTGACCGGGGTGTCGTCGATGCGCGTGATCAGGTCACCGGGCTTCAAGCCAGCGCGGAAGGCGGGCGAGCCTTCGATGGGCGAGACGACCTTCACGAGGCCGTCTTCCATGCCCATCTCGATGCCGATGCCGACGAACTTGCCGCCGGTGTTTTCGCGGAATTCCTTGAAGGACTTCTTGTCGAAGTACTGCGAGTGCGGGTCCAGGCCCGCCACCATGCCGGCGATGGCGTCGGAGATGAGCTTCTTCTCATCCACGGGCTCGACGTACTCGGCCTTGACGCGGTCGAAGACCGCCGCGAGTTGCTGGACTTCCTCGAGAGGCAGGGCCCCCATCGAGTTGCGCGCCACCGCCTGCAATTGCATCGTCGTGAGCGCACCCGCCACCAGACCCACGGCAAGGATGCCGGCCACTTTCAACTTGGAACCCATGTTCAACGCGCCTTTCCAGGAAGTACGCACGTACAACCAGTATAGGACTGGCACGCCCCTGGGAGTGCGATGGCGCCGGAAAGTTGCACCTGCGAATCGAGGTCAATTGCCACCAATGGCTGCCGATCGGCCTTCAGTGGGCCCGCGGAGAGCCGAGCGGACGTCGACCGGCGCCGGCGCAGCCTTAAATCTTTACAAGCCTTGAGTCTGAATTTCAGTCGGCGGCGGCTTCGGCCAGGCGCGCAAACGTCACCACGTGGTCGACCTCGGCACGGATGCCGATCCACTCACCCACCTGGTGGTCGTGGTGCGAGGGCACGTGCGCCATCACCCGCTCGCCGCTGGCCAGCCGCAGCGTGAGCAGGAACTCCGAGCCGCGGAAGGCCTTGCGCTCGATGAGCGCCCGCACCGGGCTGGCGTCGTCGTGCACGATGTCGTCGGCGCGCAGCAGCACGTCGCATTCACCGTTCGGGAAGGCCTCGGGCAGCGGGCAGCCGGCGACGTCGTCGAACTCGCCCAACGGCGTGTGCACGCAGGGGCCGTGGGCGCAGGCCACGATCTGCGCTGGCGCGAACACGCCGTGGCCGATGAACTGGGCCACGAAACGGCTGGCCGGGCGGTGGTAGAGCGTGTAGGCGTCGTCCCACTGCTCGAGCACGCCCTTGTTCATGACGCCGATGACGTCGCCCACGGCAAAGGCCTCAAGCTGGTCGTGGGTGACGAGCAGCGCCGTGGTGCCGCTGTCCTTGAGGATCACGCGCACTTCCTGCGCCAGGCGTTCGCGCAGGTCGACGTCGAGGCTGGAAAACGGCTCGTCCAGCAGCAGCAGGCGTGGGCCCGGGGCCAGCGCACGGGCCAGCGCCACGCGCTGCTGCTGGCCGCCCGACAGCTGGTGAGGCGCGCGTTTGGCGGCATGGCCCAGACCCACCAGGTCAAGCATCTGCTGCACGCGCTGGGACCGCGCGCTGCGTTCGAGCCCGGCAATGCCGAAAGCCACGTTGTCGGCCACGCTCAGGTGCGGGAACAGCGCGTAGTCCTGGAACACCATGCCGATCTGGCGCCGCTCAGGCGCCAGGTGCAGACCGGCAGCGGGGTCGGACAGGCGCTGGCCGGCAATCGAGACCCGGCCGGCGGCGCAGGGCTCGAGCCCCGCCACGGCGCGCAGCAGCGACGTCTTGCCGCAGCCGGAAGGCCCGATCAGCACCCCGACCTGGCCCTGCAGAAGGCCCAGCGTGACCCCAGAAACCGCAGCGCGCAGGGTGGGCGACCGGGGGTAGCGCACGGTCACGGATTCGAGGCTCAGGAACATCGGCGCATCATAATCTGCGAGCCTGAATGAGGATTGTTCGCATTCAGTCGCGACTCTGAACTCCGGCCGAGCCGCGAACCCGCCTACCGCCCACCGCCCATCCGGCAGTTGACCCCCTGTTCATGCGCCATGCCCTGACGCTGCTTTGCCTGCTGCTGGCCCTGCCCGTGCTTGGCGTGCTGGGCGCCTGGTTCGCGCTTGACGCTGCCGCGCTCGCCGTGCTGCGGCACCAGTGGACCACCGTGCTGCCCGACTACGTGTTGCAGTCGGCACTGCTGGCCGGCGGCGTCGCGCTGGGCGTGATGCTGCTCGGCTCGGCCGCTGCGGCGGCGGTGACGCTGTTCGATTTTCCGGGCCGCCGGCTCTTCGAATGGGCGCTGCTGTTGCCGCTGGCCATGCCGGCCTACGTGCTGGCCTATGCCTGGACCGACGCCCTGCAGTTCAGCGGCCCGCTGCAGAGCGGTCTGCGCCAGGCGCTGGGCCTGCAAGGCGCGCTCTGGCCCGACGTGCGCAGCCTGCCGATGGCGGTGCTGCTGTTCGTGCTTTGCCTGTACCCCTACGTCTACCTGCTGGCGCGGGCCGCGCTGGGCGAGCGCGCGGTGCGCCTGATGGAAGCCGCACGGCTGCTCGGCGCGCCGATGCGCCGGCGCGTGCTCGAGGTCGCTTTGCCGATGGCGCGCCCGGCCATCGCCGCGGGCACCGCACTGGCGCTGATGGAAACGCTGGCCGACTACGGCGTGGGCTCCTACTTCGGCCTCACCACCTTCAGCACCGGCATCTACAAGGCCTGGCTGGTGATGAACGACCGTGTTGCCGCGGCGCAGCTGGCGGCGCTGTTGCTGGTGGTGGTGGCCGCGTTGTTGATGGCCGAGCGCAGAGCGCAGCGGCGGCTGCGCTTTGCCAGCAGCCGCACGGCGGCGCCCTCGGCCGACGCGCGGCCGCTGGTGCTGCGTGGCGCCGCTGCCGCGACGCTGGCCACGCTCTGTGCCCTGCCGGTGCTGTTTGGCTTCGTGCTGCCGGTGGCCTGGCTGGCGCACATGCTCTGGCAGGAAGCCCGGCTCGCCGACGCCGGGCTGCCGCTGGCGAGTTTTGCACAGTGGGCGCTGTCGAGTTTCAAGCTCGCCGCGATCGCCGCGCTGGCCGCCACCGCGCTGGCGCTGGCGCTGGCCTTCGCGCTGCGCCAAAAGCGTGGCCTGCTGCTGCCGCCCGCCGCGCGCGTGCTTTCGCTGGGCTATGCCGTGCCGGGGGCGGTGATTGCCGTGGGCATCCTGCTGCCCGTCGGGTGGGTCCAGGCGCGCTGGCCCGGGGCCGGCGCGGCTGCGCTCGTCACCGGCACCGTGTTTGGCCTGCTCTACGCCTACCTGGTGCGCTTTTCTGCCGTCGCCTTGCAATCGGTGGAAGCCGGCTATGCCCGTGTGCCACTGTCGATCGACGAGACCGCGCGCCTGCTCGGCGGCGGCGCGCGGCGCCTCTTTACCGAGCTGCACCTGCCGCTGCTGCGCCGTTCGGCCGGCGCGGCGGCGTTGCTGGTATTCGTGGACGTCATGAAAGAGCTGCCCGCCACGCTCGTGCTGCGCCCTTTTGGCAGCGACACGCTGGCCGTGGTGGCCTACAACCTGGCGCGCGACGAACGCCTGGCCGAAGCCGCCTTGCCCTCGCTGGCGATCGTCGCCGTGGGACTGATTCCGGTGATCCTGCTCAGCCGGGCGCTGCGCGCGCCGGCCGCCTGAGGCAACGCTCGCCGCGGGCTTCAGCCCGGCCCCGCCTGGGCCGACATCCCGGGTGACTGCGGCCGGGCCGCATGACCCCAAGAGGCGTTGACCGTGTTCGACTTGCGCAAATACCTGGTCGACGACATCCAGGACGACCCCAGCGAACAGCACTGGGTGCACGCGCGCCGCACGCCTCGCGCCTGCGACGGCGCGCTCACCGGCACCACGCGACGCTGGCTGCGCCAGCTGCCGCCGCGGCGCCGGCCGGTGCGCCTGTGCGAGCTCTACCCGCGCGTCGCCAACCGCATCTCCTGGTGCTGGCGCGACGTCGAGCTCAGCGAGGCACTGTTGCAGGATCTGCTCGTCGACCGCCGCGGCGGCCGCCACGGTTTCGCGCTGACGCTCGTGCGCGAGCTGCATCGGCTGCGTGAGTTCAACGCCCACCAGCGCGTCGAGCAGCGCGAGGAAGGCCTGCTGGAAAAGGCGGCGCGTCTCGTGGGGGTGCGCTAGCGTTGGCCTGGCCAAGGCGCGGTTGAAGCGCTCGCGCTGCTGCAGTGGCGGTGGCGCCCCCGGCAGGAATCGAACCTGCATCTGAGACTTAGGAGGTCCCCGTTCTATCCATTGAACTACGGCGGCGTGACGATGGATTTTCTCATGCCGGCGTCGGCCGGTGTCTCCTGGAAACGCCAGGTCCAGATCACGTCGAGCGAGTTCTCCAGGCCGCTCTGCGCGCGCAGCGTGAAGCGCTGCGCGATGCGGTAGATCAGCTGCCAGGTGCCGGTGGTGGAGTTGACGCCGCGTTCGTAGCCCAGGTACCAGCGGCGTGACAGCTGCTTGCCCAGGCTGATCACGGTCTCGCGCACGTCACCTTCGCTCTGCTTGAGGCTGATCTCGTCGATGCCCAGGCTCTTGAGCAGCGCGTCGGTGGGCGCCTCGCCTTCACCCGAGAGCAGGGCCACGGCAGCGCGCTGCAGCAGCGCCGTGTCGGTGCGCCCCAGGCCGTCGGACGCGCGGCCCAGCACCAGCCAAGACAGCTTTTCGGTGTCGCTCATGTCGGGTTCGGAGTACAGCCGCACGCGCGGGCTCTGCAGCGTGCCGGTGATCGACACCCCGACGCGGGTGTCGATGTTCGGACGCAGCGCCAGGATGTTCAGCCGGGGGTCGTCGGGCGGGCCGCTGAAGGCCACGCTGCCGCGCTCGAGCGTGAGCTTCTGGCCATACGCGGCATAGGTGCCGTCGTCGGCGTTGATGGTGCCGCGCACCTCGAGCCGGCCGCCGGGGGTGGCCAGCCGCACGCTGCCGCTCAAGCCGGTTTCGAGGCCGCGGCCGCGCACGCGCGTCTTCTGTCCGAGGTCGATCTCCAGGCCGAGCACCAGGTTGCGCCGCGGGCTGGCCGCGCGCTGCTCATCGCTGCTCACGATTGCGGCCCCGGGGCGGCGTACGGTGACGTCGTCGTCCAGCGATGGCGCGTCGCCGCGGCTGGTGTCGAACAGCGCCTCGTCGAGCGTGAAGCGGCCGTCCAGTCGCGTCTGGTCGCTGGCCAGCAGCAGCTCGGCCTGACCGCTGGCGATGGCCAGGCGGTCGACGCGGCCGATGACGCGGAAGCGCTCGGCCCGGACCTGCAGCCGCGCCTGCGGCGACGCGCCCAGGGTGGCGTTGCCGGTGAGGGTCAGCGTGCCGTCGCCGCCCTTGAGCGTGAAGCGTTCGATGCTCGCCTTGTCGCCCTCCAGGCGCACCGCGATCTGGCCGTCGCTGACGTTGACGCCCTGCAGCAGGTTGCGCACCGACAGGCCGGCGCCGGTGATCTCGCCGGTGTAGCGCGGCTCGCCAAAGCGGCCGCCGAGCGTGGCCGTGGTGCGCAGTTCGCCGGCCAGGTGCCAGCCCGGCGGCACCCAGGCGCCCCAGATGCCGAGGTCGGCGACGCGCGCCTGCACATCGCCCGAGAGCGTGGCGTCGGCGTGCGGCCAGCGCCGCTCGGGCGTCGTCAGCACGCGCGCACTGCCGGTGATTTCGCCCAGGCTGCGGCCCTTGAACACCGGCGTGAAGGTCCAGGCGCCGTCGTGCGCCGACAGCGCCAGGCGCAGCTCGGTCAGGCCGAGCAGTTGCATGCCTTCGGCGCTGCCGATGTGGAGGTCGCCGTCCTTGCGCTCGAACACCATCTCGGCGTCGAAGCGCTCGCCGGCGCGGATGTCGATGCGGGCCCCCAGGCGGATGTCGCCCGACCAGCCCATCGTCGGCTGCAGCCGCGCCAGCAGCGGCGCCAGTGCGAAGGGTTCGATGTCGGCGCGCAGTTCCAGGCGCGCCAGCGCGCCGCGCAGATCGACCTTCACCTCGTCCCAGCGCAGGGCCACGTTGTCGGCCAGTTGCAGCCGGCCCGGGTCGGCCTGCAGCGCCACCAGCTTGCCGCTGCCGTCGAAGGTGAGCTCGGCGCGCACATCACCGGCCTGGGCCCACTGCGAGGCCGGCGCGGCATCGCCGGCGCTGCCGTCCCACGAGCCCACCACCAGGCGCTCGATGCGGGCGCGCCAACGGCCACCGCCGGCAGCGTCGGCCTGCCAGGCGCCCTGGGCCAGCATCTGCGCGCGCGTGCCGGACTGGGCTTGCACGCCGAGCAGCCTGACGGCCACGTCCGGCGGCAGCAGGGGCAGCGCACCGTTGATGTCGATACGGTGCTCGGCCAGGGTGCCGCTGACGTCGGCGCGCAGGTGGTCGGCGCGCTGCGCGCCGAACTGCAGGCCCGCGAGGTCGAGGTGCAGCGTCAGTGGCCGTTCGCCGCCGGTCTCCAGGCGCCAGTTCGCCTGGCCCTGGGCCAGCCCGAGCGTGCCCACCTGCAGCTGCATTACGCGCGCGCTGCCTTCGGTGCGCAGGTTGGGCCAGCGGCCATCGGCGGCCACGCTGAGCGTGGCGCTGCCCTGGCGCGGTACCCAGTTGGCCAGCGCCGGGTGCAGCCGCGTCAGCGGCGCCAGCGTGCGCAGCGATTCAGCCCTGACCTCGGCGCGCCAGCGGTCGGCCTGGCCGTTGTTGGCCGGGTCGCCGCGGCCGTCGATGCTGATCAGGTTGCCGCCGAGGTTGAATTCAGCGCTGAGCAGCGCCGCCGTGGGCGCCGCGGCCTGGGTGTAGCCGAGCTTGATGTCGGCCGCCAGCGGCACGCCGGCCAGCAGCGAGTCGTGCAGGCGCAGGTTGCCGGTGCCGGCCAGTCGCTGCAGCAGCTCGATGGTCGGCAGCGCGGCGGCATTGCCCGGCGCGCGCACGTCGAACTGCCAGCCCGCGGACAGGCGGTGCGGCCCCTGGCGCCAGGTCGAGCCGGACTCGCCGGGCCACCAGGGCAAGGGGTCGAAGTCGACCAGGCTGCCCGTCGACTCAATCTTCCAGTCGCTCTTGCCGGTGCGCTGCAGCAGCGCGCGCAGGTCGGCGCTGGCGTTGCCGCTGCTGGCGTGCAGCCGCGTGACTTCGAGCTGCTGGTCGTTGGCGCTGCCTTCCATGGCCAGGCGCACCGCCTGGGGCGCGGCATCGAGCTTGCCTTCGAGATCGATCTTCCAACCCACCCAGGCCGGCGGCGGCGTGGTCTTGGCCGCGCGGTCGGGCGAGGGCAGGCCGCGCAGCGTGACCAGCACCGGGCCCGACAGCTGCAGCGCCGCGGTGCGGCCATCCAGGCGCTGCGGCACCACGGCCTGCAGCTGCGACTCGATCTTCAGCTCGTGGCCCGACCACACCGCGCTGCCCAGCAGGTGACCGGCGCTGCGCGTGGCATCGGCCAGCGTGGCGTCGAAGTGCTGGACATCGATCCGCTCGGGCTGGCTCAACCGCCCGCGCACTTCGGCCACCAGATGCTTGACGGGCAGGCGGCGCTCGTTCCAGCGGCCGGGCAGGGCATTGTCCAGCGCCAGCGTCGCCGTCAGCGGCGCGTCCCTGGCCGTGCCTTTGAGCGTGGCAGTGCCCGACAGGCGGGTCTGCGGCGCCTGCAGCAACAGCGCCGACAGATCGAGCTCGCGCGTTTGCAGGTTCAGCGTCGACAGCGGCCAGGCCTGCAGCGGGTGCAACTGGGCCTGCAGGTCGACGGCCGGCATCTCGCGGCCGGGCAGCGGCACGCCGCGCAGGGTGCCGCTGAGCTGCACCTCGGGCAACGGGCCGCTGGCCTTGAGCACGGCGGCCCAGCGCGGAGCGTCGCCTTCGGCGGCGGGGCGCAGCGTGCCCTGCAGCGTCAGGGGCAGCGGGCTGAGGTTGCCGATGCGCGCGCTGGCCTCCAGGTGCAGGCCTTGCCACTCGGCCTCGGCGGCATCGATGCGGTGCTCGGCTCCGGCGCGTGTCTCCAGCACCAGGCCCTGCAGGTTCAGGCGCAGCACCGGCGCCAGCGCGTCGATGAAGAGTTCATCGACGCGCGCCTGCCTGACGAGCAACTGCAGTGGCATGACGACGCTGGCCGGCAGGGGGATCGGCCGCGGCCCCGGCTTGCCGGTGTGCACCGTGACCTTGCGTGCGCTGATCTGACCGATGTCCAGGCCGAGCAGCGCGTGCTCGTTGGGCTTCCAGGTCCAGCGCATGCCTGACGAGGCCAGGCCCTCGATCGTCACCGACTCCTTGTTCTGGCCCCAGCTCAGCTGGACCTGGTCGGCCTGCCAGCTCTCGCCGAGCAGGGCGCCGTGAAATCCCTGCACCTGGACCAGCGGCAGGCGCTGCACCAGCCACAGCGAGCCCGCGGCGTCGAAGAGCCACCAGCGCACGAGCGCCGTGGCGCCACCGCCGACGAGCAGCACGAAGGCCAGCACGATGGCCAGCGGCACCAGCAGCGACAGGCTGGTGGCCAGCGGCGCTGGCGCGGCGTGCGGGTGCGAGGGCTCCGGCGCCGCGGGCACGGCTGGCGGCGATGCCGTGGATGGCTGGACCGGGGGCTCGCTCATGGTGCTGCCAGGCTCCGCCTCAGAAGGCGATGCCGACGCTGAAGTGCAGGCGGCCCTTGCGGGTTTCGCTGCCGTAGGCCCAGTCCAGCCGCAGCGGCCCCACGGGGCTGCGCCAGCGCACGCCGAAGCCCGTGCCGAAGACCGGCTTGAGTGCGCCGAAGGACTCGGCCGCGTTGCCGGCATCGACGAACACGGCGCCCCACAGCGACGGCATGCTGTCGACGATGGGCCGCGCCAGCTCGGCGCTGGCGGTGAACAGCGACAGCCCGCTGCCCACCGCGCCGTCGACCACCGGCCCGAGGCTGCGGAAGGCGTAGCCGCGCACCGACTCGTCGCCGCCGGCGCGCCACTTCAGCGATTCGGGCACCACCATGCGCGGGCCCAGGAAGACCTGGCCCAGTTCCAGCCGCGCCTGGCCATACCAGGTGCGGCCCAGCGGCCGGTAGACGGTGACGCGGCCATAGGCGCGCACGAAGGGGCCGCGGTCGGCGTCGGTGCCGCTGGACTGGCCGGCGCCGAGCTGGATGGCCAGCGTCTCGCCCTGGGTCGGCAGCACGACGCTGTCGAGGTCGCGCCAGCCGCCGTGGAAGTTGAGCGAGAAGGCCAGCGCGTCGTTGCGGTCGCCGGCATTGGTGCGGCGCGACGAGCGCTCGGCCTCGACGTAGAACAGCCGCTCGATGCGCTGCGTGTCCTGGGTGCGGCCCAGGCGCACGCGCTGCGACAGCACGACGTCGTTGTCGGAGACCAGCCGCTCGACGGCGCCGCCCAGCAAGTTGCGGTACAGGCGTTCGTCGGGCCGGCCGCTGAGTTCGGCGTCCCAGGCCTGGCGCTTTTCACCGACTTCGATCTTGACCTTGGACGACAGCGGCAGGCCGAAGACGCGGCGGTACCGGTGCTCCACCGAAGCGCGCGCGCCGGTGTTGGCGCTGATGCCGACGCCGAAGGTGTAGACCTGCAACGGTGCCTCGCGCAGGCGCACGAGCACGGTGGCTTCGGCGGCGCGCGCGGGGTCAGTGTCCAGTGTCACGCTGACGGTCTCGAACAGGCCCGACTTCTGCAGGCGCTCCTGGAAGTCCAGCATCAGCGCTTCGCTGACCGGCGTGCCGCGCTGGGTGAAGGCCAGATTGGTCACGGTCTGCGCATCCTGCGCCACCAGGCCCTCGATCTGCAGGCTGCCCAGGCGGAACAGCGGGCCGCTGTCGGCGACCAGGAACAGGCGCACCTCGTTGCGCTCGACGTTGATGTCGGCGCCGGTGCCGCTCCAGCTTGCGGTGGCATAGCCGGCGGCGCGCAGCCGCGCCAGGCCGGCCGACTTGGCGGTGCTCCAGGCCGGGTTGCGAAAGCCGCTGCCCACGGGCAGCTCCCAGGCGCTGCGCAACTGCGCCAGCGTGGCCGCGGCGCGGTCGTCGCCGGCTGCAACGGCGCGTTCGAGATCGCCTTCGGCCTCGATCGTGACGCGCGAGATGCGGGCGCGCGCGCCAGGCTCCACGCTCAGCCGCACCAGGTCGGCCTGGCCGCTGGCGCGGCCCGGGGTGCGGGCCACGGCGACGCGCGGCGTGAAGTAGCCCTCGGTCTGCAGCAGCTCGCGCACCTGGGCCGGCGAGGCATCGATCAGGCGCGCCCATTCGGTGTCGTCGACATCGCCGCGCGGCAGCCGGCCCAGCCGCACCAGGTCGAGGTGGCGCAGCAGCAGCGCCTTGAGGTCGGCCGGCGCCTCGATCTCGATCTCGACGCCCAGCGTCGGCGACTGCTGCTCGAACTCCTGCGGCGTGACGAGCGCAAAGACTTCGTTGCTGGCGCCGTTGCGCGCCTCGGCCGGCGCTGCTTCGGGCGTCGGCAGGCCGGCACAGCCGACGAGAGCCAGGCAGCCGAGCAGGCCAACAAGGCTGCGGTGGCCCCGAAGGCCGAGCCCGGCGCGCAACGCCTGCGGCGCCGCGCCGCGGCGCCTGCGCGTCATTTGCTGAGCAGCCGCATCGCACCTTCCAGCCCGGCCAGCGTGAGCGGAAACA
>JANMVM010000095.1:0-4388 GCA_031392695.1 Rubrivivax sp.
TTGATGATGCCGGCGATCCACTCGATGCGGTTGGCTGTCAACCCCTCGCGCAACGCCTTGATGATCGGGATGCCGCCGGCCACGGCGGCTTCGAAGGCCACCACCACGCTCTTCTCGCTGGCCGCGGCGAAGATCTCGCTGCCGTGCACCGCCAGCAGCGCCTTGTTGGCGGTGACGACATGCTTGCCGGCGGCAATGGCTTGCAGCACCAGTGTGCGCGCGATGCCGTAGCCGCCGATCAGCTCGACGACGATGTCGATGTCGGGGTTGGCGATCACCTGGCGGGCGTCGGCCACCACCTGCACGCCGGGGCCGACGACGGCGCGCGCGCGCTCGGTGTCGAGGTCGGCGACCATGGTGATTTCGATACCGCGGCCGGCGCGGCGGCGGATCTCTGCCTGGTTGCGCTGCAGCACCTTGAAGGTGCCGCTGCCGACCGTGCCGATGCCCAGGAGGCCGACTTGAATGGGTTTCATGTTCAGCTTCGGGCTCAGGACGAGTGACGTTTGCGGTAGTGGGACAGGAAGCGCTCGATGCGGCCGATGGCCTCGCTCAGGTCGTCGACATTGGGCAGGAAGACGATCCTGAAGTGATCGTGCGCCACCCAGTTGAAGCCCGTGCCCTGCACGATCAGCACCTTCTGCTCGGCCAGCAGCTCGTAGGCGAACTGCTGGTCGTCGGCGATCGGATAGACCTTGGGGTCGAGGCGCGGAAACATGTACAGCGCCGCCTTGGGCTTGACCACGCTGACGCCCGGGATCTGCGTCAGCAGGCTGAAGGCCACGTCGCGCTGCCTGCACAGGCGCCCCGTGGGCGCCACCAGGTCCTTGATGCTCTGGTAGCCACCCAGCGCCGTCTGCACCGCCAGCTGCCCTGGCGTGTTGGCGCACAGGCGCAGGCTGGCCAGCATGTTCAGGCCCTCGATGTAGTCGCGCGCATGCCGCTTCTCGCCCGAGACCACCATCCAGCCGGCACGGTAGCCGCAGGCACGGTAGTTCTTGGACAGGCCGTTGAAGGTGATGAACAGCACGTCCTCGGCCAGGCTGGCCATGCTGGTGTGGGTGTTGCCGTCGTAGAGCGTCTTGTCGTAGATCTCGTCGGCAAACACCACCAGCTGGTGCTGGCGCGCCAGCTCGATGATCTGCAGCAGCAGCGCGTCGGGGTACAGCGCTCCGGTCGGGTTGTTGGGGTTGCAGACCATGATGCCGCGGGTGCGGGGCGTGATCTTGCTGCGCATGTCCTCGATGTCGGGCAGCCAGCCGGCCTGCTCGTCGCAGATGTAGTGCACCGGGCGGCCGCCGCTCAAGCCCACGACGGCGGTGTAGAGCGGGAAGTCGGGCGCCGGGATCAGGATCTCGTCGCCGTCGTTGACGAGCGCGCTGATCGCCATCTGGATCAGCTCCGAGGCGCCGTTGCCCAGGTAGACATCGTCCACCGTGACGCCCAGGACGCCCTTTTCCTGCGTGTAGTGCACCACCGCCTTGCGCGGCGCGAAGAGGCCTTTGCTGTCGGTGTAGCCGGCGGCGTCGGGCAGATTGCGGATCATGTCCTGCACGATCTCGTCCGGCGGCATGAGCCCGAAGGCGGCCACGTTGCCGATGTTGAGCTGGATGATCTTGTGGCCCTCCTCCTGCATCTGTCGCGCCTTGTCGAGCACGGGCCCGCGGATGTCGTAGGCCACGTTGGCAAGCTTGGCGGATTTGGCGATCGGTCTCACGGCGGGGGTGCTCCAGGAGGAACTTAGAATTATCCACGCATGAAGTTCCAACCCGACACGCTCGACGGCGTCAACGTCATCACCCGCCAGGAATCCGGCCGCCTGTGGGTGGGCAAGACGCCGTTCACGCACAGCGTGCTGGTGCCCTGGGTGGGTGCGGTGCAGGCCTGGGAGCCCGCGCGGCTGGAAGACTTGCAGGCCCGGCACTTCGAGTGCCTGGTGGCGCTCAGGCCCGAAGTCGTGATTTTTGGCAGCGGGCCACGACTGCGTTTCGCGCCACCGGCGCTGATGCGGGCACTCATCGAGCAGCGGGTGGGCGTCGAAACCATGGACACCGCAGCGGCCTGCCGCACCTACAACGTACTGGCCGCAGAAGGGCGTTCGGTGGTGGCGGCCCTGCTGCTGCAGAGCGGCCTGCCAGCGTCGACTTGAAGACCCGGCTCGAAGACACAATATAATTCGTCATTAAGCCTGCAACGGCGGCCAGCATTCCGAGAAAACCCACCCATGACACCGGTCATCAATAAAGCGCTCCCGGAATTCGAAGCCTTGGCCACCGGCGGCGTGAAGTTCACGCCCCAGTCGCACGTAGGCCACGCCGTGGTGCTGTACTTCTATCCCAAGGACAACACCCCCGGGTGCACGACGGAAGCGATGCAGTTTCGCGACCATCACAAGGACTTCGTGAAGGCCGGCGCCGTGCTCTTTGGCGTCTCGCGCGACAACATGGCGTCGCACGACAAGTTCAAGACCAACCTCGAGTTGCCCTTCGACCTCATCGCCGACACCGAAGAGAAGCTCTGCCACATGTTCGGCGTGGTCAAGAACAAGATCATGTACGGCAAGAAGGTCAAGGGCATCGAGCGCAGCACCTTCCTCATCGACGCCCAGGGTGTGATGCGCGCCGAATGGCGCGGCATCAAGGTCGCCGGCCACGTCGAAGAAGTGCTCAAGGCAGTGAAGGCGCTGAAGAAGGCCGCTTGAGCACCACCGCCGGCACCCGAGGCCACGGCTCGCGCCGGCGGCCGGCCCATGCTGAAACCATCCAAGCCGCACAGCCGACCGTGCGGCTTTTTTCTTTCCCCACCTGCGACTGATCATGCCCCTGCCCAAGCCACCGTCCAAGAAGGGTGACCTGCTGCAAAGCGCCGACTACGAAGCGCAGGCCGCACCGCGTGCCGACAAGCGCTCCTTGAAGGTGCGCAGCCCGGAGCCGCCGGCGCAAAGCGCGCTCGACCTGCGCGATGGCCTGGCCGCGATGACTGCACAGGCCCCCTCGCCGATGGCGCCATCCGCAGCCGCCGCGGTGCCGCAGCGACTGGTGCCGGCAGCCCAGCCCAAGCCGCGCAAGCCGCGCAGCACCGGGCCGGCCAAGCTCTTCGTGCTCGACACCAATGTGCTGATGCACGACCCGATGAGCCTGTTCCGCTTCGAGGAGCACGACATCTTCCTGCCCATGATCACGCTCGAAGAGCTGGACGGGCACAAGAAGGGCATGAGCGAAGTCGCGCGCAGCGTGCGCCAGGTCAGCCGCGAGCTCGACGCCCTGGCCTCGCTGGCGGCCAAGGACGGCTCGCTCGACGCCCATGCCGGCATCGACCTGGCCAAGACCGGCCACCGCGAAGCCGGCGGCAAGCTCTTCTTCCAGACCATGTTCCTGGACTTCAAGCTGCCCGCCGGCCTGCCCCAGGGCAAGGCCGACAACCAGATCCTGGGCGTCGTGCAACACCTGCGCGAGCAGCAGCAGAAATCCGCAACCCCGCGCGAGGTGGTGCTGGTGTCCAAGGACATCAACATGCGCGTCAAGGCGCGCGCCCTGGGCCTGCCGGCCGAGGACTACACCAACGACAAGACGCTCGAAGATGGTGACCTGCTCTACACCGGTGTGCTGGCGCTGCCGGCCGATTTCTGGGACCGCCACGGCAAGACCATGGAAAGCTGGCAGCAGGGCGGCCAGACCTTCTACCGCATCAGCGGGCCGCTGGTGCCGGCGCTGATGATCAACCAGTTCGTCTACCTCGAAGTGCCCGGTGCCGCGGCGCTCTACGCCCGCGTCACCGAGATCACCGGCAAGACCGCGGTGCTCAAGACGCTGCGCGAGTACACCCACGCCAAGAACGCGGTGTGGGGCGTGACGGCCCGCAATCGCGAACAGAACTTCGCGCTCAACCTGTTGATGGACCCCGACTGCGACTTCATCACCCTCACCGGCACCGCGGGCACCGGCAAGACGCTGATGACGCTGGCCGCGGCGCTCAGCCAGGTGCTGGACGAGCGCCGCTACACCGAAATCATCGTCACCCGCGTGACGGTACCGGTGGGCGACGACATCGGCTTCCTGCCCGGCAACGAGGAAGAGAAGATGGGCCCGTGGATGGGCGCGCTCGACGACAACCTCGAAGTACTGGCCCGCACCGACGCCAGCGCCGGCGAATGGGGCCGCGCCGCCACCAACGACCTGGTGCGCAGCAAGATCAAGATCAAGAGCCTGAACTTCATGCGCGGGCGCACCTTCCTGAACAAGTTCGTGATCATCGACGAGGCGCAGAACCTGACGCCCAAGCAGATGAAGACGCTGATCACGCGCGCCGGGCCGGGCACCAAGATCGTCTGCCTGGGGAACCTGGCGCAGATCGACACGCCCTACCTCACCGAAGGCAGCTCGGGCCTG
>JANMVM010000102.1:0-20395 GCA_031392695.1 Rubrivivax sp.
CATGAAAACGCGTCTTCGTCCACCATGCGTCGTTGCAAATCCTCGCGATACCAGAAGGTATCGCTGTGGTTTGCGCCTAGCCTGGCGAACGAATCCATCGTTTTCAACTTGTCTCGAAACCTATGGGTTGGAGCACTAGCCTATCTGCCTGGGAGCCGCCTGCCATCGGGGGTAGCGCGTGGCGCCCAGCGCAGAACAGCACGCGCAAGGCCCGGCTTCTCCGGTCATCGCCGACGCACGGCTGGGACACGATCGAACCTTAGGTTTGCCACCCGAGTGTCCGATATCACCTGCATGATGAGACCGCTGCCATTTCTGACCCGCTGGGGACGGCGTTCCACGCTGATGGGGGCCAGTGGCTTGCGCGTGGAGTCGGTGCCCCCGTCCTTGCGCTGCGCGCCGGCCTCGGGCTGGCAGCGGGTGATGTTCTGGCTCATGGCGCCGACACCCCAGAGCGCTGCGCCGCCGCTGAACCGGTTGCCCAACGTGCGCACGGATTTCATGGCCGCACTGGCCGACATCGGCACTGATGACGCGCAGCGGGTGCGCCAGCGCGTCCATGAAGCCCGGTCACTGCGCGAGCTCTGGCACGTGCGCGCCGAGCTGTTCAGCGTCGTCGGCCTGGCGCACAGCCAGACCGAAGCCGAACAGCGCCTGATCTTGCTCAACCGGCACTTCCCGACGCGTGCACCGCGCTCGCAGTTCGCGCCGCTTTGAGCCAATCCGAAGGCAACACCGTGCAGCCCACCCAGCCCCGACATTTCAGCCCCGGCGCCGGCCTGCCCGGTGCGGGCCTGCCCGGGGATCGCAGCGCCCGCATGGCCGCCCGGCAGGCCTTCGTCGAGCTCAAGCTCACCTTCCTGGACGCGCTGCAGGGCGCACCGGACGTGGACTGGCTGCGCGCCCAGGTGCGCGCAGCCGAAGAACCGGTCGATTTGTGGCTGCTGCGGGCGCCCGTCTTTGCTGCGCTCGACGGCTCCAGCCCGGCCCAGCGCACCCGTCGGCATCAGTTGCGCCGCGGCCTGGACTCGGTCTTCCCCGACCTCCAGCCGGCCAGTGCCTTCGGCAATTTCTAGGAGCCCGTCGGACTTGGGGATCGTCGGCTCCGAAACCGCCTCAGCGGTCCATTTTGGCTTCGCCGCACTTCTTGAACACCGGCTTCTTGTCCCATAGCTGGGCTATGGGCCTGCAGATCCGGCGAAAACTGTCCTCGCTGGGGCCGCTTCTCGCTTGTCGACGCCCCAAGTCCGACTGGCTCCTAGCCGACGGCACGCTGCCTCAGGCGCGCACCCGCGCCTGGAAGGTGCGCTTGAACTTCTCCACCTTTGGCGCGACAACGAAGGCGCAGTAGCCCTGCCCCGGGTGGTTGGCAAAGTAGTGCTGGTGATAAGCCTCGGCGCGGCTGTAGTTGGCCAGCGGCTTGAGCTCCGTCACCACGCGGCCCTGGTGGGCAGCGTTGGCTTCGGCCAGCACCTCGCGCGCCACCTTCGCCTGCGCCGCCGCATCGGACGCCGTCTCGTCGAGGTAGATGCCGCTGCGGTACTGCGTGCCGACGTCGTTGCCCTGCCGGTTGAGTGTGGTGGCATCGTGGATGTGGAAAAAGATCTCCAGCACCTCGCGCAGGCTGATGCGCTGGCCATCGAAGCTGAGCTTGACGACCTCGACATGGCCGGTGTCGCCGCCACAGACCTGCTCGTAGCTCGGATGGCGCACATGGCCGTTGCAGTAGCCGCTTTCGACAGCGGTGACGCCGTCGACCAATTCGTACACTGCTTCCAGGCACCAGAAACATCCGCCGCCCAAGGTGATGGTCTGCACGTTCATTGAATCGCTCCTTGTAACCAGGGGGTCGCGCCAGCGGCCAGAGTCCTTACACTGCGGCGAATTATCCGGGGCCGTGAGGCCATGCCATGAACGACATCTTTCTGACCCTGGGCATTGAAGGCTGGAAGCCGGTCCTCAGCACGCTCGTGCTGCCGCCGGTGCCGCTGCTGGTGCTCATCCTGGTCGGCGCGCGGCTGATGTTTAGGCGCCGCCTGCTGGCCTGGCTGCTGGTGCTGCTGGGCGTGCTGGGGGTGTGGTTCTCCTGCACCACGGCACTCAGCCAGGGCCTGCGGCTGTGGCTGATGCAGCCGCAACCGGTGCTCATCGAGAGCCAGATCGCCGAGCTCAAGCGCGCGCCCAAGACCGCCATCGTGGTGCTGGGCGGCGGACGCCGGCTGCTGGCGCCCGAGTACGGTGTTTCCACGTTGCACGAGCGCGGCATCGAGCGCTTGCGCTATGGCGTCTGGCTGGCCAAGGAAACGTCGCTGCCGTTGGCGTTCAGCGGCGGCGTCGGTCTGGGCGCCGACCCAGGACCGAGCGAAGCCGAGATCGCCGCCCGCATCGCCGACCGCGAACTCGGCCGCCCGCTGCGCTGGACCGAAGGCGAGTCACGCGACACGCGCGAGAACGCGCTCAAGTCGGTGGCGCTGCTCGAGGCCCAGGGCATCGAGCAGATCGTGCTGGTCACCCACGGCTATCACATGCAGCGAGCGCTGCGCAACTTCGAGCGGGCGAGCGCCGGCAAGAAGATGAAGATCGTCGCCGCACCGATGGGCATGCCGGCGGCCGGCCGGCTGCGCGCGTCGGACTGGTTGCCCACGGCTTCGGGCTTCGAAGGCACACGGCTCGTGCTGCACGAGTGGCTGGGGCGCCTGATGGGGGCTTGAAGGTGCGACGACCGTCCGCACGCGGCGCTTGGCCCCGTACTGCCCCGTACTCCCCTGCCCCTGCCCTGCCCTGCCCTGCCCTGCCCTGCCCTGCCCTTGCCACTTGCCACTTGCCCCTTGCCCCTTGCATTCGACCGTGTTGCCACCAATTGCCTGCATGCGGGGTAGCCGGCCAAAGCGCCACCCATGGGCTGCTGCACCCACACCCGCCAAGGCTTTGCAGTTGTGCCTTGGCGTCAGGCGAGAAAGGCCCCACACTCGCTATTGCCTGCGCGTCCTTGTGGCGAGCACCTTCTTTGAACTGCTGAGGACGATACGCAATGAAAAACTGGCTCATCGGTACCGTGGTCGTGGCCCTGGTCGCCGCGACCCTGCCTTCCGTTTCCGAAGCCAAACGGCTGGGCGGCGGCAAGTCCACCGGCATGCAACGCGACATGCCGGCCCGCACCGCGCCGGACGCAGCCGCGGGCAAGCCCGCCGCGCCGCAGCAGGCTGCCCCCGCGCAGCAAGCCGCACCGGCCACTGCCGGTGCAGCACCGGCCGCGGCACCCAAGCGTTCATGGATGGGCCCGCTCGCCGGCCTCGCCGCGGGCCTGGGCATCGCGGCGCTCATGAGCCATTTCGGCATGGGGGAGGCGATGGGCAATTTCCTCATGATGGCGCTGCTCGGCGTGGCCGCGGTGGCCCTCGTGCTGTTCGTGCTGCGCCGCTTCGGCCCCGGGGCGCGAAGCCCAGCCCCGGCACTCGCCGGCACCGGCACCAGCACCGGCAATGCTCAAGTGGCTTGGCCGCAGCAGGCCCCGGTCGCCGAGCGCAGCAGCCTGGAGCCAGCGGCTCTGCCGGCCCCGGCTTTCGAGCCCCTGACACCGACAGCGCCAGCAACGCTGGCCGCTGCGGCTCCGGTGGCGCGCGTCTTCGTGCCAGCGGCTTTCGACAGCGAAGGCTTCGCGCGCACTGCCAAGATGATTTTCATCCGCTTGCAAGCCGCCAACGACAGCGCCAACCTCGACGATCTGCGCCAATTCACGACGCCGGAACTGTTCGCCTCGCTGCGCGTGGATCTGCAGGAGCGCGGCGCCACGGCGCAGGTCACCGACGTGGTCAAGGTTCAGGCCGACGTGCTGGATGTTGCCAACGAGGCCGAACGCCAGATCGTCAGCGTGCGCTTCCACGGCGAGATGATCGAGGACAAGGGCGCCGCGCCCACAGCCTTCAACGAGATCTGGCACCTCGTCAAGCCGCACGATGACAGCCGCCCCTGGGCGATTGCCGGCATCGAACAGACCGCCTGAACCCCGGGCGCAGCCACCATCGCCGGCTACGAAGTCGGCATGAAGCGGCTCCTGGCCTTACTCGCCACGCTCGCGGCGAGAGCTGTGGGTGCCGATCGCTGTGGGTGCCGATCGCAAATGACGCGATGTTGTGCGCCGCGACAACGCCGTTCGCTGCTGCGGCAAGCGGTTGCGGTTCATCGAGCCCACGCTCCAGTCCTGAACGCCTGATGCCGGGCCCTCGACACTGCGTCATGGTCATCGCGACTCTCGCGCTGGCGGCCTGCGCCATGCCGACCGGCCCAGCGGTCGAAGCGCTGCGCTTCAGCGCACCCGTGGTGCTGCTGGGCGAGGTGCACGACCACCCCGGGCAGCATGCGCTGCGCCTGCAGGCCTTCGAGGCCGAGCTGGCCCGCGGTGCGCGCCCGGCGCTGGCACTGGAGCAGTTCGACCGTGACCGCCAAGGCGCCATCGACGCCCTGCGCGCCCGCGAGCCTGCGCCCGACCCCCAGGCGCTGATCAGCGCGGTCGGCGGCAGCGGCTGGGACTGGGACTTCTACCGCCCCTTCATCGCACTGGCGCTGCAGCACGGACTGCCAATCGTGGCCGCCAACGTGCCCCGCGACGAAGCCCGCCGCGTCATGCGCGAGGGCCTGGCTGCCGCCGGCTTCGAGGCTCGCGTGCCGGCCGACGTACTGGCCGCGCACACGCGCAGCATCGAAACCAGCCATTGCGGCGCGCTGCCCCCGGGCCTGGCGCCGCAGATGGCGCTGGCCCAGGTGGCGCGCGACCAGTTCATGGCCCGCGTGCTGCAGGAGCAGGCCGCGCGCGGGGTGGTGCTGCTGGCCGGCAACGGCCATGTGCGCACCGACGTCGGCGTGCCGCGCTGGCTGGATCCGGCCACGCGCGCGCGCAGCGTCGCCATCGGTGTGCTCGAAGCCGGCGACACCACAACCGCCTTCGACCGCATCGTGCGCACCGCCGCGCATCCGCGGCCCGATCCTTGCGTCGGCTTCAAGCCGCCGGCGGCGCGCTGAGCGGGCCCGCACGTCCGCACGTCCGCACGTCCGCACGTCCGCACGTCCGCACGTCCGCACATCCGCACAGTTGCGCCAGTCGTTCGCACAGCCCGCGATGCCCCGGGTTGCCATGCACGCGCTGGTGCCAGAACAGGTTGACCTCGAAGGTCGGCAGCCCCAGCGGCAGTGCGCGCGCCACGAGGCCGAGCGCGGGTGCCACCTTCTCAACGAGGCGCTGCGGCACGCTGACCACGAAGTCGGTCTCGCTGACGATCCAGGGCAAGGCCAAGAAGTGCGGCACTTGCAGCGGCAGCGGCAGCGGCAGTGCACGCTGCACGCCTTGCTCGCGCAGCACGGCTTCGACACGGTCGTGGCCCGTGCCCTCGGCCAGCACCAGCGCGTGGCCACGCGCCATCAGGAACACGTCACGCTGCCAGAAGAGCCGGCGCTGATGGAAGCCGGCATCCAGATCGGGCAGCCAGCCGATGGCCCGGTCCAAGCTGCCGCGCGTCATTTCCTTGCGCGTGCTGGCGGCCGTGTTGCCCACCGGGCTGACCGCCCGCTGCGACGGCTGCGCATCAGCACGCCCAGCACACGCAGCAGCTTGAGGTCCATCGCGGGTCCATCCGAGGTCGCTTTGGCCATGTCCGCGGCGCGGGCCGCGATGCTTCACACCGTGAAGCTCGACCTTAGCGCCAGCCCTCTTTCACAATGCCTGCAGGCTGCCCACAATCGCAGCGTGCCCAGCCTGGAGGCCGATGTCATGAATGCCGCCGTCCCGATCATTCCCGCCTCCGCCTGGGGCGAGGCGCCCACCAGCCGCGCGCCGGGCTGGGTCTATACCGACGCCGAGCTCTACCGGCGCGAGCTTGAACGCTTCTTCTACCGCGGCCACTGGAACTACGTGGGACTGGAGTGCGAAGTCCCAGCCACCGGCGACTTCAAGCGCTCCGCGGTGGGTGAACGCAGCGTGATCATGGTGCGCGACGACGGCGGCGAGATCCGCGTCGTCGAGAACCGCTGCGCCCATCGCGGCGTGGCCTTCTGCCGCGAACGCCACGGCCGCGTCAAGGACTTCGTCTGCCCCTACCACCAGTGGAACTACAACCTCAAGGGCGAACTCGTCGGCCTGCCCTTTCGCCGCGGCGTCAAGCAGGACGGGCGCGTCAACGGCGGCATGCCGGCCGACTTCAAGCTCGCCGACCATGGCCTGACGCAGCTCAAGGTGGCGCGCCGCGGCGGCGCCGTGTACGCCAGCTTCGACCTCGAGGTGGAGCCGTTCGAGGACGTTCTCGGCCCCGAGGTGCTGCACTACCACGACCGCGTGTTCAGCGGCCGGCCGCTCGAACTGCTGGGCTACAACCGCCAGCGCATCCCGGCCAACTGGAAGCTCATGCAGGAGAACATCAAGGACCCCTACCACCCCGGCCTGCTGCACACCTGGTTCGTCACCTTCGGCCTCTGGCGCGCCGACCAGAAGAGCCAGATGGTGATGGACGAGCGCCACCGCCACGCCTGCATGGTCAGCCGCCGCAACGAAGGCGGCGCGGCCAGCGTCACCCAGGGCGTGACGAGTTTCAAGCCCGGCATGCAACTGCACGACGATCGCCTGCTCGACGTCGTGCCCGAGGCCTGGTGGGGCGGCCCCAGCGTGGTCATGATGACGCTGTTCCCGAGCCTCATCATCCAGCAGCAGGTCAACTCGCTGTCGACGCGCCACATCCAGCCCGTGGCGCCCGGTGTCTTCGACTTCGTCTGGACGCACTTCGGCTTTGCCGACGACGACGAGGCGATGAAGCGCCGTCGCCTGCGCCAGGCCAACCTCTTCGGCCCCGCAGGTTTTGTCTCGGCCGACGACGGCGAAGTCATCGAGTTCGTGCAGCAGGCCTTCGCGGCCAACGAGCAGGCGCGCACCGTCAGCGAGCTCGACGGCCGCGAGGTCAAGGCCACCGACCACATGGTCACCGAGACGCTGATCCGCGGCATGCACGGCTACTGGCGCGAGGTCATGGGCCTATGAGACTCGACACCGACACGCTGCTGGCGCTGCACGAGCTCTACAGCGACTACGCCGCCGCGCTGGACGCACGCGAGCTCGAGCGCTGGCCCGGCTTCTTCACCGCCGACGGCATCTACAGGCTGCAGTCGCGCGAAAACTTCGACCGCGGCCTGCCGCTGGCCACGCTGGCCTTCGAGAGCCGCGGCATGCTGCAGGACCGCGTCTACGGCGCGGCCGAGACGATCTTTCACGACCCGTATTCGCAGCGCCACATCGTCGGCCTGCCGCGCCTGCTGTCGCGCGACGCCGGCACGCTGCGCTGCGAAGCCAGCTACCTCGTCATCCGCACCAAGCGCGATCGGCTGCCCGAGATCCTGAGCGTCGGCCGCTACCTCGACCGCGTGGTGGCCACGCCCGAGGGCCTGCGCTTCGCCGAGCGGCTGGCGATCTTCGACAACGACCTCATTCCCAACTCGATCATCGACCCGATATGAACGACCCGGACTGGCATGACGTGGCCGCCGCAGCCGAGGTGCCCGACGGCGACGTCATCGCGGCGCTGGCCGCCGGGCGAGAGATCGCGCTCGTGCGCTTGGGCGATGAACTGTTTGCCATCGACGCCACCTGCACCCACGGCCAGGCCAGCCTGTGCGGTGGCTTCGTCGAGCCCGACGGCAGCATCGAATGCCCGCTGCACCAGGGCCGCTTCGATGTGCGCACGGGCCGCGCGCTGTGCGCCCCGCTGACGCAGGATCTGGCGGTGCATGCCGTGCGCGTGCAGGGCGGTCGCCTCTGGGTGCGCGTGGCAGCCGCTTGACCCCCCACGTTTGCGCGGCCCGTCCGGCGCGGGGCCGCGCGAGCTGACGGCAGACTGGCGGCACACTGCCGCCATGGACGCCCGCCAAGCGCTCACCGGCGCACTGCCCTTCGTCGTCTTGCTGGCCGCCGTGCTGTCGGCGCCGCTGTGCGCGCTGCTGCTGTGGCTGTACCGGCGCGCCGTCATCCGTGGCATGGGGCAGCGCTCGGGCGCGGGCGGTGAACCACCGCACGGCGTATCAGGCGGCGAACTCCGCAACCCGCCGCCGGCCCTGCGGCTGCTGCAACTCGACGCGGCATCGGCAGGCGCCGACAACGCGGCCTGGCGCCACGCGCGCCGCACGCCGTGGCAATCGGCCGCCGTCTACGCGGCCGCGGGGCTGGTCTACGCGCTCGTCATGGCGCTGGCCTTCCAATGGAGCGACGGCATGCCGCTGCTGCCCGTGCGCACGATCTTCCTGATGCTGTGCCACCTGTGGCCGGCCGTGCTGGCCGTGCTGCTGGTGGCCGCCTACGACCGACTTCACCGCACGGCGCTGCTGGTGGCCTACTTTGCGACCGTCGCCGGCTTGTGGTTCACGGCGCCGCACGAGGGCGGCGGCGGCGGGCTGGGGGAGCTGGTCGTGCTGTGGCTGCTGCTCAACGGCCCGGCCAGCGTACTGCTGGCGGCCTTCATGTGGCGCCGCATCCGCGCCGTGGGCCCGCTGGTGCTCAGCTTCATGGTGCTGGCGCTGCTCGGCTCGCAGCTGATCATCGGCTGGATGGCGGCCGACGCGCGGGTGCTCCAGGCGGTGACCGATGTCGCTTTCGGCATCGGCCTGGGCGGCGTGTCCACTTTCTACGGCGTCATGCTGCTGGGCATGCTGCTGGCCAGTGCCGCGGGCTGGCCGCTGCTGCGCTGGCTCGCACGGCGCTACCAGGCGCGCGCCTTCAGCGAGATGTCGCTCTCGGTCGATGCCTTGTTCCTGATCTTCGCCGTGGCGCAATCGATCGGCTTTGTCTTCAGCGGCGCCTGGTGGGTGCTCAGTGGTCTGCTGGCCTTTGCCGCCGCGCGTGCCACCGCGGCGTTGCTGTGGCGCTGGCAGGGCCCGTCGCCGGCGCCGGCGGCGCGGCTCCTGCTGCTGCGCGTCTTCGCACTCGGCGCGCGCAGCGAAGCCCTGTTCGACCGCCTGCGCCGCCACTGGCAACCGCTGGGGCCGATGGCCATGATCGCGGGGCCCGATCTCGTGACTGCCACCGTCGAGCCGCACGAGTTCCTGGATTTCATGAGCGGCGACCTGGCGCGCCGGTTCGTCAGCGACCGCGCCGACCTGCAGCGGCGGCTGGCCGGTTTCGACGCCCGACCCACGCCCGACGGCCGCCACCGCATCAACGAGCTGTTCTGCCGCGCCAACACCTGGCAGATGAGCATGCAGCGCCTGGCCTCGGCCAGCGACGCCGTGCTGATGGACCTGCGCAGCTTCTCGGCCAGCAACCGCGGTTGCCGCTACGAGATCGGCCGCCTGCTCGACAGCGTCGACCTGCGGCGCGTCGTTTTGCTGGTGGACAAGACCACCGAAATGCCCTTCCTCAACGCCACGCTGCAGGAGCTGTGGCGGCAGCTGGCTGCCGATTCACCCAACCGCCACCCCGGTGCCGCGGTGCGCTTGATGCGCATCGACACGGCCAGCCATGCCGCGATGGTGGCGCTGCTGGGGCACCTGCTGGCGCGCGCCTGAACCCGAGGCCGGGCGCTTGATCGCTTGATCGCTTGATCGCTTGATCGCTGGCTCGCGAGCTCGCTCAAGCGCCCAGTCTTTCCTGCGCACCGATCCACAGCGCCTGCACCAGCTCAGCCGCGGGCACGGCGCGGGCCAGGCCAGCGCCCTGCCCGGCCCAGGCCTGCATGCACTGCAGCTCACCCTGGGCTTCGGCGGCCTGGCGCATCGCCGCGGTCAGCCCGCGCTGCACCGGGTAGGGCGCCGGTTCGGGCGCGTCGGGCGCGGCCGCGGCGCGCACGTAGTCGCTGGCGATGGCCCGGCCCCAGCGACCGCTGAAGGCGCGGGTCAGGCGCGTGCCTTCGGGCGCCAGGCCGTCAAGCCCGGCTGCCCAGACCGGATGGATGCCGGCCTCGGGGCAACGCAGCAGGGCCGTGCCGATCTGCACCGCACTCGCGCCGAGCACCAGTGCGGCAGCCACACCGCGGGCATCGCCGATGCCACCGGTGGCCACCACCGGCACGCGCACCGCATCCACCACTTGCGGCAGCAGCGCCAGCAGGCCGACCGCCTGCTCGCGCGCCACGGCAGCGTCGAAGGCACCGCGGTGGCCGCCTGCTTCGGCGCCCTGGGCCACGATGACATCGGCGCCGGCGGCCTCGGCCGCGCGCGCCTCGGCCACGCTGGTGACGGTGGCAAACCAGGCGATGCCGGCGGCCTTGAGCCGGGCGACGAAACCCGGCGGGTACAGGCCCATGATCGAAGACACGGCGGCCGGTTGCAGCGCCAGCAGGGCCTGGCACTGGGCATCGAAATTCGGCAGCGATGCGTCACCGGCCTCGGCGCTCACCGCCGGGCCGAAGCGGCCCAGGAAGTCGCGCAGCCGGGCCTCGTGCTCGGCGTCACGCGGCGGCGCCGGGTCGGGCACCCAGAGGTTGATTTGCAGCGGGCCCTGGGTGGTGGCGCGGTAGCGCAGCACCCAGTCGGTGATAGCAGGGGGATGCTTCAGCAGCGCACCCATCGCCGCCATGGCGCCGGCCTGCGCCACCGCGGTGGCCAGCGGCAGGGCCGGCACACCCGCCATTGGCGCCATCAGCAGCGGCAGGCGCAAGCCCATGCGCTGGGCAAAGGCCTGGGCACGGCGCAGCGAGCCGTTCATGGAGGTGGCGGGGTCGGCGACTTCATGAGGCCAAAGTATCGCTCTGGCGACGCCGCCGTGGGCGCTGGTGCAAGATCGGGCCATGATCGATTTTTCAGTCCTCGACCTCGCCCCCATCGCCGAAGGCGGCAACGCCGCCGACGCGCTGCGCCACACGCTGGACCTGGCACGCCACGCCGAAGCCTGGGGCTACAAGCGCTACTGGCTGGCCGAGCACCACAACATGGACGGCCTGGCCTGCAGCGCAACGGCGGTGCTGATCGGCCACATCGCGGGCGGCACGCACACCATCCGCGTCGGCAGCGGCGGCATCATGCTGCCCAACCACGCGCCGCTCGTCGTGGCCGAACAGTTCGGCACCCTGGCCACGCTGTACCCCGGCCGCATCGACCTCGGCCTGGGCCGCGCCCCCGGCACCGATCAGCCCACGATGCGCGCGCTGCGCCGCACGCTGGCCGGCGCCGACGAAGACCGCTTCCCTCAGGACGTGCTCGAGTTGCAGGCCTACCTGGGTGTGGCGCAGCCCGGCCAGGTGGTGCGCGCGATCCCCGGCATGGGCACCGAGGTGCCGATCTGGTTGCTGGGCAGCAGCCTGTACAGCGCCCAGCTGGCAGCGCACTTGGGCCTGCCCTTTGCCTTTGCCTCGCACTTCGCGCCCGATCTGCTGCTGCAGGCGCTGGAGATCTACCGCGCCACCTACCGACCCAGCCCGCGCTGGCCCGCGCCCCACGCCATGGTCGCCGTCAACGTGGTGGCGGCGCCCAGCGACGACGAGGCGCAGTACCTCTTCACCTCCATCCTGCAGCGTTTCCTGGGCATGCGCCGCGGTGTGCGCGGCCCGCTGCCGCCGCCGGTGCGCAGCATGCAGGGTTTGTGGAGCGAAGCCGAGCGCGTGGGTGTGGAGCGCATGCTGGTGGCCAGCGCCGTGGGCGGGCCCGAAACGGTGGCGCAGCGCCTGGCGCAGATCATCGAGGCCACCGGCGCCAACGAGCTCATCGTCGCCGGCGCGGTGCACGATCATGCCGCACGCCTGCGCAGTTATGAGATCCTGGCCGGCTTGCGCCAGGGCCTGACTGCAGCGCAGCTTGCCTGATGCGGCGCGCCAGCCTCAGGGCTGGCCGCCGAAGCGCTGCGACTGGCGTGCGCTGCCGTCGCGGCTGATGCCCTGAGGGATGGCGCGCGCGATCTCGGCGTCGCCCCAGTCCGGCAGGCCGCTGGCGTGCGGCTTCAGCTTGCGCGCCACCGATGTCCCCCAGGGCCCCCGCAAAGCCCTGGCCGCAGGCGCCCCACTGCGCCTGCATCACCTGCCCGCCGGCGCCGCGCGGCGTGTGGCGTGTTCCGTGTGGCAGTCTCTGCGGTGGCAGTCCGTGCGGTGGCATTCCCTGCGGTGGCATTCCCTGCGGTGGCCGAGGGTGGCGAGGTACTCGCCGTCGCGCAGCCGCTCGGCGCTGGACGGATGCGCCACGCTCTGCACCGGCGGGCCGCAATTCGGCGGCGGGCCGATCCGGCGGCCGTCGCGGCCTAGGCCATCGCGGATGGCGCGGGCCCGTTGCGCATCGGTCCGCCGGCCGATGCCGGTGGCCTTGGCGGGCGTGATGTTGGAGGCCGCGGCGCAGACGGCCGGCTCATCGAACACGAGGCCGCCGGACAGGCCCTGGCCCGGCAACCAGCGTCCAGTCGGCCCGCGCGCCCTGTGGCAGGTGCCGCAGGCCAGCGTGTCGGCCAGCAGGAGCGACATCATCCGGCCGGTCAGCGCCGCGGGTGGCCAAGGCAGCGCGAGTTGCTGCACGAGCGCTGGTGCCAGACGCCGCTGCCTTCGCGGCTCAGCCGACTGGCGCTGACGGCGATCGCCAGTCTCCAGTGCAGCAGCCACCGCCACAGCCACAGCGTCCACGCGAGCACGCCTGGGTCGGCAGGCGCGGCGTTCATGGGCGGGCGCGACTCAAGGCTGGCGCGTCGGCGCCGGCTTGGGCGTCAGCGCTTGACAGTGGAACTCACCGCGCTGGCCCGGTCGTCGAGCGCGTAGACCTCGCAGCAGCCGCCGTCTTGCCTGCTGCGTCGCACCGTGCAGCCTTCGGCCTGGAGCTATTCGTCCAGCCCGAAGCTCGCCGGGCGGGCGCTGGCGACTCCCCGCGAGCCGGCCTCAGGGGTGCTTGACGGCGCCGCTTCGCTTGGCCGGCGGGCGCGGCGCGGGACGCGAGGGCGGCGCCGGCGATGCTGCGTCGCGCTGCGAGACCTGGCCGGGCGGCGGCGAGCCCTCGGCGGTGAAGTCGGACTTCTGTTGCGTCAGGGTCGGTGCGGCAGGGGCGGCAGAGGCGGCAGGGGCGGCAGTCATGGGAATGCGCGGCATCGGAGTGTCCTGGAGTTGATGGGGCGCGGCAGTGTGCTCGGCGCCGGGGCGCTGCATCCGCGCCGCTCTTGTACGGCGCAAGGCCGGGCCCGTCTGTGCCCGAGCGCACGCTGGCGCGGCGTCCACCGGGCCGCTACGCGCGCGGCGCGTCGGGCCGCCGACGCAGCTTGATCAGCGCCAGTTGCTCGACCCCGACAGTGCCACGGCGGTGATCGACGAAACCGAGCGCGCGGTACAGCGCCAGCGCCGGTGCATTGCCAGCCGCCGTCGAGACCACAAACACCATCCCGGCGCCGCGTTGCAGGGCCTCGGTCACCAGCGCCCGCCCGACGCCCTGCCGCTGCGCACGCGGGTGCACGACGAGCAAGGCGATGCACAGCTGATCCGGCTCGTCGTCGGGGCCTACGCTCAGGGCGCCCAGCAACTCCTCGCCGGCGACCGCGCCGAGGTGGAAGTCGCGGCTGTGCTGCACGTCTTCGATGCTCGTGTTCAAGGGCTCGAACTGCCCGACCCCGAGCAGCGCCGCCTCTTGTGCATAGGCCAGCTTGAGCACGGCGTGGATGCGCTCGGCCACGGCGCGGTCACGGTGGTCGAGCGGCAGCACGGTGTAGGCAGACACGACGGCAGTGTAGGCGCGGCCGGGTGGCCAGCGGGGTGTCGCCCGCGCCGAGCTCAACCCACCCAGCGCCTCGCGTTGGCGAACATCCGCGTCCACGGGCTCGGCGCCGAACGCTCGCCGGCCGACCAGCTCATTTGCACGTTGCGCAGCACGCGCTCCGGGTGCGGCATGAGCGCCGTGAAGCGGCCGTCGGCGGTCGTCACCGCGGTCAGCCCGCCCGGGCTGCCATTGGGGTTGCAGGGATAGGACTGCGTGGCTGCGCCGGCGTGGTCGACGAACCTCATGGCGCGCTGCACCGCCGCCGCATCGCCGCGCTGGCTGAAGTCGGCGTAGCCCTCGCCATGGGCCACCGCGATGGGCAGCCGGCTGCCGGCCATGCCTTGAAAGAACAGGCTCGGCGAGTCCAGCACCTCGACCAGCGACAGGCGCGCTTCGAACTGCTCGCTGCGGTTGCGCGTGAAGCGCGGCCAGGCCTGCGCGCCGGGGATGATCGCAGCGAGGGCGGCAAACATCTGGCAGCCGTTGCAGACGCCCAGGCCGAAGGTGTCGGTGCGGTTGAAGAATTGCGCGAACGCCTCGGCCAGCGCGGGGTTGAAGAGGATGCTGCGCGCCCAGCCCTCGCCGGCTCCCAGCGTGTCGCCGTAGCTGAAGCCGCCGCAGGCCACCAGGCCCCGGTACTCGGACAAGCGCGTGCGGCCGGCCTGCAGGTCGCTCATGTGGACGTCGAAGGTGTCGAAGCCGGCCTGCGCCAGCGCGTAGCTCATCTCGAGGTGCGAATTGACGCCCTGCTCGCGCAGGATCGCCAGCCGCGGGCGCGCGCCGTGGATGAAGGGCGCGGCGACGTCGACGCCGGCATCGAAGCTCAGCTGCTGGTGCAGGCCGGCGTCGGCCGGGTCACCGGCGGCGGCATGTTCTGCGTCGGCGCATTCCGGGTTGTCGCGCTGGCGCGCGATGCGCCAGCTGACCTCGTCCCACTGCTGCTGCAGCGCCTGCAGCGGCGTCGTGAACTGGCACTGCGCGTCGCGCCAGACCTCGATCGTGCCGCGGTCATTGGGCTTGCCGACGACGTGCGCGTGGCGCGCCAGGCCGTGCTCGCGCAGCGTCGCCATGACCCCGTCGCGCAGCGCGCTGGGCACCTGGATGAGCACGCCCAGTTCTTCGTTGAACAGCGCCCGCAGCGTGAGCTCGTTGCGGCGCTCGCCGACCTGGCCGGCCCAGTTCTTGGAGTCGCCGTACTCGGCCCGGCTGTCGGCGATGCCGTCGCCCTCGGTGACCAGGATGTCGACGTTCAGGCTCACGCCGCGGTGGCCGGCAAAGGCCATCTCGCACACCGCCGCCCACAGGCCGCCGTCGCTGCGGTCGTGGTAGGCCAGGATGCGGCCCTGCTCGCGCAAGGCATTGATCGCGCTGACCAGTTGCCGCAGCTGCTGCGCGTCGTCGAGGTCGGGCACACCATCGCGCTGCTGGCAGCCGAACTGCCCCAGCACCTGCGCCAGCATGCTGCCGGCCATGCGCTTCCTGCCCTGCCCGAGGTCGATGAGGACCAGGCTGGTATCGCCCGGCTGCAACTGCGGCGTGAGCGTGCCGCGCACGTCGGCCAGGCTGGCGAAGGCGGTGACGATGAGCGAGACCGGCGCCGTGACCTGCAACGCATCCCAGCGCGTGCGCATCGACAGCGAATCCTTGCCCACCGGGATGCCGATGCCCAGCGCCGGGCACAGCTCCAGGCCCACCGCGCGCACGGTGTCGTAGAGCGCGGCATCTTCGCCGGGCTCGCCACAGGCGGCCATCCAGTTGGCGCTGAGCTTGACGCGGGCAAGCTCGATCGGCGCCGCCAGCAAGTTGGTGATGGCCTCGGCCACCGCCATGCGGCCGCTGGCCGGCGCGTCCAGCGCCGCCAGCGGCGTGCGTTCACCCATCGCCATGGCCTCGCCGGCGAAGCCGACGTAGTCGGCCAGCGTCACCGCGCAGTCGGCCACCGGCACCTGCCAGGGGCCGACCATCTGATCGCGGTGGCTCAGGCCGCCCACGGTGCGGTCGCCGATCGTCACCAGGAAGCGCTTGCTGGCCACCGTGGGGTGGCGCAGCACGTCCAGCGCCACCTGCGCGAGCCGCACGCCGGTGAGGTCGAGCGCGGCCTCGTGGCGCGCCACGCGTTGCACGTCGCGGTGCGTCTTGGGCGGCTTGCCCAGCAGCACCTCCATCGGCATGTCGATGACGCGCTCGCCGCCGGGGCCGTCTTCGACGATCAGCCGGCGCTCGTCGGTGGTCACGCCGACGACGGCAAAGGGGCAGCGCTCGCGCTGGCACATCTGCTCGAACAGCGGCATCAGGTCGGGGTTGACCGCCAGCACGTAGCGTTCCTGGCTCTCGTTGCACCAGATCTCTTTCGGCGCCAGGCCGCTTTCTTCCAGCGGCACGCGGCGCAGGTCAAAGATGGCGCCCTTGCCGGCGCCGTCCACGAGTTCGGGCAAGGCGTTGCTGATGCCACCGGCGCCGACGTCGTGGATGGCCAGCACCGGGTTGATCTCCCCGAGGGCCCAGCAATGGTTGATGACCTCCTGGGCGCGGCGCTCGATCTCGGGGTTGCCGCGCTGCACGCTGTCGAAGTCCAGCGCCGCGGTGTTGGTGCCGGCGGCCATCGAACTGGCGGCGCCTCCGCCCATGCCGATGCGCATCCCCGGCCCGCCCAGTTGCACCAGCAGCGTGCCGGCGCCGAAGGGCAGTTTCTTGACCTGGCTGGCGCTGATGCTGCCCAGCCCGCCGGCAATCATGATCGGCTTGTGATAGCCACGGCGCACGCCGGCCACGTCCTGCTCGAAAACGCGAAAGTAGCCGGCCAGGTTGGGGCGGCCGAACTCGTTGTTGAAAGCCGCACCGCCCAGCGGCCCCTCGGTCATGATCTGCAGCGCGCTGGCGATGTGCCCGGGCTTGCCCACCGGCGCTTGTTCCCAGGGCTCGGCGGTGCCGGGCAGGTGCAGGTTGCTGACGCTGAAGCCGCTCAGGCCCGCCTTGGGCCTGGCGCCGCGCCCGGTGGCGCCTTCATCGCGGATCTCGCCGCCGGCGCCCGTGCTCGCGCCCGGGTAGGGGCTGATCGCCGTGGGGTGGTTGTGCGTCTCCACCTTCATCACCACGTGCGCGGTGTCCTGGCGCGCGCCGTACAGCGGCGCATTCGTGAAGCCCTGCGGCAGCCAGCGCTGCGCGAGGTGGCCTTCCATCACCGCGGCGTTGTCGTCGTAGGCCACCACGGTGTGCTGGGGCGAGGTCTTCTCGGTGTGGCGGATCATGCCGAACAGCGTGTGCGGCTGCGCCGCGCCGTCGATCGTGAAGCGGGCGTTGAAAATCTTGTGGCGGCAGTGCTCGCTGTTGGCCTGCGCGAACATCATCAGCTCGACGTCGCTCGGGTTGCGGCCCAGCCGCGTGAAAGCAGCCACCAGGTAGTCGATCTCATCGGCCGACAGCGCGAGGCCGAATTCGACGTTGGCGCGCTGCAGCGCCAGGCTCCCCGCTTCGGCGCCCTGCCCCAGCACGTCGACGTGCGCCAGCGGTTCGGCCACGCGGGCGTCGAACAGGTGCGCGACGGCTTCGCGCTCGAAGGCCACGTGTTCGGTCATGCGGTCGTGCAGCGCCGCGGCGGCGGCCTGCCGCTCCTCGGCCGTGAGCGGCCTGGCGGCGCCGAAGAGGCTGCCCTTGAGGACCAGCGTGAACTCGGTGGCGCGCTCCAGGCGGTGCAGTTGCAGGCCGCAGTTGCGGGCGATGTCGCTGGCCTTGCTGGCCCAGGGCGATACGGTGCCCAGGCGCGGCATCACGACCACGCGCTCGCCCGCCGCGGAGCCGGCGTAGGCCTGGCCGTAGCTCAGCAAGGCTTGCAGCTTGTCGAGCGCGTCGCGTGCGGGTGCAGCGTCGAAGGCCGCCCAGTGCACGAAACGCGCCGCGAGGCCCGTGATGCGCGGGCAGGTGGACTGCAGCCGGGCCAGCAGCGCCTGGGCGCGAAAGTTCGAAAGCGCACTGCCGCCCTCGAAGTGCATCAGATGGAGGGGCTTGGCGCTCATGCAGTCCCGTGGGGGCAAAGGAAGGTGACGGCTGATTTTAGGGCCCGGTGGGATAATCGCTCGATGGCAATCCCGATCAAAACCAACGCCGACATCGAAGGCATGCGCCTGGCCGGCCGGCTGGCCAGCGAAGTGCTGGACATGCTCACCCCCCACGTGAGGGCCGGCGTGACGACGCTGGAGCTCGACCGCCTGGCGCATGACCACATGGTGCACGTGCAAGGCGGCATTCCGGCCACGCTGGGCTATCAGCCGCCGGGCTACCCGGCCTACCCGGCTTCGCTGTGCAGCAGTCTCAACGAGGTGGTCTGCCACGGCATCCCGGACGACCGGCCCCTGAAGGACGGCGACATCGTCAATATCGACGTCACCATCATCAAGAGCGGCTGGCACGGCGACAACAGCCGCATGTACGTCGTCGGCGAAGGCAGCATCGCGGCGCGGCGCCTGTGCCAGCTCACCTTCGAGGCGATGTGGAAGGGCATCGTCAAGGTCAAGCCCGGCGCCCGGCTGGGCGACATCGGGCACGCCATCCAGACGTTTTCAGAAAACGCCGGCTTCTCGGTGGTACGCGAGTTCTGCGGCCACGGCGTCGGCGCGCGCTTCCATGAAGAGCCCCAGGTGCTGCACTACGGCCGGCCGCACACGCTGGAAGAACTGGTGCCGGGCATGATCTTCACGATCGAGCCCATGATCAACGCCGGCAAGCGCGACATCAAGGAAGACCGCAAGGGCAACCGGCCCTACGACGGCTGGACCATCGTCACGCGCGACCGCTCGCTGTCGGCGCAGTGGGAGCACACCGTGCTCGTCACCGAGACCGGCTACGAGGTGCTGACCCTCAGTGCGGGCAGCCCCGCCGCGCCGGCCTTTGCGAGCGCCGGCTACGGCGGCGTGTCGGCCGTGGCGCCGACCGGGCTGGCGCAGCCGGTGGCCGTCACGCCCTGAGCCCGATGCCCGCCCTGCCCGAGTCCGGCGGCGCCCCCGCGCTGGCGCCGGACAGCGTGGCCGCCTTGCGCGCGCGCTTGCGCGACGGCAAGGCCGCGCTGCTGCAGCACTTCACCGCCGCGCGCCCCACCGCCACCGCCGCCCGGCAGCTCACGCGCGCGCTGTCGCGCCACGTCGACGTCATCCTCGCGGCGCTGTGGGACGAGGCCGCCCTGCCGGAGCAGGCGACCTTGGTGGCCGTGGGAGGCTACGGCCGCGACGAGCTGTTTCCGCACTCCGACGTCGACGTGCTGGTGCTGCTCAGCACTGCGCCCGACGACACCACGCGTGGCGCCATCGAGCGCTTCGTCACCCGTTGCTGGGACATCGGACTGGAAATCGGCTCGTCGGTGCGCACGCCAGCCGAGTGCCTGGACGAGTCGGCACGTGACGTGACGGTGCAGACCGCACTGCTCGAATCGCGTTTCGTGTGCGGCGCCAGGCGGCTGTTCACGGCCATGCGCAGTGCGCAGGACCAGGCCATGGACGCGCGCGGCTTCCTGCGTGCCAAGACCTTGGAGATGCAGCAGCGCCATGTCAAGTACGAAGGCACGCCCTACGCGCTGGAGCCCAACTGCAAGGAAAGCCCGGGCGGCCTGCGCGACCTGCAGGTGGTGATCTGGGTGGCGCGCGCCGCGGGCCTGGGGCGCACCTGGGCCGAGCTGGCCAGCAAGGGCCTGATCACGGCCTTCGAAGCCAGCCAGCTGGTCAAGCACGAGGGCACGCTCAAGCTCATGCGCGCCCACCTGCACACCGTGGCCCGGCGCCGTGAAGACCGCCTCGTGTTCGACCTGCAGACCGCGGTGGCCGAGAGCTTCGGCTACAAGGCCAGCGAGGGCCAGCGCAGCAGCGAAGTGCTGATGCACCGCTACTACTGGGCGGCCAAGGCGGTGACGCAGCTCAACCAGATCCTCATGCTCAACATCGAGGAACGCGTCAACGGCTCCGAGGCGGCGCCGATGCGGCCGATCAGCGCGCGCTTCCTGGACCGCGCCGGCATGCTCGAGGTGGCCAGCGACAACCTCTACATCGAGCACCCGCACGCCATCCTCGAGACCTTCCTGGTCTTCGAGCAGACGCCGGGCCTGCAGGGCCTGAGTGCGCGCACCCTGCGCGCGCTGTACAACGCGCGCAACGTGATGGACGCGGCCTTCCGCCGCGACCCCGTCAACCGCGAGTTGTTCATGGACATCCTGCGCCAGCCGCGTGGCCTGACGCACACGCTGCGGCTGATGAACCAGACCAGCGTCATGGGGCGCTACCTGTGGGTCTTCCGGCGCATCGTCGGGCGCATGCAGCACGACCTGTTCCACGTCTACACGGTGGACCAGCACATCCTGATGGTGGTGCGCAACATGCGGCGCTTCTTCATCCCCGAGCACGCCCACGAATATCCCTTCTGCAGCCAGCTGGCGGCGCAATGGGACAAGCCCTGGGTGCTGTACGTGGCGGCGCTGTTCCACGACATCGCCAAGGGCCGCGGCGGCGACCACTCCGAGCTCGGCCAGGTCGAGGTGCGGCATTTCTGCCGCGACCACCGCGTGGCGCGCGAGGACACGCAGCTGATCGAGTTCCTGGTCAGGCACCACCTCACGATGAGCCGCATCGCGCAGAAAGAGGACCTGTCCGACGGCGAGGTCATCCGCGTCTTCGCCGCGCTGGTGGGCGACCCGCGCCACCTGCAGGCGCTGTACCTGCTGACGGTGGCCGACATC
>JANMVM010000122.1:0-6384 GCA_031392695.1 Rubrivivax sp.
CAGTGGCTTCTTCGGCTGGGTCAAGAAGCTCTTCGGCAGCGCCCCGGCGCCAGCCCCGGAGGCGGCCGTGGCCGTGGCCGCGGTGACGCCGGCTGCAGTGCTGCCGGCCGCCGACAAGCGCGAAGGCCGCCGCGGCGAACGCAACGAACGCGGCGGCGAACGCGGCGGCGAACGCGGTGGCCGTGGCGGCGACCGCGGCCCGCGCGGTGGCCGTGGTGAAGGTCGCGGTGAAGGTCGCGGCGAGGGTCGCAACGAAGGCCGTCGCCCGCGCCCCGAAGCTGGCATCGAAGGCGCAGCGGCTGCACCGCGCGAGGACCGCGCGCCGCGCGGCGACAACAACCGGCGCAGCCCGCGCCCGGAGCGCAACGCGCGCCCCGAGGAAGTCAGCGCCACGGGCGTGGTGCAGAACTTCGTCGACACGATCCCGGTGCCGCTGCCCGATGGCGGCAGTGCCGAGGGCGAAGCGCGCGACGGCCGCCGCCGCCGCCGGCGTGGCGGTCGCGACCGGGGTGAAGGCCGTGGTGGCGAGGAAGGCCAGCCGGCGCTGCCGGTGGCAAACGCTGTCGATGGCGAGGTGAATCCGGTCCGCGCCGAGGCGTCAGCGACGTCGACGCTCGAGGCGCCGTCAGGTGACGCCGCCAGCCTCGCCGAAGGCGGTGGTGAACGCGAACGCGGCCGTCGCCGCGGCCGTGGCCGCGACCGTGACCGTGATGGCCCGCGCGAGCCGCGCGCCGACCAGGGCACCGATGTCCAGGCCGAGGCCCAAGAGCGCGCGGCACCCGAGTCCAGCGCTGCGCCCACCGCAGCTGAGCACGTACCGCACGATGCCGACACCGACACGGCACAGGCGGCACCGGCGGCGCTCGCGCCAGTGCCCATGGCTGCAGCGCCAGTGCCCATGGCTGCAGCGGCAGTGGAGGCCGTGGCCCCGGTGACGGCCACGCCACCGGCCCTGGTGCCTGCAGCCCCTGCAGCGCGACCGCCAGTCGCGGCCGCAGCGCCGCTGCGCAGCGCAGAGCCGATTCGCATCGAACCCTACGTGCTGCCCACCGACTCACTGGACACGCTGGCAGCGACCGCCGGGCTGCAATGGGTGCAGTCGGATGCCGGCAGGATCAGCGCCGTGCAAGCCGCGATGGCGGCCGAGCCGCCCGCGGTGCGCGTGCCGCGCGAGCCCACGCGCCACGTGCTGGCCGACGAAGGCCCGCTGGTGCTGGTGGAGACGCGCAAGGATCTGTCGCAGCTCAAGCTGCCATTCGAGCAACAGGCCCGCTGACGCCGCTGCAGCCCGAAGTCAGCCGCCCGGCGTGAAGCCGGGCGGCTTTTTCTTGCCCGCGCCAGGTGCAGCGACAGGCTACGGCGTGAGCGCCAGGTCGCGCAGGCCGAGCTGCAACTCAGCCCAGCACGGGCCTTGCTGCCAGCGCAGCTGCAGCACTGTCGCGGCGCTGTCGCAGCGCTGTCCTGCAGGCTGAAGCTGCCACCGAAATCCGGCTGACCGTTGCGCAGGCGGATCAGCTGCAGGAGACGCCCGACCACGGATTTGTGGAGTGCGGTGTCGATCTCGTCGCGGCCGTCGTGGTGCCGGTTGATGTCGCGCCCGACGCCGCTGCGCGACAGCAGCTCGAGGCCGTTTTCTCCCGCCAGCAGGCCCACCTCGTCGACCTGCGGCACGCCGGGCCTGAAGACATGGATCGCGCGCGCCACGAGGTAGGCCTTGTCGTCACGGCCGCGGGCGCGGTAGAAGGTGCAGTTGACCTGGACCAGATTCAGGTTGCTGGCGGCTGCGCCTTCGGCCTTGCTGCTGGCGCTGCCGCGGCTGACGTGGATGCCCCCGACGAGGTCGTCGAGCTCGCTCGGCGGCACCAGGCCCGGCCGGCCCGCGCGGTCGGCGCGCGGTCGGCGGGGTCGGCGCCGATATCGATGATGCCGATGCCGACGTGGGTGTCGAGCACCGTCAGCGCGTTGGCCGGTCGCATCGCGATCCAGCGCTTGAGCGGCCCGGCCGTGGCCGCGAACAGCGCATGCAGCGCGAGCGGCGGCAGCGCGAAGTCAAAAACCCAGTCGACCTGGTGGCGCGATCTCGATCTCGATCTGGCGCTGGTGGTGGCGGTGGATCTCGACCAGGATTTCGATGCCCAGCACACGCGACAGGGGCGCGAACGCGCCGATGGAATCGAAGGTCTCGGGCATCATGATGCCGCTGGCGCCGGCCTTCTTGATGTGCCGTTGTCGGCCAGCGCCTGCAGGATGCCGTGCCGGTAGGCAGCGCTTGGCGCCGGCGGCCCGGCTCAGGGCAGGCGCTCCAGCGCGCGCTGGTAGATGGGGTCGTGCATCAGCTCGTCCCAGGGCAGCGGCGGCGTCTGCGGCAACAGGGCATGGCGGCGCTGTTCACTGTCGGGGTCGGGATGCCACTGGCCGGCCTCGGCGGCTTCTTGCAGGCCGGCCAGCAGTTCGTCCACGGCCTGGCCGCCGTCGACCGACTGGTTGCACAGCAGCACCAGGTCGCAGCCGGCATTGAGCGCCACGCTCGCCGCTTCGGCATAGGTCAGCAGGCCGCCCTCAAGGTGGCGCGCGCCTTCCATGCTGAGGTCGTCGCTGAAGATCGCGCCCGTGAAACCCATCTGGCCGCGCAGGATCTCTTTCAGCCAGCGCGGCGAGAAGCCCGCCGGGTGGCTGTCGACCTTGGGGTAGACGACGTGCGCCGGCATCACCGAGGTCAGCGTGGTGCTGAGCCACTCGTAGGGCTTGGCGTCGTCGGCCAGGATCGCTTTGAGGCTGCGCCGGTCCACCGGCACCGCGACATGGCTGTCGGCCTTGACGAAGCCGTGCCCCGGGAAGTGCTTGCCGCAGTTGCCCATGCCGGCACGCAGCAGGCCGTGCATCAGGCTCTTGGCCAGCACCGTGGCGACGCGGGCGTCACGGTGGAAAGCGCGGTCGCCGATGACGCTGCTGCCGCCGTGGTCGAGGTCGAGCACCGGCGTGAAGCTCAGGTCGACACCGCAGGCGCGCAGTTCCGAGGCCAGCACGTAGCCGGCGGCCGAGGCCGCGTCGCTAGCCGTCATGGCGCCCTCGCCGGCCGCCGCCCGGTGGTCGTTGATCCACATCTCGCCGAGCACGCGCATCGCCGGCAGCGCGGTGAAGCCGTCGCTGCGAAAGCGCTGCACGCGGCCGCCTTCATGGTCGACGCAGACCAGCACGTCAGGGCGCGCCTGCTTGATCTCGGACGTGAGCTCGGTGAGCTGGCGCCGGTTCTCCCAGTTGCGCGCAAACAGCACCAGGCCGCCAGTGAGCGGATGCTTCAGGCGCCGGCGGTCGGCCTTGCTGAGCGTGGTGCTGGCGATGTCGAGAACGACGGGTGAGTGGGGGGTCATGTTACGGCTCGGGGTGAGGGGTGAGAGGTTTCGACGACGACGAAGGACGCCGCGTAGTCGGTTTCATCGCTGACGGTGACGTGGGCGCAAAAGCCGCGCTCGTCGAACCAGCGCGCCAGCTCGCCCGACAGCCGGATGAAGGGCTTGCCGCTGGGCTCGTTGAGGATTTCGCAGCCGCGCCACGTCATGGGGCTGCGGATGCCCAGGCCGATGGCCTTGGCGAAGGCCTCCTTGGCCGAGAAGCGCGTGGCCAGGTAACGAACGCCACGCGCCAGTGTGCGCTTGCGCCGGGCGTGGAACACCTGCAGCTCGGCCGGGCCGAGCACGCGCTCAGGGAAACGGTCGCCACGGCGCTCGAGCGTGGCCGCGATGCGGCGCACGTCGCAGATGTCGGTGCCGATGCCGACGATCATGCCGGGGCCAGCGCGCGGCGGATGCAGCCCTGGTAGGCGCGCACGGTGGCCGCCAGCCCGAGCTCGAGCGCGTCGGCGATCAGCGCGTGGCCGATCGATACCTCCAGCACCCCAGGCACGGCGCGCAAAAAGTCGGCGAGGTTGTCGCGGTTGAGGTCGTGGCCGGCGTTCACGCCCAGCCCCTGGGCCTGCGCGGCAGCCGCCGCGGCGGCAAAGGCCTGCAGCTGCGCCGCCTGCTGCGGCTGGCCGTGCGCCGCCGCATAGGGCTCGGTGTAGAGCTCCACGCGGTCGGCGCCCAGCGCGCGCGCCAGCGCCATGGCCTGCGGCTGGGCGTCCATGAACAGGCTCACGCGCACGCCCAGTGCATGGGCCTCCTCGATCAGCGGGCGCAGGCGTTCGCCGTCGGCGGCGAGGTCCCAGCCGTGGTCGGACGTGAATTGGCCTTCGCTGTCGGGCACGAAGGTGCACTGCTGCGGGCGCACCTCGCGCACGAAGGCCATCAGGTTCTGGAATGGATTGCCTTCGATGTTGTAGTCGGCGCGCGGCCAAGCGCGCAGCAGCACCGCCAGGTCGCGCACATCGTCGGCCCGGATGTGGCGCGCGTCGGGCCGCGGGTGCACGGTGATGCCGTCGGCACCGGCCTGCAGGCACAGCGTGGCGGCGCGCACGACGCTCGGGATGCCCAGGTGGCGGGTGTTGCGCAGCAGCGCGACCTTGTTGACGTTGACCGACAGGGCCGTGTGGCCGCGCTCGGCGTCGGGGGCGATGAGGGGGTTCATGGTGGGTGGGCAGTCGGGGGCAACAGCGCGCTGGCGGCCAGCTTCTGCAGGCCTTGCCAGACCTGGCGCGTGCGCAGCCTGCTGGGGCCCAGATGATAGTGAAGCAACTCGCGCAGCGGCGCGCGCAGGCCCGCCGCCACGCCGCCGCAGGCCTGGCGCACGGCCGCCGGGCTGCCGTGCGCGAGCGCGGCCTCCAGCGCCACCCAGCAGGCGCCGGGCAGGCCATGCGCCGAGGGCACCACGCCGGTCTCGGCGTGCAGCGTGTAGCGGCTGGCGGGCTGCAGTGCTTCGGCGCTCAGCGTCGCGAGGGCCAGGTCGGGCAGCACGCCGAGCGCGCGCAGCAGCATGAGCTCGAAAGCGCGCAGCACCAGCGGCTCCGCGCTGCCCTGGGCGAGCGCGGCCAAGGCGTCGGCATAGGCGTCGAAGAGTGCCGGGTGCGGGTCCTGCTGCGCCAGCAGCTTGAGCAGCAGCTCGTTGAGGTAGAAGCCGCTGAGCAGCACCGCCGGCGGCAGCAACGGCTGGCCACCGGCCCACTCGGCACTGCGCAGCGTCAAGACATCGGCCTGCTCGTCGGCGGCTGTCTTGCCCAGCAGCGCCAACAGCGGCTGAAACGGCAGCAGCACGGGGCGGAAGTTGGAGGTCGGCCGCTTGGCGCCCTTGGCGACCACCACCAGGCGGCCGCGCTCGCGCGTGAATAGCTCGACGATCAGGCTCGTCTCGCTCCAGTCGTAGCGGTGCAGGACATAGGCCAGCTGCGCGGTGTTCGGCTTACTCGTAGCCATAGCTGCGGAGATGGGCCTCGTCGTCGGCCCACCCCGAGCGCACCTTGACCCACAACTCGAGGAAGACCTTGGCCTGCCACAGGTGCTCCAGCTCCTGGCGCGCCTCGCTGCCGATGCGCTTGAGCCGCTCGCCACCGTCGCCGATGACCATGCCCTTGTGCGCGTCGCGCTCGACCACGATGCTGGCGGCGATGCGGCGCAGTTGGCCTTCTTCCTCGAACTTGTCGATGACCACCGTGCAGCTGTAGGGCAGCTCGTCGCCGGTGAGGCGGAAGAGCTTTTCGCGGATCATCTCGCCGGCCAGGAAACGCTCGCTGCGGTCGGTGAGTGCGTCTTCCTCGTACAGCCAGGGCTGCTCGGGCAGGTAGGGCTCGACGATGCCCAGCAGGCGGGCCACGTCGGCCTCGCGCGTGGCCGACATGGGCACGAATTCGGCGAAGGCGTGGCGCTCCTGCATCGTCTTGAGCCAGGGCAGCACGTCGTTGCGCCGCGTCAGCGCGTCGAGCTTGTTGGCCACCAGGAGCGCCGGCTTGTCCGCCGGCAGCAGGGCCAGCACCTTGGCGTCAGGCAGCCCGAAACGGCCGGCCTCGCACACGAACAGCACCAAGTCGACGTCGCCCAGCGACGACAGCACGGTGCGGTTGAGGGTGCGGTTGAGCGCCGCGGCGTGCTTCATCTGGAAGCCCGGCGTGTCGACGAAGACGAACTGCGTCGGGCCCTGGGTGCGGATGCCCGTGATGCGGTGGCGCGTCGTCTGCGCCTTGTTGCTGGTGATGCTGATCTTCTGCCCCACCAGAGCGTTGAGCAGGGTGCTCTTGCCGACGTTGGGGCGGCCGACGATGGCCACCAGGCCGCAGCGCTGGACAGGGCTTGGGGTTTCGGGTTCGCTCATGTGCGCACCTGATTAGCAACGAAGTTCAGCCGGGGGTCGCGCGGCCATGAGCAAGGCGTCAAAGCGCAGGATTCCACGGGTTTTTACTTACGAAATTCCGAACTTATGGCCTCGGACGGCCTTGACGAGCAGGCCATGTTGTGGGTG
>JANMVM010000156.1:0-40575 GCA_031392695.1 Rubrivivax sp.
CCGAGAAGCAGTGATACCACGGTGTCGTTGGCAACCCGGCAAGCACCGCCGATACTGAATTCACCATCAACCCTGGAGCTGACCCATCATGGCAATTGACACCCACATCAAGTTCGACGGCGTCGAAGGCGAGTCCACCCACACCGATCACAAAGGCGAAATCGAAGTCCTGTCCTGGTCCTGGGGCGTTTCCAACAACAGTGGCTTCGCCGCCGGCGGCGGTTCGGGCAGGGGCAAGGCCCAACCGCAGGATATTCACTTCACGCATCACTACGACAAGGCATCTCCCGTGCTGGCCAAGAAGTGTGCCCAAGGCGTGCACTTCCCCACCGTCGTGATCACCGCGCGCAAGTCCGGCGAAGGCCAGAAGGACTTCTGGAAGGTCACCATGAAGGAAGTCTTCATCACCTCGGTGACAAACAGCGCGAGTTCGGGCGGCGACATGACCGAATCCGTCAGCTTCACTTACGGCGAAATCGAGACGAGCTACAAGGCGCAGGACGCCAAGGGCGCCCTGGGCGGCGAAGTCAAGTTCGGCTGGAACGTGAAGACCACCAAGGTCACCTGAGCGCGCCAGCCATGCCCGCCGCCGCCCACACCAGCCCATCCGGCGCCGACATCTTCCTGCACGTGCAGACCAAGCGTGCCGGCAAGGTCAAGGGCGAGGCTGTATCCCACGGCCACACCGACGACATCGTCATCGCCGGTTGGCACTGGGGCCTGAGCTCGGGCTCGGCGGTGGGCGACACGCGGGCCACGGCGCGGCGGTCCTACACCGCGCTGACGGTGCACAAGCACATCGACCAGGCCACCACGGCGTTGATGTCGGCGCTGGCCAGCAACGACGAGGTCAAAGAAGCCAGGCTGACGATGCGACGCGCTGGCGGCGCGCAGGAGGATTACTTCCTGGTCACGCTCAAGGGCGCGCGCATCACCTCGCTGCAGCACGACACCGGCGCCGACGGCGAGGCGCGCGAGACCTTGAGCATTGCTTTCACTGAAGTCGAAGTGGAGTACCGGCCGCAGCGCGCCAGCGGCGGGCGCGGTGGCAGCACCGTGTTCAATGATTCCTTGCCCTCGACGGCCTGAACCATGGCCAGCCGCCCCGAAGACCTGCTGGCCGCCGGCGACCCCGCCGGCGCACTCAAGGCCTTACAGCAGCAGGTGCGCGCCAGCGCGGCCGACGTCGACAAGCGCATCTTCCTTTTTCAACTGCTGTGCGTGCTGGGGCAGTGGCAGCGCGCGCTCGATCAACTCAAGGTCTGCGGTGAACTCGGTGCGCAGACGCTGTCCATGGTCAGCACCTACGACCCGGCGATCCGCTGCGAGATGGTGCGCGAAGCCGTATTCGCCGGCCGCACGCTGCCGCATGTCTTCGGCCCGCCCACGGCCTGGGTGGCGCTGCTGGCGCAGTCGCTGCAGCTCGACGCCAACGGCCAGGCCACAGCCGCGGCGGGCACGCGCGAGCAGGCCCTGGAGCAGGCCGAGGCCAGCAGCGGGCGCCTCAACGATCAGGCATTCGAGTGGATCGCCGACGCCGATTCGCGCCTCGGGCCCACGCTCGAAGTCATCATCAACGGCCGCTATGGCTGGCTGCCCTTTGCCCACCTGCGCGCGCTCACGATCGAGCCGGTGGCCGACCTGCGCGACCTCGTCTGGGCACCGGCGCACCTGACCTTCACCAACGGCGGCGACACCGTGGCCCTGCTGCCGGTGCGCTATGCCGGCACGCCGCTGTCCGAAGGTGGGCCACTGGTGCTGTCGCGGCAGACCGAGTGGCTCGAGATGACGGGCGGCACCTTCCGCGGCATTGGGCAACGCGTCTTGAGCACCGACGCCACCGAGCTGGGCCTGCTGGAAGTGCGGTCCATCACCTTCGACGCCGCTGCCGCGCCGGCCTGACACCGTGGCCGATGCAGAGTCGCGCGACCGCCTGCAGCCGGCCCTGCTCGACCGGCTGACACGCGAAGGCGACAACGCGGGCCGCGTCATCTCCAAGGCCGAGTTGCGCCAGGCGGTGCTGCGCGACCTGTCGTGGCTGTTCAATTCGCTGCAGCCCAACCCCGAGTGGGCCGAGACACGGCCAGCGCTGGCGGGCACGGTGCTCAACTACGGCATGCCGGCGCTGGCCGGGCAGCTCGTCTCGCGCCTGGACGTGAGCCGGCTCGAGCGCACGATCGTCGAGACCATCAAGCACTTCGAGCCGCGCATCCTGCCCGACACACTGTCGGTGCAGGCGATCGAACCCGAGGACGTGCTCGGCACCCACAACATGATCGAGTTCGAGATCCGCGGCCATCTGTGGGCGCAGCCGGTGCCGCTGGAGATCCTGCTGCGCACCAAGCTCGACCTCGAAGCCGGCCAGGTCGACGTGCGCGACGCCACCGGCAGCGCGCCGTCGCGCGGCCGCTGAAGCCCGCGCCGGCCGCTCACCCATGGACGCCCGCCTGACCCGGCTGTACGAAGAAGAGCTGGCGCACCTGCGCGAGGTCGGGCGCGAGTTCTCGCGCGAGCACCCCAAGGCGCGCCACCTCGGGGTCGTAGAGACCGAGGTGGCCGACCCCTACGTCGAGCGCCTGCTCGAAGGCTTTGCCTTCCTCACCGCGCGCGTGCGCCTCAAGCTCGACGCCGAGCAGCCACGCCTGATCGAGCAGCTGCTGCAGTCGCTGTACCCGAACTTCCTGGCCCCGGTGCCCTCGGCGATGGTGGTGCAATTCGGCGTCGACCCGAGCGACCCCAACCTGGCGCGCGGCCACCCGGTGGTGCGCGGCAGCGCGGTGCGCTCGCTGCTCAAGCGCGGCCAGGACACGCAGTGCGAATTCCGCACCGCGATGGCGGTCAAGCTCTGGCCACTGGAGCTGACCGAGGCGCGCTACTTCAGCCACGCGCCCGACCTCGGTCTGACGCGGCTGCCGCAGGCCCGCGCGGCCAAGGGCGGGCTGCGCATCCGGCTGCGGCTGGGCGGCGGCCTGCGCTTCGATCAGCTGCCGCTGCAGCGGCTGGCGTTCTTCATCGCCGCCGAGGACGACGTGGCCTTTCGTCTCCACGAACTCGCGCTCGGCTGCACCCTGGGCACGCTGGTCGCGGCGGCCGGCAAGCCGGTGGACGAGGCGCGCTGGGCCGACGCCGGATCGGTGCAGCCGCTGGGCTGCGGCGCCGACGAAGCCCTGCTGCCTGAAATCGACCGCGCGTTTTCCGGCCACCGCCTGCTGCAGGAATTCGCGGCCCTGCCGCAACGGCTGCTGTTCTTCGAGCTCACCGACCTGGGCCGCCGTCTGGCCGGGCTGCCGGGCCCGGAGATCGAGCTCGTGCTGCTCTTCTCGCGCGCCGACGCGGGGCTCGAAACGCTGGTCGACGCGCAGAGCCTGGCGCTGCACTGCACGCCGGCGCTGAACCTGTTCCCCAAGCGGCTCGACCGCGTCACGCTCGACCCCGGCTCGGCCGACTTCCACGTCGTGCCCGACCGCACGCGACCGATGGACTACGAGGTGCACAGCATCGACCGCGTCATCGGCCATGGCGACAGCGGCACCGACAGCGCGCGCGAATTCGCGCCGCTGTACGCCTGCAGCCACCAGTCGCTGCCGGCGGGCAACGGCTACTTCGCGCTGCGCCGCGCGCCACGGCGGCCGTCGGACCGCCAGCGCCAGCAAGGCGCGCGCGTCGCCAGCTACCTGGGTGACGAGGTCTACCTGTCGCTCGTCGACGATGCCCACGGCCCCTACCGCAGCAGCCTGCGCCAGCTCTCGGTGATGGCCCAGGTCACCAACCGCGACCTGCCGGCGCTGCTGCCGCGCGAAGGCAGCGCCGGCGAGCGCGCCTGGCAGCTCGACGCCGCGGCGCCGGTGACTTCGGTGCGCTGCCTGCGCGGGCCCACGCGACCGGTGTCGCGGCGGACCGAAGGCGACGTCGGCTGGCAGCTCGTCGGCCAGCTCAAGCAGAACCACCTCGCCCCGGGCGACGACCCCGAGCGCGCGGCAGCGTCGCTGCGCGCCGCGCTGCGCCTGTACGGGCCTGCCGACGACGGCTGGGTGCGCCAGGTCGACGGGCTGCGCGCGCTGCATGTGCGCACGGTGACGCGGCGGCTGCCCTTTGCCGGCCCCTTGAGCTTTGGCAGCGGCATCGCGCTCGAACTGGAAGTCGACGACGCCGCCTTCCACGGCGCCAGCGCCTTCCTGCTCGGCAGCGTGCTGGAGCGCTTCTTCTCCCGCCACGCCTCGATCAACAGCTTCAGCCAGTTCACGCTGCGCAGCGTGCAGCGCGGCATCATCAAGGCCTGGCCGCCACGGCTGGGCGAACGGCCCGTGGCATGAGCGCGCAGCGCGCAGCCAGAGGGGTCGTCCAGTGAACGATCCAGCCGCCGAACAGGCCTTCGAGGCCCTCATGGCGGCCGTGCACGCCGACCCCTCGGCCTTCGACTTCTTCGCGCTGCTGCGCCGCGTCGACGCGCTGCGCCGCGAACAACCGCGCACCGGGCACGCACTGCGCCCGCGGCAAGAGGCGCTGCGGCTGGCGCAATCGGCTGATCTCGACTTCGCCCCTGCCGCGCTGCAGCAGCTGCAGTTGCGCGGTGACGCGGCGCCGCGGCTGGTGGTGCGCTTCTTCGGCCTGCTCGGACCCCAGGGGCCGATGCCGCTGCACTTCACCGAGTTCGTCCGCGAGCGCACCCACCACCACGGCGACACCACGCTGGCGCACTTTCTGGACATCTTTCACCACCGCCTGCTGTCGCTCTTCTACCGCGCCTGGGCGCAGTCGCAACCGGTGGTCCACCTGGACCGCCCCGAGGACGATCGCTACCGCGCCTGGCTCGCCGCCTGCGCGGGCACGCCGGCCTCCAGCGGCGCGCTGCCGGCTGCGGCGCTGGCCCATCACGCCGGCTGGTTTGCCGGCGGCACGCGCCACCCGGAAGGGCTGGCCAAGGTGCTGCGCCAGTACTTCGGGGTGCCGGTGCGCGTGGAGCAGCACGTCGGCCACTGGCTGACCATCGACACCGCCGACCGCTCGCAGCTCGGTCACGCGCGCAACCGGGCCGAGCGCAGCGTTGCAGCGCCGGCACACCTGGGTCGATCGGCCAATGCCGGCTCGCGAGTGTGGGACCGCCAGTACCGCTTTCGCGTCCACCTCGGGCCGCTGCAGCTCGGCCAGTACCTGGCCTTCCTGCCCGGCGGCAGCGCCTGGCAAGCCCTGCAGCACGGCGTGCAGCTGCTGGCCGGCCGCGAAATGCAGTGGGACCTGCAGCTCGACTTGCTGCCCGCCGAGCGCCCGGCCGCACACCTGGGCGGCAGCGCCGGCAATCTGCGCTTGGGCGTGGTGGGCTGGCTGGGCACACGCCAGGCCACCGCGGCGTCAAAGCCCCGCAGCCTGCGGCTGCGGCCGCTCACCTCGTTCCTCACGCACCGCCTTCGGAGTCCTCAATGACTGAGATCTCGCGCACCGCCTCGTTCGGCAAGCTCAACGCCCTGGCCTACAAGGCCATCGAAGGCGCCACCGTGTTCTGCAAGATGCGCGGCAACTCCTTCGTGGAACTGCAGCACTGGCTGGTGCAGATCCTGAACACGCCCGACAGCGACCTGCACCGCATCGTGCGCCACTACGGCCTGGACACTGCAGCCCTGGCGGCGGACCTGACGACGTCGCTCGACCGCCTGCCGCGCGGATCAGCATCGATCAGCGACATCTCGCAGTTCATCGACACCGCGGTCGAGCGCGGCTGGGTCTACGGCTCGCTGATGTTCGGCGAGCGCCAGGTGCGCAGCGGCCATCTGCTGGTGGGCATGCTCAAGACGGCGTCGCTGCGCGGGGCGCTGATGGGCATCTCGCGCCAGTTCGAGAAGGTGCCGGCTGACGACCTGTGCGCGAAGTTCGGCACCATCCTCAAGGGCTCGCCCGAAGAAGGTGCCGCGGCCAGCGAAAGCGGCGCCGCGCCCGGCGAAGCCAGCGACGCCATCGCGCCCGCGGCGATGGGCAAGCAGGAGGCGCTCAAGCGCTTCACCACCGACCTAACCGAGCAGGCGCGCGGCGGCAAGATGGACCCCATCGTGGGCCGCGACGACGAGATCCGCCAGGTCGTGGACATCCTGATGCGGCGGCGCCAGAACAACCCCATCCTGGTGGGCGAGGCCGGCGTGGGCAAGACCGCGGTCGTCGAAGGCTTCGCGCAACGCATCGTGCGCGGCGACGTGCCGCCGTCGCTCAAGGATGTGCAGCTGCTGTCGCTGGACGTGGGCCTGCTGCAGGCCGGGGCCAGCATGAAGGGCGAGTTCGAGCAACGCCTGCGCTCGGTCATCGACGAGGTGCAGGCGAGCGAGAAACCGATCATCCTGTTCATCGACGAGACGCACACGCTGGTCGGTGCCGGCGGCGCCGCCGGCACCGGTGACGCAGCCAACCTGCTCAAGCCGGCGCTGGCGCGCGGGCAGCTGCGCACCATCGGCGCGACCACCTTTGCCGAGTACAAGAAGCACATCGAGAAGGATCCGGCGCTGACGCGGCGCTTCCAGTCGATCCAGGTCGACGAGCCCGACGAGAAGAAAGCCGTGCTCATGATGCGCGGCGTCGCCAGCACGATGGAAAAGCACCACCGCGTGCAGATCCTCGACGAAGCGCTCGAAGCCGCGGTGCGCCTGAGCCACCGCTACATCCCGGCACGCCAGTTGCCCGACAAGAGCGTGAGCCTGCTCGACACCGCCTGCGCCCGCGTCGCGGTGAGCCTGCACGCCACGCCGGCCGAAGTCGACGACAGCCGCAAGCGCATCGAGGCACTGGACACCGAGCTGGGCATCATCGCGCGCGAGAAGGCGGTCGGCATCGACACCGCGGCGCGAGAGGCCGAAGCCACGGCGCTGCGCAGCGCCGAGCTCGAGCGACTGGCTGACCTCGAAGCGCGCTGGGCCAAAGAGAAGCGCCTGGTCGACGAGATGCTGGCGCTGCGCGCCAAGCTGCGCGGCGGCGTGCAGCCGGTGGAAGGCACGGGCAGCGCGCTCGAAGCCGCGGCTGCGCAAGCGGCACCGAGTGCCACGTCCACGGCCGTCCCCGCGCTGACCGAAGACGACCGCCTCGCCACGCTGGCCCGCCTGCGCGAGGTGCAGGACCAGCTGCACCGGCTGCAGGGCGAGCATCCGCTCATCCTGCCCACGGTCGACCACCAGGCGGTGTCCAGCGTGGTCGCCGACTGGACCGGCATCCCGGTGGGCCGCATGGCGGCCAACGAGATCGAAACCGTGCTCAACATCGCCAGCAACCTGGCCGAGCGCGTGATCGGGCAGGACCACGCGATGGAGATGATCGCCAAGCGCATCCAGACCTCGCGCGCGGGCCTGGACAACCCGAGCAAGCCGATCGGCGTGTTCATGCTCGCCGGCACCTCGGGCGTGGGCAAGACCGAGACTGCGCTGGCGCTGGCCGAAGCGCTGTACGGCGGCGAACACAACCTCATCACCATCAACATGAGCGAATACCAGGAGGCGCACACGGTGAGCACGCTCAAGGGCGCGCCGCCCGGCTACGTGGGCTACGGCGAAGGCGGCGTGCTCACCGAAGCCGTGCGCCGCAAGCCCTACAGCGTGGTACTGCTGGACGAGGTGGAGAAAGCCCACTCCGACGTGCACGAGATGTTCTTCCAGGTCTTCGACAAGGGCTTCATGGAAGACGGCGAAGGCCGCTTCATCGACTTCAAGTACACGCGCTTCCTGCTCAGCACCAACGGCGGCACCGACCTCAGCGCCGGCCTGTGCAAGGACCCCGAGCTGATGCCTGACCCCGAAGGCATGGCCAAGGCGCTGCGCGAGCCGCTGCTCAAGGTCTTCCCGCCGGCGCTGCTGGGGCGGTTGGTGACGATTCCCTACTACCCGCTGTCGGACGAGATGCTGGGCCGCATCGTCGGCCTGCAACTGGGGCGCATCAAGAAGCGCGTCGAGCAGCGCTGGAAGGTGCCTTTCGAGGTCAGCGACGAGGTCGTGCAACTGGTCGTCTCGCGCTGCACCGAAAGCGAATCGGGCGGCCGCATGATCGACGCCATCCTGACCAACACCATGCTGCCCGACGTGTCGCGCGCCTTTTTGCAGCGCATGCTCGAGGGCAAGCCGGTCGGCGGCGTCCACGTGGGCGTGGCCGACGGGCAGTTCAGCTACCGTTTCGATTGACCCGGGCGAGCGCCCGCACTGACCATGAAGCTGCGTCCCACTGCCACGGCGGCTTCGGCCACCCGCGCCGCACCGGCGGCACCCGAACGGCCGCTGGCGGTCGAACTCGCCGCCGCCATCGACCACCTGCGCAACGAGCGCATCGAGCAGGCCGAGCCGGCGCTGCTGGGCATCCTGCGTCGCGCGCCCGAGCAGGCCGACGCCCTGCACTTCCTGGGCGTGCTGCGCCATACGCAGGGCCGCACCGATGAGGCGGTGGCGCTGATCCATCGCTCGCTGGCCATCATCCCCGACAACGCCACGGCCTGGAACAACCTGGGCAACGTGCTGCTGCTGGCCGGCCGCGCCGAAGAAGCCGCCGCCGCCTACGACCAGGCGGTGCAGTTCGGCGGCGACAAGGAGGCGCCCCTGGCACTGAACAACCTGTGCGTGCTGTACCGCAAGCTGGGCCGCCTGGGCGACAGCGAGCTGGCCTGCCGCCGCGCCATCGAGTTGCAACCCGACTACGGCGACGCCTGGCACAACCTGTCGGCGACGCTGATCAAGCAAGGGCGCATCAACGAAGGGCTGGTGGCGCACGCCAAGGCCGTCGCGCTGTGGCCCGAGGACCTGCAGTCGCGCCAGGAAATCATCCGCGCCCTGCTCATGCTAGACGAGCACGAACGGGCCGGCAAGCTGCTGCGCGAATGGCTGGCCAGCGACCCCGGCAACGCGGTGGCGCTGCACATGCTGGCGGCCAGCAAGGGCACGGCCACGCCCGAGCGCGCCAGCGACGGCTACGTGCAGCAGGTCTTCGACGGCTTCGCGGCGTCCTTCGACGCCAAGCTCGAGGCGCTGCATTACCGCGCCCCTGAACTCGTCACGCAGGCGCTGGCCGCCGTCGTCGGCGCGCCTGCAGCGGCACTGGACATCGTCGACGCGGGTTGCGGCACCGGCCTGTGCGGCCCCGGCCTGCGGCCTTTCGCGCGCCGGCTGGCCGGCTGCGATCTGTCCGAAGGCATGCTACGGCGCGCCAAGTCGCGCCAGCTCTACGACGTGCTGCACCAGGCCGAGCTGACGCACTACCTGGCCACCCAGCCCGCAGCCTGGGACGCGGTGGTCTCGGCCGACACGCTGTGCTACTTCGGCGCGCTCGAGTCGGCGCTGCAGGCCTCGCACCTGAGCCTGCGCCCGGGCGCCTGGCTCGTCTTCACCGTGGAAGCCCTGCCCGATGGCCATGAGCAGCCGCACGTGCTGCAGTCCAACGGCCGCTATGCGCACGAGCAGGGTTACCTGCAGCGCGCCCTGGCCGAGGCCTCGTTCGACGTCATTTCGCTGCAGCGCGAGACCTTGCGTCTGGAAGCCGGCGACCCGGTGATGGGCTGGCTCGTCACGGCCCGGCGAAGGGCACCCGCGGGCCCCGTACCATGAGCGGCGCACGCGTGGGCAGCAGCACCTGCGGCAGCGAGCTCATCGGGTCGCTGGATGACGGCACGCTGATGCGCTGGCTGGCGCCGACTCCGCGCCCGCTGTCGCTGGCGCCGCCGGCGCGCTGGATGTGCCCTGCCGCACTGGCCCGCCCGGTGCAGGTCCCGGACGTGTCGCACCTGTTCAACTCCTGCCGCGAACCGGTGCGCGGCCTCAGCGAAGCCGCGTTCGCAGACGCCGCCACGCAGCTCGCGGTGGAGGTCGCGGCGATCCGCGCGGTGGCCGAGGTCGAAAGCCCGGGCGAGGCCTTCGACGAGGAAGGCCGGCCGCGCATCCTCTTCGAACGCCACTACTTTCACCGCCTGACCGGCGGCCGCTTTGCGCGCCAACACCCGGAGCTGTCCAATCCAGGCTGGGGCGGCTACGGCAGGTACCGCGCACAGTACGGCAAGCTCGAGCGCGCCTTCCGGCTCGACCCTTCGGCGGCGCTGCAGTCGGCGTCCTGGGGGCGCTTCCAGATCATGGGCGAGCACTACGCCACGCTGGGCTATGCCAGCCCGCAGGCCATGGTGCAGGCCCTGGCGCGGTCCGAAGATGAACATCTGCGCGCCTTCGTGCGCTTCTTGAAGGCCCACCCCGCCATGCTGCGCGCCCTGCAGCGCAAGGACTGGGCGGGCTTCGCGCGCGCCTACAACGGCAAGGGCTACAAGAAGAATGCCTACGACGCCAAGCTCAGGGCTGCCTACGACAGGCTGGCGCCTGCACCTTCGCCTGCAGCCGGGGCTGCACCTGCACCGGCGGCGGCACCCGCACCCGCGCTGCCCGGCGTGCAGCCGCCGGTGCCTTTGCGAGGACCGGGTTGACCGCGTGGCCGCGATGAAGGGCCAGCGCCCGTTCCGGCTCTTGGCGAGTGGGCCTGCGCTGGCCTTGCTGCTGGGCTGCGCCCCGGTCCTGGCAGACGGCTCAGCGCCCGAGCCGTGTGGCGCGAAGCAGGCGCTGGTGTTCGCCTGCACCATGGCGCGCGGCAAGCGCCTGTCCTTGTGCGGCGCGCCACCGGCCACGCTGCAGTACCGTTTTGGCAGCCCGTCGCGGGCCGACTTGATCTTCCCTGCCGCCGCTGCCGAAGGTGCGAGTCGCATGCGCTTTGCGCAGTACCACCGTTATCAGGTCGAGCGCAGCGAGGTCGTGTTCGACAACGCCGGAGTCGCGTACACCGTCTTCGACGAAACGCGCAGCGGCGTGCGCCGCGCCGGCGTGAGCGTGCAGGGCGCAGGCCAGGCCCGGGAGCAGATCCTGATGTGTCGGGGGCCTGTGATCGGCACCCTGTCCGCGCTCAAGCCCCACCTGCCTTGCGACGCCGACAGCGCGCTGCAGGGCGGGACCTGCCGCTGAACACCCGCTGGCCAGAGGACGAGGCATGACTTTCGGCGCTGGCTCTGCGCCACGCGGTGGCCGAGCATGCCGCTACACCTGCGCACCGCGAGGATGAGCCTTCGGGCCTCAAGTGACCATGCCATCGCCGATCACCTTCCAGTGCCCGCTGCCCCACGAAGACCTGCGCTTCGAATCGATGACGGCCACGCAGGCCTTGTCGACGCTGGAGAGCATTGAGTTGCTGCTCGTCGCCGACAAGCCCGACATCGCGGCCGAGAAGCTGCTGGGCCACCCGGCCGGCGTCACGCTCAGGCTGCGCGGCGGTGCGCAGCGCGAATTCAACGGCCTGGTGACGCGTTTCGGCCTCGGTCGCTCGCAGGGCCGCTACTACCAGTACCAGGCCACGCTGCGGCCCTGGTTGTGGTTCCTCACGCGCACCGCCGATTGCCGCATCTTCCAAGACCTGACGGTCAAGCAGATCGTCGAGAAGGTCTTCACCGACCACGCCGGCATCGCCCACTTCGAGTTCAAGCTGTTTCGCAGCTACCGCCAACGTGTGTACTGCGTGCAGTACCGCGAGACCGATTTCAACTTCGTCGCCCGGCTGCTGGAAGAAGAAGGCATCTTCTGGTTCTTCGACCACGCCGCCGGCGTCGGCAAGCTCGTGCTTACCGACGACACCGGGGGCCTGACCGCCGCCGAGGGCGCCGAAAAGCTGCCCTACTTCGACAACGCCGGTCAGGCGCCGCCCGACACCGATCACGTCACCGGCTGGACCTGCTCGCGCGAAGTGCGCACCGGCAAGATGGCGCTCACCAGCTATGACTTCGAGCGCCCTTCCACCTCGCTGGCGGTGGACCATGCCATGCCACGCTCGCACCCGCTGGCCGACCTGGAACAGTTCGACTTCGACGGCCAGACCACCCAGAAGGCCGACGGCCAGCACCTGGCCGACTGTCGCATCGAAGACGAGCAGGCCCGCTTCGAGCGCCAGGCCGGCAGCACGAATGCCCATGCGCTCACGGTAGGGCATCTGTTCAGCCTGACGCGTCACCCGCGGGGCGACCAGAACGCCGAACACCTGTGCCTGCAGACCAGCATCTCGGTGCAGCTGCCGGCCCACGAAGCCGGCGACGGCGGCGAGGACTTCCAGTGCCACTTTGCCGCCATGCCCTCGAAGCAGGCCTTCCGCCCTGAGCGCCGCACGCCCAAGCCCTTCGTGCAAGGCCCGCAGACCGCGGTCGTGGTGGGGCCGGCGGGTGAAGAAATCTACACCGACAAGTACGGTCGCGTGAAGGTGCAGTTCCACTGGGACCGCTACGGCAAGAAGAACGAGAGCAGCTCGTGCTGGATGCGCGTGAGCTCGCCGTGGGCGGGCAAGAGCTTCGGCTTCGTGCAGTTGCCGCGCATCGGCCAGGAGGTGGTGGTCGACTTCCTCGAAGGCGACCCCGACCAGCCCATCATCACCGGCCGCGTCTACAACGCCGAGCAGATGCCGCCCTGGGAGCTGCCGGCCAACGCCACCCAGAGCGGCGTTCTCACGCGCAGCAGCAAAGGCGGCACCTACGGCAATGCCAACGCGCTGCGTTTCGAGGACAAGAAGGGTGCCGAGCAGCTGTGGCTGCACGCCGAGAAGAACCAGGACATCGAGGTCGAGAACGACGAGACGCACTGGGTCGGCCATGACCGCAAGAAGACCATCGACCACGACGAGACCACGCACGTCAAGCACGACCGCACCGAGACCGTCGACCACAATGAATCCATCACCATCGGCGTCAACCGTACCGAGACGGTGGGCTCCAATGAGAGTATCTCGATCGGCTCCAACCGCAGCATCAGCGTCGGCGCCAGCGAGACCGCCTCGGTAGCCCTGCAGCGCACGCATTCGGTGGGCGTCAACGAAACCATCGCGGTCGGCGCGGCACAGGAAATCGCGATCGGCGCGGCGCAGACCGTGACCGTCGGTGCGGCACAGTCGATCTCGGTGGGCAACAACCAGACCGTGACGATCGGCAAGAAGCAGACGCTGCAGGTCGGCGACGAGCGCAGCACCCAAGTCAGCAAGGACGACAAGCTGCAGGTCGGCAAGAAGTTCGTGCTCGAGGCCGGCGACGAGATCACGCTCAAGACCGGCGATGCCAGCATCACGATGAAGAAGGACGGCAGCATCCAGATCAAGGGCAAGGACATCACCATCACGGGCAGCGGCAAGATCACCGCCAAAGCCTCGGGCGACATGGTGCTCAAGGGTTCCAAGATCGCCCAGAACTGAGCCGCCACGCCATGCTCCAGGTCGCCAATCACACGCCCTTCAGCGCTGCACTGTCGGTGTTTGCCGACCCCGCCGGCGTGGAGACCGCGTACGCGGTGGTCAAGACCACCTTCGCCTTTGGCGCCGAAGGGCCGACCCTGGCCAAGGCCCAACTTCCGCTGCTGGCCGGCGACGTGTTCTGGGGCGACCCCACCAGCTCCAGCCTGCGCGCGGCAGGCGAATTCGCGCTGCTCAAGACCGCCACCGACGTGCTGCTCACGGGCCGCGCCGTGGCCCCGGCCGCCGACACGCGTGTCGCCGACATCAGCCTCAGCGTGGGGTCGCTCGCCCGCCGCGTGCGCGTTTTCGGCGACCGCCAGTGGCAACGCGCCGGCAAGGGCTGGCGCATGTCGGAACCACAGCCCTGGCAGCGCATGCCGCTGCGCTGGGAACTGGCCTTCGGCGGCGTCGCTCCCGCCAAGGACGGCGAGGTGCCCGACTACGAGCCGCGCAACCCGGTCGGCCGCGGCTTCGTCGCGCGCCGGGCGCAGCCGGTGGAAGGCCAAGCGTTGCCCAACCTGGAAGACCCCGAGGCCTTGCTGGCCGAGCCGCACGACCGCCCGCTGCCGGCCTGCTTCGCAGCGGTGGCGCCGACCTGGGCGCCGCGCCGCCAGTACGCGGGCACCTACGACGAAGCCTGGACGAGCGCGCGCGCGCCTTACCTGCCGCTGGACTTCGACCCCCGCTTCTTCCAGATCGCGCCGCCGGCCTTGATGGCGACCGGCTTCCTGCAGGGCGGCGAAGCGGTCCGGCTGGCGGGCTTCGCGGCCGGCGCGCCGATCGAATTCACGCTGCCGGCCTGTGGCTTGGAGCTGGAGTTCGACTTCGACGGTGCCAGGCTGCCGCACCCGCCGCAGCTCGAGCTGGTGCTATTCGAGCCCGACATGGGCCGCTTCCAGATGTTGTGGCGCGCGGCGCTGCCCGTCGACAAGAAGCTGCTCAAGCTGCGCTCGCTCACCGTGCGCAGCAGCCGCTACGAAGTCGACGGGTCCGAGGCCAAGCCGCTGACCCGCCTGGGCAGCATGCCGGCGGCGTATGCCGCGGCGGGCTGACACGATGGCCGCGCCTGCCGTCGTCATCGCCAGCGCCGGGCTCGTCTCGCCGGTGGGCCTGAGCCTGGCCGAGAGCGCCGCGTCGGCGCGCGCGCGCGTGGCGCGGCTGCGCGAGATCGACTGGCGCGACCGGCGCTTCGAACCCTTCGTCGTCGGCAGCGTGCCCGACGACGGTCTGCCTGAACTGGACCCGGGCCTGCGCAAGCTGCCGCTGCAGCCGCGCGAGGCCCGCATGCTTCGCCTGGCCCACGCCGCGCTCGAAGAAGCGCTGGCGCCGCTGCCGGCCAAGCAGGACCCGGTGCCGCTGCTGCTGGGTCTGCCCGAGCAACACACGACGATTCCGCTCAAGCCCGATGTCTTCCTGCAGCACCTCGACCAGCAGGTGCCGGGCCGGCTGGATCTCGAGCGCAGCGTCGGCGCCGCGCGCGGCCGCGCCGCCGGCCTGATGGCGCTGCGCGAGGCCACGGCGCGCCTGCTGCGCGGCGACTGCCAGCACATGCTGGTGGGCGGCGTCGACAGCCTGGTCGACCTCTACGTGCTGGGTTCGCTGGACTTGCAGGGCCGCATCCGCAACGAGGTCAACAGCGACGGCTTCAGCCCAGCCGAAGGCGCTGCGTTCCTGCTGCTCACGCTGGCATCGACCGCTGCGGCCCAGGGCCTCAAACCGCTGGCGCAGCTGATGGGCTCGGCGCAGGGCCACGAGAGCGGCCACCTCTATGCCGACGAAAAGTACCTCGGCGATGGGCTGGCATCCACCTTCGCGGCACTGCTGGCCGAAGCGCCGCCGCCGCAGCCCATCGCCAGCGTCTACTGCAGCTTCAACGGCGAGCGCTACTGGGCACGCGAGTTCGGCGTCGCGCGGCTGCGCCAGTCGCCGGCCTTCGCGCCCGACCACCAGATGGAGCACCCGGCCGAGTGTTTCGGCGACCTGGGCTCGGCGCACGGCCCGGCGCTGGCGGCGCTGGCGGCGCACGGCGTGCACCACGGCTACCGCCGCGGGCCGTGTCTGGTGTACGCCTCGTCCGACCACGGCGACCGCGCAGCCCTGCTGCTGGCCCGCCTGGCCCAGACCTGATCCGGGAGCCCCGCATGCCCTGCACCGTCCACAACATCACCGGCTTCGCCCACAAGGGCAGCGGCGGCATGAGCCTGGTCTTCCCCGACGTCTGCAAGACGCCGGCGCCACCGGCCGGTCCCATCCCCATCCCCTACCCCAACCTGGGCAAGTCGGCCGACACCTCTCAGGGCACGACACAGGTCAAGGCCGACGGCCAGATGATCATGGTCAAGGGCGCCAAGTACATGATGAGCACCGGCGACGAGCCCGGCAGCATCGGAGGCATCATCAGCGGCGTGTTCAAACAGGAGTGCGAGTACATGATGTACTCGTTCAACGTCATGCTCGAAGGCAAGAACGTTTGCCGCATGGGGGATCCGTTGTGGCACAACAAGAAGAACATCTGCGGGTGATGCGATGACACAACTGGGCGAGGGTGTCGCGATTGCTGTCTTGCCCCCGGGCGGCAAGGAAGACTGCGTCTTCTGCCACCAGGCCCACCAGGAAGAGAAGGCCGCCGGCCCGCACGAATTTGCACGTGACATGGGCATGCTCAAGAAACAAGGGCGAGCACACACCCTGTCCACCGAACGAGTTGCCAAGTATCCTGATCCAACCCTGCCGCCGTTGGTGGAGTGGAGCAGCGACATCACGGCCACGGGCGGATACAAGGCCGCCGCCCATCACTGCATCGCACTCAAGACGGCGAGCGAGCACCGCCTGTCAGGCGAACTTCACGAGGCCGGCTACGACCCCAATCGCGGCAGCAATTGCATCTGGCTGCCTTACAGCCGCCCGCAGTTCATCCGCGCGCGCGCTTACGACAGGCCCTTGCAGAAGCATCGCGGAGGCCATACCAACGAGTACTTCGAAACGGTGGCCAAGCAGCTGGATCAGTTGGCATCGCTGATCAACCAGTCGTTCTGCGCCCAGAACAAGCAGGCCAGCAGGGACAGGTTCATGCAGTACATGCTGGCGCGCGAGGGCGCCGTCTGGCTGGGTGTGGCCAATGCGGTGCAGAAGGCGTACTGGCTGTACAACGAGTCGTACCTGGAGCCCAGGGCCTTGTGGGGCCATTTCGTGCCGGAGGAGAAGCGGCCCGAAGGTTCACCCATCTCTAAGTCCGAATACCTTGGCCACGAGCCCAACGATTCGATCGACGCCCGAGCCAGCGAAGATGACCCGGAGTGAAGACAGGGAAGCGAACGCCATGGCCAGCGAGCACCACATCCTGTTGAGCGACCCTGCCTGGGCGGGGCCCACGGCCTATCGGACATCGGGGATCGACACGATCATGAATCTGGGCCGCAGGCTCGAGACCGACCCCGGTGCGTTCGCGTTCGAGCTCAGGGTCGACTCGAAGGCTCTGGACCCGGCTGCGTTTGCGCCGCTCGACTGGCACGACCCCCGCGGCGGCCAGCCCTTGTTCTCGGAGCGCATGGCCACTGTGCTTGAACAGGCTGGCGTGGCCAACATTGACTACTACCCGGTGCGGGTGAGGTACCAGCCCACCGGTGCCGAGGTGAACTACCGGCTCGCGAACGTGATTGGCCTGATTTCGGCGCTGGACACCGCGGCATCGGAAGTCACTGCCGACGACGATGGATTTATCTTCGACATCGCCAGCATGCGCTTGGACCCCTCCAAATGCCGCGGCCTGGATCTCTTTCGACTGAAGGAGATGCCCAACCTGATGATCGTTTCCCTGGCACTGAAACGGGTTCTCGAAGGCAGCGGACTGACGGGTTTTCGAGTCATCGAAGACCACGAGTGGCAGCCTGGAATGATCTGATCAGCAACCCATCAATCCTGGAGTTCACATGGTCGCAGTGGTCGTCGAGTTGAAGTCAATGGCCGTCATGGCAGAGGTCGCGCATACCGGTCCAGCCGGCATGTTCAGGGCGAGGTATGTGCGCACTACCGACGAAGGGCTGCTCGTCGTCGACACCGGCGCACAGGCCGAGTGCTTGTGCGAGGTGCTGCTCCCGGCAGCGCAATTGCACGAGCTGAGTGCAGGGGATTCGTTGCTGGTCGCGCTGACGGGTGGCGCCGAACCTGGCGTGGTGTTGGGCCGCGTCGGCCCGTTGGGTTCCGCCGCGATCCCCAGCGCGGTGGCCATCGAAGCCAGTGAGTCCCTGACGCTGAAGTGCGGAGACAGCTCGGTTGCCCTGCGCGCCGACGGCAAGGTCGTGATCCGCGGCGACGATGTCTTGGTGCGCGCCAAGGGAACGCAGCGCATCCGCGCCGGCTCCGTCTCCATCAATTGAAGCTGCGATGAACGCCAGCGTTGCGGCTCCCATGCCCCGCGCCCGCTACATCCCCGAGCTGCTGCAGATCCACGCCGAGGACCTGGCTTTCGTCTGGGGCCAGCGTCGCCGCGCGCTGAACTCCGCCGAGCACACGCAGCGCGATTACGCCGAGCTCGGCGAACGGCTCGAAGCCCACGTCCAGGGCCTGCTGTGTGCGCCGCACGAGGCCCTGCTTGAAAAGCTGGGCCCCGGGCTGCAGGCCGACGACGCCGACGACAGTTTTGCCGCTGCCTACGCCTTGCTGCGCAGCGGCGCGGCGGCCGCCACCGATGCCGTGGTGGTGGCGTTCTCGCGCGCCGCAGGTACCACCCTGCAGGGCCTGCGCGAGGCCCTGTGCAGCGCCGCGCCCGAGCCGGTTGCCAACGCCATGCGCGCCGCGCTGCAACACGCCAAGCCCACCACCGCCACCGCTGCCGCCGCGGTGCTGGCCCACCATCGCCTGCTGCCTTGCACCTCGGTGCGCCTGGCGCGGCTGCTCGAGGAGGCGGACGCGTCGACGTCGGCGCTGGCCTGGCGCGCCGCCACGCTGGCCGACCGCGGTGTCGGCGACCCGCTGCCGGCGCGACCCTACTGGCTGGCGCTGTCGCACGCTGACGCCGCGGTGCGCGAAGCGGGATGGGCCGCCGTGGCCTGGGCCGGGCAGGACGCGGTGCGGCCGACCCTGCGCAAGTTTGCCGCCGATGGCGATGCCGTCGCCCTGCGCTGGCTGGCCACGCTCGGCTCGGCGCACGACGTGCCCGCGGTACAGGGCGCTGCGCTGGCCCTCGACCCGGGCGCGGCACGCTGCGCGCTGCTGGCCCGTCACGGCCACCCGAGCGGGCTCCACACCCTGCTGCAGTGGATGCAGGGGAGCGACGACGAAACCGCGGTCGCGGCGGGGCAGGCTTTCGAGCTCATCACCGGTATCGACGTGCGCGGTCAACGGCGCGAGGTGGCGCTGGCGCCGGATGCCGACGAGTTCGCGCGCGCGATGGCGCCGCTGGTCTGGTTCCCCGACGTCGACAAGGCGCGGGCGGCGCTGCAGCACCACCAGGGCGCCTGGGCCACTGGTCTGCGCTGGCGCCGCGGGCTGTGCCTCGATCATGAGTTGAGCACCGAGGCCGCCAGCCGGCTGGACATGCAGGCGCGCTGGGACATCGCTGCACGCAGCGCGCTCGCCGGTGGCGCAGCACCGTCACCGCCGATGGCCTAGTGCACAGGCAAATTCAGCCCGCCCATGGACCCGAAAATCCTGTTCCCGGGCCTCGCCCTGGTGTTCGGCCTGCTCGCGGTGCGGCAGGTGATGCAGCACGGTCTGGGGCACCCGGCGGCACGCACCTGGGCCATGCTGGCGCTGCTGTTCGCGGCCGTGTCGGCGTGGCTTTGCTTCGCGGCTTGAGGGTCGGCAGCCGAACTGACTTTGGTCGGTTGTCGCGCGCGCTCGCCAAGCCCACCATCGTCCGTCCTTGCGGCCACACCCGAGCCCTTCGCGCCCTTCGCCCATCACCGCCTCACCCATGATCCTCACTCTGCTGGCGGTTTCGCTCAACGACCAGGCGCTGTCGCGCCCGATCAGCGCGCGCTTCGACACCCACGGCGGCACCATCGGCCGCGCCGACCACAGCACGCTGGCGCTGCCCGACCCCGAACGCGTCATCTCTCGCAAGCAGGCCGAGGTGGTGTTCACGGGCGCTGGCTTCATCATCCGCAACACCGGCGCGGCCAACCCGATCCAGGTCGCCGGACGCGCGCTGGCCCAGGGCGAGTCCGCGCCGCTGCGCGACGGCGACGACGTGCGGGTGGGTGGCTACCAGCTGCGCGCCGAGGTCGGCGCTGGCGCCGCGGCCCACGCCGAATCCGCGCCGCCGCCTGCGCAGCAGCGCACGGCGCCGCGGCCCGCCACCCGCGTCGCCGAGCCGGTGACCTATCCGCCACCCCCGGCGCTGGCCAGCAACAACCCGTTTGCCGACTTGCTCGGCCCCTCGGCATCGGCGCCGGCCGGGGATCCTTTCGCTGACCTGCTGGGCCCGGCGCCCGCCGCAGCAGCGCCGGCCAACGATCCCTTTGCCGGCCTGATGGGGGCAGCGGCCGGGCTCAACCCGCACTCCAAGGCGGTGTCGGGCCCGGCACCTGCGCCGGCTTCGCGCCTGCCCGACGACTTCGATCCCTTCGCCGCACCCAGCCCGCCGCCGCCACCCGCGGCATCGCCTTTCGGGCCCGCGCCGCAGGCTGCGGATCCCCTGGCCGACTTTGCGCCGTCGGCGCGGACACCGTCGCTCGACTCGGCCTTCGACCTCCTGGGCGAGCGACCCGGCGACGACCCGCTGGCCCGCTTCAGCGCCGACCTCGGCGCCTCGCCTGCGGCGCCCAGCGGAGGCCTGTCGACCGACCCGCTGCAACTCTTCGGCGGCGCCGCACCTGCTGCGCCCAGCGCATTCGTGCCGCAGCGTGACGACCTGCCGGCGCTGCATGCCGCCTACTCACCGCCGCGCGTCGAAGCCACCATCCCCACGCTGGCCCTGACGCCGCCCGCACCGCCCGCACCGCCCGCACCACGCGCCCGCGTCGCGCCCGCAGCGACGCCTTCGACTCCACCCCCGGCGGCTGCGCCGCAGGGCGCCGCCAGCGACGAAGCGGCCGTGCTGTGGCAGGCCTTTTGCGAAGGCGCCGGCATTCGCCTGCCGCTGCCGCCCGGCAGCGGACCCGACCGCCTGCGCGCCATCGGGCGCGTGATGCGCAGCGCCGTCGACGGCACGCTGCAACTCATGGCCGTGCGCGCCAGCACCAAGCACGAGATGCGCGCCGCGGTGACGCAGATCCAGGCGCGCAGCAACAACCCGCTGAAGTTCTCGCCTGACGCCGGGGTCGGCATCGAGCAACTCGTGCAGCCGCCCACGCGCGGCTTTCTCGACGGCCCCGCGGCCATGGACGACGCCATGCAGGATCTGGTCGGCCACTCCATCGGCACCGTCACCGGCATGCGCGCGGCCATCGAAGGCATGCTCGACCGCTTCGACCCCGCGGCGCTGGAGAAGCAGCTCGCCGGCGCTTCGGTGCTCGACAGCCTGCTGCCCATGAACCGCCGCTCACGCCTGTGGGAGCTCTACGTGCAGCACCACAAGGCCATTCGCAACGAGGCCCAGGACGATTTCCACACCCTTTTCGGCAAGGCCTTCGTGGCGGCCTACGAGCAACAGGTCGAGCGCCTCAAGCGCCGGGAGCCCTCATGATCGCCGCCGAGTGCGCGGAGTGCGTGCTGTGAGCCGCCTGCGCATGGCCGCCAGCACCGACCCCGGCGCCCGCGACGGCAATGAAGACGACCTGCGGCACGGCAGCTCCTCGGCCGGCCACTACGCCGTGCTGGCCGACGGCGCCGGCGGCCATGCGCGCGGCGAAGAGGCCTCGCACCTGGCCGTCGACTTGATCGAGCGCGGTCTGTGCGAACGGGCTTCAACGTTCACGCCCGAGCGGCTGACTGCGCTCGTGCGCCAGGCCCACGCACTGCTGCAGCAACAGCACAGCGGGGCGCGGCCCGAGGCCAGCATGCACACCACGGTGGTCGTGCTGTGGATCGACGCCGCGGTGGACAAGGCGCTGTGGACGCATGTGGGCGATTCACGCCTGTACCGCTGCCGCCACGGCCGGGCGGAGCTGCTGACACAGGACGACAGCGTCGTGCAGCGCATGGTGCAGGCCGGCCTGCTCAACGCCGAGCAGTCGCGACGCCATCCGCAGAAGAACCACCTCGTGGCCGCGCTGGGCATCGAAGGCGATGTCGACCCGCACACCGTGGTGCGCGCCGTGCACCTGCTCGAGGGCGATGCCTATTTGCTGTGCAGCGACGGCTGGTGGGACCACTTCGAGCCCGAAGACCTGGTCGAAGCGTTGGCACGATCGAAGTCACCCGAAGACTGGCTGCAGGACATGCGCGCCCAGGTGCAGGCCCGCGCGCAGCCGCGCCAGGACAACTTCAGCGCCATCGCGGTGTGGGTGGGCAACCCGGGCGAGATGACGATCGTGCGCTTCGAGGACACGGTGCCGCGGCGCTGAATCGGCCGCACGAGGACTTCGAGCGAACACGCTCAGGCAGCCGGTGTGAGCAGTGCGGCAAAAGCCGCCGGTGATGGCAAGCCCGGCAGCAGCAGGCCCTGGGCTGCTCGATCGTCGGGGCGCCAGGGCCACCAGAAGCTGTGGCCCTGCAGCCGCTGCTGGGCTTGCGCGGCGGCCAGGCCCTGCACCAGGTCCTGCAGCGTGGCGCCCACGGGCAGCGCGATCGGCTCCCCGGTCGAGGCGGCCAGGGCCAGCGGGCCGGCGCCGGGGCCGGCCGCCGGCCAGGGCGGCAGATCGTCCAGCGCCGCCTCGAACTGCTCGACCGCGGCGCCTTCGGCCAGCGTCTGCACCGCCGCCTGCGCCGCGCGGGCCCACCACAGATCGAGGTGATCGAGCGCAAAACGGTCGACCGGCGGCGCATCGCGGCCCTGCGCGACGAGGAGCGGAAAATAACGTCCGACCTTGTCGCAACTGGGCATCAGCACGCCGAACCACCACCGCGCGTCGACGACCTGCGGTGCCCACGCGAAGCGCCACACCGGGGCGCCGAGGTAGGCCTGCAGCCAGCCGTCGCCGAGCTGGCGCTGGCTGGCTTCGATCGAGGCCGAGAGCCAATCGTCGCAGGCCTGCACCCAGGGCGGCGGCAGGCGCCGTGAAGCAAAGTCACCGAGCCCCGAGAGCTTGCCAAACCATCCCGGTGGCGCCATGACGGTGACCGTGTGTGGCGGGCTTCAGAGCCCGTTGGGGCACTGGAAGGTGCGCAGCTCGGGCAGCCGCAGGGCGTTCTTGACGCTGCTGGTGGTGACGTCGAACACCGCCTTGCGGCCGTCGATGTCGAAGCTGGCGCGGAACTTCTCCGGCGCTGCGCCGGGCGTCACGCTGACGCGCTCGAAGAGGCGGAAGAGTGCCCACGGGCCGTCGTTGACGAGCCCGGTGCCGGCCGGCTGCACGCTCACGCGCACGACGCCGGTGCCACGCGGGCCGGGCCACTTGACCTCGGTCGGGATCTGAGGGCCGTGGTCGTAGCGCACGATCTGGCCATCGACGTCAAGAAGGAATTCGCGCAGCCGGGCATCCATCTCCAGCGGCTTCATGATCAGCCGCACGCCCGGCAGGCTGCCGCCGGCGGCGAAGAAGGCTTCGCGGATGGCCTGCGCGCGCTGGAACTGCGGCAGCGTGCCGACGTCGCTGCCCAGCGGCGTGCCCTCCACGGGCCTGAAGCGCCAGGGGCGCGTGCTGGTGTCGATGTAGGGCGCGAGCTTGAGCTGCATCTGCTCGAACTTGCCGCCGGGGCCGAAGAGGGCCGCGAAGTCGGCCGGCGTGACCTCGCGCGACGATGCAGGATCGAAGGGGTAGCGGCCACTCACCGCCTGCTGGCAGAACTCGCCGACCTGCGAGCGCACCTCGCGCGACAGCGTCTCACGCAACTGCATCAGCGCCACGCGCGAGCTAGTGGTGCCCAGCGCGTCGAGCAGGCCGCGCACCGGCTCGGGCGAGTTGGACGCTTCCACCTTGAGCTGGTTGGGCAGCGGCGACGGCGGCGGCGCACCGCCGCCCTTGAGCGCGGCGTCGACGCTGGTCAGCAGCACCTGCAGCTCCTTGAGCCGCTCCACCAGCCCGTCCAGCGGCGGCTTGCCGCCTTCGGGCGCGGTGATGAGGGCGCGCAGCGAGCGGAACTCGTCGTCGACGATGCTCTCGATGCGATCGGTGGGCGCGCCCGTGGTGGCGGGCTTGGCCCCCAGCGTGCCCAGCACCATTTCCTGGCCGCGGCGCACTGCGTCGCTGACGCGCTGCTGCGCCTGGCCGACGGCGCCGGGGCCGGCGGCCAGCAGCGTCGTCTCCTTGGCAAAGCGGCGCAGCATCGGCACCAGCGGCGTGTCGGGGCCGGACAGGAAGCGCGTCTTTTCGATCGCCTGCGACATGCTCGTCAGCGGCTGCAGGCGGATGTCGGCGATGTAGGCCTTCCAGGTGTCGCGGTAGTCGTTGAGGTAGAGGCGCCGCACGTCGTCGACAAGGCGGCCCGAGGTGAGCAGGGCTTCGGCGCCCTGGGCCTGCGCCGGCGCGATGCCCAGCACCCAGGTCTGCTCGGCGGCGAGCGTGCGCGCGGCGTCGCCGACCACGGTCTGCAGGCCCTTGTGATAGCCGTCGTAGGTGAAGAGCCCGGGCACGCCGCGCGTCAGCGGCAGGCCGCTGCCGCGCACGAACACCAGCTGCACGTTGGGGCCGCCGGCGCCGACCGCGGTGACTTCGGGGAACTCGGCGCCCAGGCCGCGCAGGCGCAGGCGGCTGTAGACGCGCTGCGGCAGCGGCACGCTGGCCAGCCGCGTGCGCGTGGCCTCGATCAGTGCCTTGTCCTGCGGCAGCGGCGAGACGGCGGCACCGGCCCCGAGCAGGGCCTGCAGGTGACGGCTTAGCGCGTCGCGTTGCTCGGCCGAGATCTCGCGCCCCAGGCGCGCTTCCCAGTCGGCTTCGATGTGCTGCCTGAGCGCGGCGGCTTCGAAGTGCGCCGGCTCGTACATCATGAGGTAGGTCTTGAGTGCCTCGTACAGCGACTCGGGCTGCTCGCCGGCGCGCAACTGCTCTTCGACGCGCAGCGCCAGGCGCGGCAGCACAGCGTCGACGAGCATGCGCTCGTAGGCCGTGCGGGCCGCGCTGTCGAGCTTGGCACCCTGGTACAGGCCGAAGCCCAGCGACCAGGGCACGCCCTGGCCCTCGGCACCGGCACCGGCACCGGCGGCGGCCAGCGACCGTGTCGCCTCAAGCGCCGGCAGCACCGGCAGCAGGTCGGCGCTGGCGCGGTTGGGTGACTCCTGGACCTGGCGCCGCACGGCTTCGACGCGCTCGGCCACGGTGTCGACGAAGGCGCTGTTGTTGCGGTAGCTCACGACCCAGGCCGTCAGCATGGCAGCACTGACGAGCCCGATCGCGCCATAGCCGGCCAGCGCCCAGGCACCGCGCTGGCGCTCCCAGCGGCGGTCGGTGCCGGCCAGGCCCTGCTCGGCGAACACGACCTCGCTGAGCAGGCGCTGCAGGAAGTAGCTGCGGCCACTGCTCTTCTGCGCCGGCAGCACCGACTGCTCGATGCGGTAGCGGCGCGCCACCGCGCCCAGAACGCGGTCGATCGGCGTGCCCTCTTGCGTGCCGCTGACGAAGTAGACGCCGCGCAGCAGCGGGTTGGCCTCGAAGGGCGACGGCGCGAAGACCTGGCGCACGAACTCGTCCAGCGGCCCGGCCAGATTGGCGAACTGGTTCGGGAAGCCGTAGATGCGGGCGCGCCGCTGCGTGTCGGGCTCGGCCTGCAGGCGGTCGACGAGACCCTGGTCCAGGCGCTGCAGCAAGGCCTGGAACTCGGGCGTCAGCTGCTCGCCCCAGGCCGCCGGCGGCTGCAGCGGGAAGGTGAAGCCCCAGGGCGTGGCGCGCTGGTCCTTGTCGAGCGACGTGAAGGTGTCGGCAAAGCCGGCCAGCAGGTCGCACTTGGTAACCAGCAGGTAGATCGGCATGCGGATGCGAAGCTGCTCGTGCAGCTCCTGCACGCGCTGGCGCACGGCCAACGCGTGCTGCGCGCGCTCGGCCGGATGGCGGCCGACGAGATCGGCCACCGACACCGTGACCAGCACGCCGTTGAGCGGCTGGCGCGAGCGCGAGCCCTTGAGCAGCGCCAGGAAGCCGCCCCAGGTCGCCTTGTCGGCGGCGGCGTCGCTGTCTTGCGTGGTGAAGCGGCCGGCGGTGTCGATGAGCACGGCGCGGTCGGTGAACCACCAGTCGCAGGACCGCGTGCCGCCGACGCCGCGCACCGCCTGCTCGCCCAGCTGCGCCGCCAGCGGGAACTGCAAGCCGGCGTTGCGCAGCGCGGTGGTCTTGCCCGAGCCCGGTGCGCCGATGATCAGGTACCAGGGCAGTTCGTAGAGATAGCGGCCGCCCAGGCGGGCCTTCAGGCTGCTCCACCAGCCGCCGCTGGCCGCGGGCCCGAAGCGCGCCGTGCGCAGCGTGCCCAGGGCTTCGGTGAAGCGCGTCCGCACGGCCGCCATGTCGGCGCTCTCGGTGGGGCCGCTCGGCGCGGCCGCCAGCTGGTCGACGACCTTGCGGTTGCCCAGGCGCGCGCTGACGAGCTTCCAGGCCACCACGGCCACCACCAAGCCCACCAGCACGCCAGTGGCGATCCAGCGTGCACCGAGCGTGTCCAGAGGCCGCCAGTTGCCCACCGCCACCAGCGGGCCGATGATCCACAGCACGGCCAGCGCGGCCAGCAGCAACAGCAGCAGCAGCGTCCAGCGGTTGAAGATGAAGCCCAGGATCCTGCCCATCGTGTGGCCTTCAGCGCGGCGCGCTCGGCGCAGCCGCCGGCGCGCGCGCGATCGCCGCAGTGGTGGCGTTGAGCGTGATCTCGACGCGCCGGTTCAGCGCCCGGTTGGCCGGGGTGTCGTTGGGCGCCACGGGGTCGGCTTCGGCGCGGCCTTCGGCACGCATGCGCTCAGCGGCCATGCCAGAGCCGACGAGCACGTCACGCACCGCGCGCGCACGGTCCTCCGACAGGTGCCAGTTGGACGGGAAGCGCAGCGTGCGGATCGGTGTGTTGTCGGTGTAGCCGGTGACGAGCACACTGCCGGTGACCCGCGACAGGGCTTCGCCGATGCGGCGCATGAGCGACTCGCGCTCCGACACCAGCGAGGCGCTGGCGGGCGCGAACAGGCCGTCGCCGCGGATCGTGATCACGCTGCGATCGACTTCGTCGCGCACCGCCACCAGGCCGGCGCGGATGTCGGACTCCAGGAACACGGCCAGCCGGGGCTGGGCTGCGGGCTGCGCCACCGCGGTCACAGGTGGCGACAGGCGAAGCGCCTGGATCTGGCCGTAGACCGGGTCCGAACGCGCCGCCAGCGCATAGCTCAGGCCGGCGTAGGCGCCACCCATCACCAGCACGGCGAGCAGCGCGGTCAGCGCCAGCGGCAACCAGCTCAGCGCCTTGCGCTCGGCCAGCGGCTGGGCCGCCCAGTGCTGCGCCAGGGCTGCAGGGTAGGGGCCGCGCTGCTGCGCCAGGATCTGCGCCAGCTTGGCGCGCACCGCCTCGAGTTGCGCCTTGCCGCCGTTGACGACGCGGTAGCGGCCCTCGAAGCCGAGTGCGATGGCGGCGTAGATCAACTCCAGCAGGTCGCGGTTGGCAGCCGGCTTTTCGGCCAGCCGCGCCATGAGCTGGAACACCTTCTCGCCGCCCGAGGCTTCGTTGTGGAATTCCGCCAGCAGGCTGTGGCGGCCCCAAACGCCACCACCGCCCCAGGGCGTGTCGGCAGCGGCTTCATCGAGCATGGTGCACAGCACATAGCGCGCGGCCATCGTGCGCTCAGGCACCACGCCGGCTTCTTGCGCCGCGGCGGCGAAGTCGCGCACGCCCTGGGCGAGCGAGGCGCGCAGCGCCGCGGCATCGGGCACGCCGCGCATCTGGCGCAGCGAAGGCACCAGCATGAGCAGCCGGTTGGCGGCCGCCAGCAGGGGGCTCAGGCCGTGGTCGAGCGGTGTTTCGGTGCCGCCGACCACGGTGTGCCCTTCTGCCGCGCCGGCGGCAGGGGCCGCGCCGGTCCAGCCGGCGGGGTTGGGCTTGACGAAGGTGCGCCCGTCGATGGACCCGAAAGGGTCGGCGATGGGCGGGCGTTCGTTGGCCATGGCCTCAAGTCACGGTGCGGATGCGGCTGGCCGTGGCCCGCTCGGTCAGGCCTGGCGCACGGCCCAGAGCTCGAGTTCGAGCCCGGGGAAGTCACCTGAGACGTGCAGGGCCAGGCTGCCGCCGCGCTCGATGCCCTTCCAGAGGTCGCCCTGGCGCTCGAGCTCGAAGTAGTGGCTGCCGCTGTGGAAGGGCAATTGGCGCGGCGCCACCGGCAGGCTGCGCATCACGACGCCGGGCAACTGCAGGTTGACGAGGTCCTTGATGCGCTCGACCGGCCCGAGCTTGCTTTGCGCCGGGAAGCGCTGTCGCACCTGTTCGGCCGGCAACTGTGCGCGCACGGCGAGCACGAAGGTGGCGCTGCGCAGCAGTTCGGCATCCCCCACCACCGCGGTGCGCACGCCGTGGCTGCGGTCGATGAGCTCGATCGGCACCGCATGGCGCTGGATCACGGCGGACAGGTAGTCGCGCAGGTCCTGCACCAGCGGCGCAAAGCTGCCCTGCAGGTCATCGTGGCGGTACACCGGGTAATCGGGCGGGTGGCGTTCGGGGCGCGAGAAAGTAGCCATCTCGCCGGCCAGTTGCGCGCAGGCCAGGTGCAGGCTCCAGGGGTGGACGCTGGGCGCGCCGGCCATCTGGCGCAGCAAGGGTTCGCTGCGGTTGAGCAGTTGCAGCATGAGGAAATCGGCGACTTCGGACACGCCGTGACCGAGCTGCCCCATGCCCGCGGCCAAAGCGCGCGCGCGTTGCTGCACGAGGCCGTGCAGCAAGCCGGCGAGCGAGGACAGCTGGCCGCTGGCTTCGATGCGCGTCTGCGGCGCCATGTAGTTGCGGTCGAGCACGACCTGGCCGTCGTTGCGCCTTTCGAGCACGCGCACCACGCCGAGCACGGCAAAGGCATCGGTGACGTCACGTTGTCGCATCAGGCGCAGACGCAAGCGGCCGAGCTGCACCGGCTCGGGATCGTCGGCGGCATGGGTCTGGTCGCGCAAGTCGTGCTCGACGACATCGAAGCGCGCCATCGCGTCGCCCGCGCCGTCACCGAAGTCGACTTCGGTGGAGCCGAAGCGTTCGCGCGGCGCGGCCAGGCAGATGAGCTCGCCCTGCACGTCGGCAGCGATCTCCAGCGCCGCCGGCAGCGCGTCGGCATCGGGCATCGAAAACGGCGTGCCGTCGGGCAGCACGCCGTGGCTGCGCGTCAGCGCGACACGGCCGGCGGCGAGCTGGGCCTCGTCGAGCACGAGCTCCGAGAAGCCCCAGCCGTAAGGCCCCAGGGCGCGCGAGCGGGCGTCGAGCAGATGCTCAAAGTGGCGCGCCTGCTGTTGGAAGTGCTGCGGTTGCAGGAACAGGCCCTGCGACCAGATGACACGGTGTCGTGCGGACATAACGGCCCGCTCAGGGTTGGACGGTCAGCGTCAACGCCAGCGCCTCGGCGCGCAGCACGAGGCTGTGCGTGCGGCCCGGCTGCACCGCGGCCGAGGCGCGCCAGGCGGCGCGTTCGATGTCGCGGTAGACGCCGAAGACCCCGATGAAGCGTGTCTCCGCTGCCAGCGTGCGCTGGAACGGACGCGATTCGCCGGGCTGCAGCAGGAATTCGTCGCGCAGCACGAGCTCGCTGCCGAGAGTGGCCACGTCGGACTGGTGCAGGGCCGTGAAGTCGGCCTTGGCAAAGGCTGCGGCAGAGCGCAATTCGTACAGCCGCACGACCAGCGGCGAGGGCCGCTGGCTGACGCTAAGGTTGAGCAGCGCCGCCGCGCTGACGGTGCCGCTGAGGACCGTTGGCGCCACCACCACGGGCGCTGGCCCCTGCACCACAGCGCCGGGCGCGGCCCCGGGTGCGCCGGAAGCCGGCTTGGGCTTGGAGGCACAAGCGCTCAGCGCCAGCCCCGTCAGGCCTGCGGCCCAGCGCAGGCAGGCGCGGCGATCGGCAAGCTCAGCACCCGCCACCGAGGCTTCGGTGGCGTTGCTGCTGAAGGGGAAGTGTCGCGTCACCATGGCCGGCAAGAATAGCCAGCGCGACAGGACGCACTGCGTGACTTAGGTAACCCGCGCTCCGGTTTCATGAGAGCGGCGAGCGGGCAGGTCAGCTGGCTTCTGCCGTCTTGGGTGCGTCTTCGGCGGCCACCGGATCCGGGCGGTCCACCAGTTCGACGAAGGCCATGGGCGCGTTGTCGCCGACGCGGAAGCCCATCTTCAGGATGCGCGTGTAGCCGCCCGGACGGGCGTTGTAGCGCGGGCCAAGCTCGTTGAAGAGCTTGGCCACGACGTCGCGGTCGCGCGTGCGGTTGAAGGCCAGCCGGCGATTCGCCAGCGTCGGCGTCTTGCCCAAGGTGATCAGCGGCTCGACCACGCTGCGCAGTTCCTTGGCCTTGGGCAGCGTGGTCTTGATCGCTTCATGCTTGATGAGCGAGTTGCACATGTTCCTGAGCATCGCCAGGCGGTGCGAGGTGGTGCGGTTGAGCTTGCGGGGGCCGTTACGGTGGCGCATGGTGCTTGTCCGATCTCTTATTGAACCCCGGCCGTATCAGGTACCGGGGGTTGCACATGACCGCGGTGGAATTACCGCTTGTCGAGGCCCTGCGGGGGCCAGTTCTCCAGCCGCGCGCCGAGCGTGAGCCCGCGCGAAGCCAGTACTTCCTTGATCTCGTTCAGGCTCTTGCGGCCCAGGTTCGGCGTCTTGAGCAGTTCGGTTTCGGTGCGCTGGATCAGGTCGCCGATGTAGTAGATGTTCTCGGCCTTGAGGCAATTGGCCGAACGCACCGTCAACTCGAGCTCGTCCACCGGGCGCAGCAGGATGGGGTCGAACGGTGTCGGTCGCGAGGACTGCTGGGCGACGCCGTCGAGGTGCGGTGTCGGGTCGATCTGGGCGAAGAAGGCCAACTGCTCCACCAGGATGCGGGCGCTCTGGCGGATCGCTTCTTCGGGCGGGATCGAACCGTTGGTCTCGATCTCCATGACCAGCTTGTCGAGGTCGGTGCGCTGCTCGACGCGGGCGTTTTCCACCGCGTAGCTGACACGGCGAACGGGGGAGAACGACGCGTCGAGCACGATGCGGCCGATGCTCTTGGTCGGCTCGTCGCCATAGCGGCGCTGGTTGCCCGGCACGTAGCCGCGGCCCTTCTCGACCTTGATCTGCATGTCGAGCTTGCCGCCTTGCGACAGGTGCGCAATGACGTGCTCGGGGTTGATGATCTCGACGTCGTGCGGGGTCTGGATGTCGGCCGCCGTCACGGCGCCTTCGCCTTCCTTGCGCAGCACCAGCGTGACTTCGTCGCGGTTGTGCAGGCGGAAGACCACGCCCTTCAAGTTGAGCATGATGTGGACGACGTCTTCCTGAACGCCATCGATGGCCGAGTACTCGTGCAGCACGCCGGCGATGGTCACCTCGGTCGGCGCGTAGCCGACCATCGACGACAGCAGCACGCGCCGCAGGGCGTTGCCCAGGGTGTGGCCGTAACCGCGCTCGAAAGGCTCAAGCGTGGCTTTGGCACGGTGGCCGCCAAGCGGCTCGACCTGGATGGCCTTGGGCTTCAGAAGTGTGGTTTGCATGAATGTCTTTTGTTCCTGTCAATACCCTCGGCTCGTTACACCGATAAGGCTGGAGGACCGCGCCGGGCGGAACTTGCGCCGCCTCGCGCCCGGCACGCGAAGCGAGTCGGAATGGGCCTTCGGCGAATGCCGAACAGCCCGCTCTTGGTTACCTGGAATACAGCTCGACGATGAGCGCTTCCTTGATCTCGGCACCGTACTGATCACGGTCCGGGACCTTCTTGAAAACGCCTTCCATCTTGGTGGCATCCACCTGCACCCAGTCGGCCAGGCCGATGGACTGCGCCAGCTTGAGCGCGTCGGTGACGCGCAACTGGGCCTTGGATTTGTCGCGCATCGCGATCGTGTCGCCGGCCTTGACCTGGTAGGACGGGATGTTCACGACCTGGCTGTTGACCATCAGCGCCTTGTGCGACACCAGTTGACGCGCTTCAGCGCGGGTCGAGCCAAAGCCCATGCGGTAGACGACGTTGTCGAGCCGCGTTTCCAGAAGCGCCAGCAGGTTGGCACCGGTGTTGCCCTTGCGACGCTCGGCCTCGGCGAAGTAGCGGCGGAACTGGCGCTCCAGCACGCCGTACATGCGCTTGACCTTTTGCTTCTCACGGAGCTGCATGCCGAAGTCGGAGGTGCGCGAGCCGCTGGTGCGGCCGTGCTGTCCGGGCTTGCTGTCGAACTTAACTTTGTCGCTGATCGAGCGGCGTGCGCTCTTCAGGAACAGGTCGGTGCCTTCACGGCGGGAGAGTTTGCCCTTGGGGCCTAGGAGTCGTGCCACTTGCGTGTCCTTGTTGGTCTGTCTGACGCGGCAGATGCTGCTTGCGCAACACCCCGCGCGAGTCTGGCGATGGCAGGGCCGTGTCGCTCAGACGGTGGGCTTATTGAAGACGGGGGCCTTCAGGAAAAGAGCCGACTCGCACCAAAGTGCTTGCCGGCTGGGGTAACTCTCTATTGTAGCGCCTGTCGCTGGCAAGGCCAGCGCAGGGCTTTGCCCGCCATCAGATGCGGCGGCGTTTCTGCGGACGGCAACCGTTGTGCGGAACCGGCGTCACGTCGCTGATGGAATTGATCCGGATGCCCAGCGAGGCCAGGGCGCGAACACTGGACTCGCGACCCGGGCCGGGGCCCTTGATGCGCACGTCCAGGTTCTTGATGCCTTGCTCTTGCGCAGCGCGGCCGGCCACTTCGGCTGCCACCTGGGCAGCAAATGGCGTGCTCTTGCGAGAGCCCTTGAAGCCTTGACCACCACTGGAAGCCCAGGCCAGAGCACCACCTTGACGGTCGGTGATGGTGATGATGGTGTTGTTGAACGACGCGTGCACGTGAGCGACGCCGTCCGCAATATTCTTGCGGACTTTTTTGCTCACGCGGCGCGCGGCGGTATTGACGGGTGCCTTGGCCATGTCTTGTTTCTTTCAGTGTTGCTGCGGCAGCTTACTTCTTCAGCGCAGCGGCGCCCTTGCGCGGGCCCTTGCGGGTGCGGGCATTGGTGCGGGTGCGCTGACCACGCACGGGCAGGCCGCGACGGTGACGGAAGCCGCGATAGCAGCCGAGGTCCATCAGGCGCTTGATGCTGATCGAGAGTTCGCGACGCAGGTCGCCCTCGATCGTCATGCGGCCGATTTCTTCGCGGATCTTTTCAAGGTCACCGTCGGTGAGGTCCTTGATCTTCTTGGAGTAGGCAATGCCCACCACGGTGCAGATCTTCTGCGCCGTGGAGCGGCCAATGCCATAGATCGAAGTCAGGCCGATTTCGGCGTGCTTGTGGGGCGGGATATTGATACCGGCAATGCGTGCCATGGTGTTCCTCTAAATCAGCCTTGACGCTGCTTGTGGCGCGGGTCGGTGCAGATCACCCGCACCACGCCCTTGCGGCGGATGATCTTGCAATTGCGGCACATCTTCTTGACGGAAGCGGCGACTTTCATGGTATCTCCTGACCCCAGAACTTGAAACTTCACTTGGCGCGGAACACGATTCGTGCCCGCGTCAAGTCGTACGGTGTGAGTTCGACGGTGACCTTGTCACCGGGCAGGATGCGGATGTAGTGCATGCGCATCTTGCCGCTGATGTGGCCCAGTACCACGTGGCCGTTCTCCAGCTTGACGCGGAAGGTGGCGTTGGGGAGATTTTCGAGAATCTCCCCCTGCATTTGGATGACGTCGTCTTTTGACATGTTTGGTCCGGGTCAGCTCGTCTTGAAGTTGGCCTTCTTGAGGAGCGACTCGTACTGCTGGCTCATCACATAGCTCTGCACCTGGGACCAGAAGTCCATGGTGACCACGACGATGATCAGCAGCGATGTGCCACCAAAGTAAAACGGAACGTTGTACTTGAGCACCAGAAACTCGGGCAACAGGCACACCGCGGTGATGTACACGGCGCCGGCCAGCGTCAGCCGGCCCAGAATGCGGTCGATGTGCTTGGCGGTCTGCTCACCCGGGCGGATGCCGGGGATGAAGGCGCCGCTCTTCTTCAGGTTGTCGGCGGTCTCGCGGCTGTTGAAGACGAGCGCGGTGTAGAAGAAGCAGAAGAACACGATCATCGCGGCATACAGCATGACGTAGATCGGCTGCCCCGGCGACAAGGCGCCCGACAGGTCCTTGAGCCAGCGCAGGCCTTCACCGGTGGCAAACCAGCCCACCACGGTGGCCGGCAGCAGGATGATGCTGCTGGCAAAGATCGGCGGGATCACGCCGCTCATGTTGAGCTTGAGCGGCAGGTGCGAACTCTGCCCGCCATAGACCTTGTTGCCGACTTGGCGCTTGGCGTAGTTGACGAGGATCTTGCGCTGCCCGCGCTCGACGAACACCACCGCGAAGGTGACGAAGACCACCACCGCCAGGATGAACAGACAGGCGACGATCGACATCGCACCGGTGCGCACCAGCTCGAAGAGCCCGGCCATGGCGGCCGGCAAGCCCGCCACGATGCCGGCGAAGATCAGGATCGAGATGCCGTTGCCCAGGCCGCGCTCGGTGATCTGCTCACCCAGCCACATCAGGAACATCGTGCCCGCCACCAGGCTGACCACGGTGGCCATGCGGAAGCCGAAACCCGGTGCCAGCACCAGGCCCGCCGAGCCTTCGAGCGCCAGCGCAATGCCCAGGCTCTGGAAGATCGCCAGGCCGAGGGTGCCGTAGCGCGTGTACTGCGTGATCTTGCGCCGACCGGCTTCGCCTTCCTTCTTGATGGCCTCCAGTGAGGGCACCACGTAGGTCATCAGCTGCATGATGATCGAGGCGCTGATGTACGGCATGATGCCCAGCGCGAAGATCGAGAAGCGCGACAAGGATCCGCCACTGAACATGTTGAACATGCTCAGGATGCCGCCGCTCTGTCCCTTGAAAAGCTGCTGCAGCTGCGTCGGGTCGATGCCGGGCACGGGAATGTGCCCGCCTATGCGGTAGACCACGAGCGCAAGCACCAGGAAGACGATACGGCGACGCAAGTCGCCGAATTTCCCACTCTTGGCCAGCTGGTTCGCGGAGGTTGCCACGGCTTGCGGATTCCCAGGGTCGAGGTTCAGGCCACCGAGCCGCCGGCAGCTTCGATCGCTGCCTTCGCACCCGCCGTCGCGCCGATGCCCTTGAGCACCACCTTGCGCGTCAGTTCGCCTGACTTGATGACCTTGACGTGCTTGATCAGTTCGCGCACCAGTCCGGCAGCCTTCAGCGTCAGCAGATCGACTTCGGCCACTTCCAGTCGCTCGATGTCCGTCAGCGTGACTTCGCCGTTGAACTTGAGCTGCTGCGACTTGAAGCCGCGCTTGGGCAGGCGGCGCTGCAGCGGCATCTGGCCGCCTTCGAAACCCACCTTGTGGTAGCCACCGGCGCGGCTCTTCTGACCCTTGTGGCCACGACCCGCGGTCTTGCCCAGGCCGGAGCCGATACCACGGCCGACGCGACGCTTGGCGTGCTTGGAACCGGTGGCCGGCTTGATTTTGTTCAGATCCATCAGAGCACCTGCACCAGGTAGTCCACCTTGTTGATCATGCCGCGCACCGCCGGGGTGTCTTCCAGCACCTTGGTGCTGTTGAGCTTGCGCAGGCCCAGGCCGCGCACCGTGTCACGGTGCGACTGGCGGGTGCCGGCCACGCTGCGAACCAGCTTGACCGTGAGGGTCTTCTTTTCAGACATGAGTGTTCTCCGCTTGCGGGGTGTTCAGTTGAAGAGGTCTTCAACCGACTTGCCGCGCTTGGCTGCCACGTCGGCAGGCGTCGTCGAGCGCTTGAGCGCGTCGAGCGTGGCACGAACCATGTTGTACGGGTTGGTCGATCCGAGGCTCTTGGCCACGATGTCGGTCACGCCCATGACTTCGAAGACCGCGCGCATCGGGCCGCCGGCGATGATGCCGGTGCCGCGCGCCGCCGGCGCCATCAGCACCTTGGCAGCGCCATGCTCGCCGCGCACGTTGTGCTGGATGGATCCGTTGCGCAGGCTGACCTTGACCATGTTGCGGCGAGCCGACTCCATGGCCTTCTGCACCGCCACCGGCACTTCCTTGGCCTTGCCCTTGCCCATGCCGATGCGGCCGTCGCCATCGCCCACCACGGTGAGTGCTGCGAAGCTGAGCGTGCGACCGCCCTTCACAACCTTGGTGACGCGGTTGACCGCGATCATCTTTTCCTTGAGCCCGTCGTCGTTGGCTTCGGCCTGCGCGCGGGGGGTGAACTTTGCCATTGCTTATCTTCCTTCGCTGCGCAGCTTAGAACTGCAGGCCGGCTTCACGAGCGGCTTCGGCCAAGGCCTTGACACGGCCGTGGAATGCAAAGCCCGAGCGGTCGAACGCGACCTTCTCGATGCCGGCGGCCTTGGCCTTCTCGGCAATGCGCTTGCCCACCAGCGTAGCGGCCGAGACGTTACCGCCCTTGCCGTTACCACCCAGCTGCTCGCGCACTTCCTTCTCGGCCGTGGACGCACTGGCCAGCACCTGCGTGCCATCGTCGGAAACGATGCTCGCGTAGATGTGCAGGTTGGAGCGGTGTACCGCCAGGCGGGCCACACGCTGCAGCGCGATGCGCGTGCGCGTCTGGCGCGAACGGCGCAGGCGTTGTTCCTTCTTGGTCATGCTCATGGCTGCGCTCCTTACTTCTTCTTCGTCTCTTTGAGCACCACGCGCTCACCGACGTAGCGGATGCCTTTGCCCTTGTAGGGCTCGGGCGGACGGAAGGCACGCACCTCGGCGGCCAACTGGCCCACCACTTGGCGGTCGGGCCCGGAAATCACGATTTCGGTCTGCGTCGGCGTGGCTACCTTGATGCCCGAAGGCATCTCCTTGACCACGGGGTGCGAGTAGCCGATCTGCAGGTTGAGCTTCTGGCCCGCAGCCTGGGCACGGAAGCCCACGCCGACGAGCGAGAGCTTCTTCTCGAAGCCCTTGCTCACACCACCGACCATGTTGGCCACCAGGGCGCGCATGGTGCCGCTCATGGCGTCGGCCGCGGCCGAGTCGTTGGCCGGCGTGAAGCTCAGCTTGCCGGCATCGTTCTTGACGGCCACCAGGGGGTTCAGCATGCGCACCAGCGTGCCGTTACTGCCCTTGACGGTGATCTTGTCGGCCGTGATCGCGACGTCCACGCCTTGCGGCACGGCGATCGGCATCTTTCCTACGCGGGACATTTTGCGGCTCCCCTTAAGCGACGTAGCAAAGCACTTCGCCACCGACACCGGTCTGGCGAGCCTTGCGGTCGGTCATCACACCCTTGGGCGTGGTCACGATCGCCACGCCCAGGCCGTTCATGACCTGCGGAATGGCGTCGCGCCCCTTGTAGACGCGCAGGCCAGGCCGGCTCACGCGCTCGATGCGCTCGATCACCGGACGACCGGCGTAGTACTTCAGCGACAGCTCCAACTCGTGCTTGCCGTCGTTGTCACGAATGGCGAAGCCGTCGATGTAGCCCTCGTCCTTCAGCACCTGCGCGATTGCGACCTTCAGTTTCGACGACGGCATCGTGACAGCCACTTTCGCGACGCTCTGCGCGTTGCGAATGCGGGTCAGCATGTCGGCGATAGGATCACTCATGCTCATGAAATATCTCCTGATCTTCTCGCCGAATTACCAGCTGGCCTTGACCATGCCGGGAATGTCGCCCTTGAAGGCGAGCTCGCGGATCTTGTTGCGGCCCAGGCCGAACATGCGGAACGTGCCACGGCCACGGCCGGTGAGCACGCAGCGGTTGCGCAGACGTGTCGGGTTCGCATTGCGGGGCATCTTCTGCAGCTCCAGGCGGGCGGCGTAGCGCTGCTCATCCGTGAGCTTGGCGTCATTCGAGACGGCCTTGAGCTCAGCGTACTTCTTCGCGTGCTTGGCAACCAGCTTCTCGCGCTTTTCTTGGCGCTGCATGATGGACAGTTTGGCCATGTCTTGTATTCCTTGTGCCGTCAGTTCTTGAACGGGAACTTGAATGCGGCGAGCAAGGCCCTGCACTCGTCGTCGGTCTTCGCGCTGGTCGTGATGCTGATGTTCATGCCACGGATCGCGTCGATCTTGTCGTACTCGATCTCGGGAAAGATGATCTGCTCTTTGACGCCGATGTTGTAGTTGCCGCGGCCATCGAAGCTGCGGCCGCTGATACCGCGGAAGTCGCGCACCCGCGGCAGGGCCACGGTGACGAAGCGGTCCAGGAATTCGTACATGCGCACGCCACGCAGCGTGACCATGGTGCCGATGGCCTGGCCTTCGCGGATCTTGAAGCCGGCGATCGGGCGCTTGCTCATCGTGACCACGGGCTTCTGGCCGGCGATCTTGGTGAGGTCACCGACGGCGGCGTCCATCACCTTCTTGTCCGACACAGCCTCGCTCACGCCCATGTTGAGCGTGATCTTCTGCAGGCGCGGCACCTGCATCACCGAGGTGAAGCCGAACTTGGCCATCAACTCGGGGACGATCTTCTCGCGGTAGATGCCCTGCAGGCGCGCCTTCGGCACCGGACCCTGATTGGCGGAGCCCGCGGGGGCTGCAGCTTGTTTCTTTGCCATGACTTAAGCCTTGATCTCTGCGCCGCTGGATTTGAAGACGCGAATCTTCTTGCCATCGTCCTGGAGCTTGATGCCGACGCGGTCCGCCTTGCCGGTGGCGGCGTTGTAAATCGCCACGTTGGACTGGTGGATGGGCATGGTCTTGTCGATCACGCCGCCAGAGGTGCCCTTCAGCGGGTTGGGCTTGGCATGCTTCTTCACCATGTTCACGCCATCGACGACGAGATGCTCGTCGTCGACGCGCAGTGACACGGTGCCGCGCTTTCCCTTGTCGCGTCCAGTGGTCACGATGACCTGGTCGCCTTTGCGAATCTTGTTCATGGTCGGGGTCCTAACGAGGGGGCGCCTTACAGCACGTCCTTCAAAGCACTTCAGGCGCCAGCGAAACGATCTTCATGAAACGCTCGGTGCGCAACTCGCGCGTTACCGGCCCGAAGATGCGCGTGCCGATCGGCTCGAGCTTGGCGTTGAGCAGCACGGCGGCATTGCCGTCGAACTTGATCAGGGAGCCGTCCTGGCGACGCACGCCCTTGGCGGTGCGAACGACGACGGCACTGTAGACCTCGCCTTTCTTGACGCGGCCACGCGGAGCAGCTTCCTTGATGCTGACCTTGATGACATCACCGATGCCTGCATATCGGCGCCTGGAGCCGCCGAGCACCTTGATGCACTGGACGGACTTCGCACCCGTGTTGTCGGCCACGTCGAGCCGCGTTTGCATTTGGATCATTTTTTTCTCCCCAACTTGCCCGCTTCACTGCGTTTGCAGCGGATGCGGCCAGTCTTGGGCCCGTGTATGGGGGGATGCAGTTGCAGCAACTGTGGCGAACGCCACACCTGCGTCAAGAGCGAAGCTTTGAAGTATGGCAGAAACTGCGGGCCGCCGTCAAGACCTGCCCGCCCGTTTCTTCAGATCGTCGTTTCCTTCGCCTGCTGGAGCATCGTGCCCGCATCGCTGACTTCGAACTTGCCTGCGACTTCGACGTTCAGGGTCTTGACCACGCCATCCACCACGAGCATCGAATAGCGGTTGGAACGCAGGCCCATGCCGCGGGCGCCGAGATCCAACGTCAGGCCGGTGGCCTTGGTGAAGTCGGCGCTGCCGTCGGCCATCATGCGGACCTTGCCGCCGGTTTTCTGGTCGCGGCCCCAGGCGCCCATCACGAATGCATCGTTGACCGACACGCACCAGATCTCGTCGACACCGGCCGCCTTGATCGCGTCGGCATGTTCGATATAGCCCGGCACGTGTTTGGCCGAGCAGGTCGGCGTGTAGGCGCCGGGCAGCGCAAAGACAGCGATCTTCTTGCCGGCGGTGAGCGCGGCCACGTCGAAGGTGTTGGGGCCGAGCGAGCATCCATTGCCCTCGACTTCGATGAACTCCTGCAGCTTGCCCGCGGGCAACTTGTCTCCGACCTTGAGCATGATGCGACTCCTGAGGTGTGATGTAAAACGACCGATGCGGGAGTTTTCCAGCGACCGGTCGTCGGGGTGCAGGCAGGGTCTTTGCCCTGCAGCCAGGGTCAGACGAGCTTGGCCTTCTCAAGCAAGCGCGTCACGGTCCAGGACTTGGTCTTGCTGATCGGACGCCCTTCTGCAATCTCGACCAGGTCGCCCATCTTGTACTCGCCCTTCTCGTCGTGCGCGTGATACTTGCTCGACTTGGCAACGATCTTGCCGTAGAGCTCATGCGCCGTGCGACGCTCCACCAGGACCGTCACGGTCTTGGAGCGCTTGTCGCTGACGATACGGCCGACCAGCGTGCGTGTGTTCTTCACGGGTGCTGCGACCGTTGCGGTTTGTGCTTCGCTCATTTGGCAGCCCCTTGTTGGCGCCTTTTCTCGGCGATGATGGTCTTGACGCGCGCCACGTCGCGCCGGGTGTTACCCAGTTGCGTGTGGTTGTTGAGTTGCTGGGTCGCCTTCTGCATGCGCAGGCCGAAGTGGGCCTTGAGCAGATCGGAGACTTCCTTCTCCAGGGCAGCAATGTCCTTGGTGCGCAGTTCTGATGTCTTCATGTCAGTGTCCTTGCGGCCTCAAGTGCCAACGTGGCGTGCAACGAAGGTGCAGCGCAGCGGCAGCTTGGCGGACGCGAGCAGAAAAGCCTCGCGCGCCAGCTGCTCGGGCACGCCGTTCAGTTCGTACAGCACCTTGCCGGGCTGGATCTCGGCCACGTAGTACTCGGGGTTGCCCTTGCCGTTGCCCATGCGCACTTCGGCCGGCTTCTGCGAAATCGGCTTGTCCGGAAAGATGCGGATGAAGATGCGGCCACCGCGCTTGATGTGGCGGCTGATGGCGCGACGCGCGGCTTCGATCTGGCGCGCCGTGATGCGGCCGCGCTCGGTGGCCTTGAGGCCGAAGTCGCCGAACGATACGTTGGCGCCACGCGTGGCGATGCCGGTGTTGCGGCCCTTGTGTTCCTTGCGGAACTTGCGACGTGCAGGTTGCAGCATCGTTATTCTCCTTTGGTCTCGCCAGCCGCAGGGCCGGCAGCCGCTGGCGGGCCGGCACGGCGGACGCGCTTGACGGCGGGGCCCTTCGGGCCGTCGCCAGCCGGAGCCGCCGTCGGGGCACTGGCAACCGGGGCGGCTGCGTCAGCACGCGGCGCGCGGTCGCCCCCCGGGCGGCCACGGCCGGCCGGGGCACCCTGGCGGCCGTCGGGGCGCGGGCCCCGGCGATTGCGACGGTCGTCATCGCCAGCTTCGGTCTTG
>JANMVM010000180.1:0-8551 GCA_031392695.1 Rubrivivax sp.
CGAACACCACGCGGTAGAGGAACTTGATGTCAATGCCCAGCGACTGCACCATCTCGCGGTTGGTGCTGCCGGCGCGGATCATCATGCCCAGCCGGGTGTGCTTGAAGACCAAATACATGCCCAGCGCCAGCAGCAGGCACACGCCGGAGATGAACAGCCGGTAGACGGGGTAGGTCATCATGTCGCCCAGCGGCAGGCTGCCGGCCAGGATCTCGGGCACCGCCACGCCGTGCACATCGTCGCCGACGATCAGGCTGCGCAACTCCTCGAACACCAGGATCAGGCCATAGGTCATCAGCACCTGCTGCAGGTGTTCGCGCTCGTAGAGGAAGCTGAAAAAGGCCCACTCCAGCACGTAGCCCAGCAGCACCGCCAGCACCAGGCCCACGAACAGGGTGGCGAAGAAACCGCCGCCGAAGGTGCTGCCCACCACCGGCGCCAGCGCATAGGCCATGTAGGCGCCGATCATGTAGAAGCTGCCGTGCGCTAGGTTGATGACGCCCATGATGCCGAAGATCAGCGTCAGCCCCGAGGCCACGAGGAACAGCAGCAGACCGTACTGCAGCGCGTTCAGGCACTGGATGAGAAAAGTGGCGAAGTCCATGAGCGCGAAAGTTAAGCGTCAAAAGCCAAGCAAAGCGAAGGCGTCCATCAATTGACCGCCGCAGAACCGGCTTTGCCGGGCTGCTGGCGGTGCCCCCTGGGGGGTGGCGCGTAGCGCCTCCGGGGGGGCCTTTGTCCACCGCCGCGGAACCGGCTCCGCCGGGCCGCTGGTGGTGCCCCCCTGGGGGGGGGAAAGCGCAAAGCGCCTCCGGGGGGAATCACATATTGCAACCCTTGCCCGGGTCGGCCAGCGATTTGGACGCGATTCCCACGACCTTGTTTTCCTTGCCACTCACCTGGCGCAAGTAGAAGTCCTGCACCGGGTCGTGGTTCTTGCCCAGCACGAAGGCACCGCGCGGGCTGTCGATCTTGGCCTTGCGCAACGCGGCGGCAAAGTCGGCCTTCTTGCTGATGTCGCCCTTGACCGCGTTCAGGCCGATGCCCAGCATCTGCGCCGCGTCGTAGCCTTGCACGGCATAGACATCGGGCTGCAACTTGTAGGTCTTGGCATAGGCCAGCCGGAAAGCGTTGTCGCGCGGCGTGTTCAGGCCGTCGGCGTAGTGCATCGCGGTCAGGATGCCATCCGCATCCGCGCCCTGCGCTTCCAGCGTGCCGTCGGTCAGGAAGCCGGCGCCGTACAGCGGGATGCTCTTCTTCAGGCCTGCGGCGGCGTAGTCCTTGACGAACTTGACTGCGCCGCCGCCGGCAAAGAAGGTGTAGACCGCGTCGGGCTTGAGCGAGGCGATCTCGGTCAGCAGGGCCTGGAATTCCACGCCCGGAAAGGGCAGGCTCAGTTCCTTGATGACCTGGCCGCCGCCTTTGGTGTAGGCCTCCTTGAAGCCGGCCACGCTCTCGTCACCGGCAGCGTACTTCCAGGTGATGGTGACGACCCTCTTGTGGCCCTTCTTGGCCACCACCTCGCCCATCGCGTAGCCGGGCTGCCAGTTGCTGAAGCTGCTGCGGAAGATGTTGGGCGCGCACATCGCGCCCGTCACCGCGCCGGCGCCGGCGTTGGGCACGATCAGCAGCGTGCCGGTGTCCTTGGCCACCTTGGCCATGGCCATCGCGACGCCGCTGTGCACGGTGCCGACGATGACGTCGACGTTGTCGCGCTTGACCAGCTTGTTGACGTTGTCGGTGGCCTTGGACGGGTCGGACTCGTCGTCGACCTTGACGAACTCGATCTCGCGCCCGGCGAGCTTGCCGCCTTGCTCGGTGACGTAGAGCCTGAAGCCGTTCTCGATCGCCGTGCCGAGTGCGGCGAAGGTGCCGGTGGCGGGCAACATGAGGCCGACCTTGAGTTTGGCCCCTTGCGCCATGGCCAGCGGTGTGGCCAGCGCGGCGGCGGCCAGCAGGGTGATGCGGAACAGGTTCATGGTGCGTCTCCGTGGGAATGGATGAAAGCCGTGGCGGCCTCGATCAGGGCTTGCGGCTGGTCGCGGTGTGGTGAATGACCACACTGGCCAAGCTCGAGCAATTGTGTGTGCGGCACGCGGCGCTGGATGCCCCGTATTTGCTCCAGGGTGCCGTACTCGTCGTCCAGGCCCTGGACGGCCAGCAGGGGCGCCTGGATGGAGGCGATCTCTGACTCGATGCTCCAGGCCCGAAAAGGCGGGTGCAGCCAAATGCGGTTCCAGCCGTAGAAGGCCGAATCGGGCTCATCGTGGTACTTGGCCAGGCGCGCCTTGAGGTCGCTCGATTCATAGGCCACGCGGGCCTCGCCGATGCTGGCCACCGCCAGGTCCTCGACCACGATGTGCGGCGCCAGCAGGATCGCGCCAGCCACGCGCTGCGGCTGGTGCGCGGCGTGCAGCAGCGCGATCGAGCCACCGTCGCTGTGGCCCAGCAGCCAGCAGGGCCTGCGCACCCCCAGGGCGTCGAGCAGTGCCGGCAGCACTTCCAGGGCCTGGCGGTGCAGGAAGTCCAGGCCCCAGGCTTCCTCGGCCCCGCGCGGGGTGCTGCGACCGTAGCCGGGACGCGAATACACCAGGCCGCGGACATGCGCCGCGTCGCACAGCTGCTGCGGGAAGTCCTTCCACATCGCCAGCGAGCCCAGGCCCTCGTGCAGGAAGACGAGCAGCGGCGCGCGCTCATCGTCGACGCCGACCCAGGCATGTTCGATGCGCACCGGGCGGCCCGCCCACTGGATTTCAATGAAGGACATCAGTGATGCTCCGGGCGAACCAGAGAGCGCACCTGATCAAGCTTCCCGCCGCGGAACCGGCTCTGCCGGGCCGCCAGCGGACGGCCCCCCCGGGGGGGCGAGGGCCGCGGCTCCAAGCCTGCCTGCGCAGGCTTGGACGGCCAGAGCGGCGGCGCCTCCGGCGGCGCCTGGAGCGTCAGCGAGCTTGGCGGCTTCACGTTCCCGCAGCTTGAAGCGCTGGATCTTGCCGGTGGCGGTCTTGGGCAGCTCGGCCACGAACTCGATCAGACGCGGGTACTTGTAGGGCGCGAGCTTGTCCTTGACGAAAGCCTTCAGTTCGGCGTCGGTGGCGCTGCAGCCGGCCTTGAGCACGACGAAGGCCTTGGTCTTGGTCAGGCCCTCGGCGTCGGGCACGCCGATCACCCCCGCTTCGAGCACGGCCGGGTGCTGCACCAGCGTGGCCTCGACCTCGAAGGGGCTGACGTAGATGCCGCTGACTTTGAGCATGTCGTCGCTGCGGCCGCTGTAGGTGTAGCTGCCGTCACTGTTCCTGACGTACTTGTCGCCGCTCTTGGTCCAGCCGCCCTGGAAGGTCTCGAGCGTCTTGGCGCGGTTGCCCCAGTACATCGTCGCCGCACTGGGGCCGTGGATGTAGAGGTCGCCGGTTTCGCCGTCGGGCACGGCCCGGCCGTCGTCGCCGCGCAGTTCGATCTGATAGCCCGGCACCGGCCAGCCGGTGGTGCCGTAGCGCACCTTGCCCGGCAGGTTGGACAGGAAGATGTGCAGCATCTCGGTGGATCCGATGCCGTCGACGATGGGCACGCCGTAGTGGCGCTGGAAGCGCTCGCCGATGTCGGCCGGCAGCGCTTCGCCGGCCGATGAGGCCAGGCGCATCGCGACCTCACTGCGCGCCGGCAGCTGCGGCGACGCCAGCATGCCGGCAAAGCCGGTGGGCGCGCCGAAGAAGACGGTGGGCTTGAAGCCCGAAGGGCGGCCTTCGCCCCCCGTGCCGCCGACCTCGCCACGCCAGCGCTTGAAGGTGGCTTCGGGGGTGGGCCGCTCGGCCATCAGGATGGTGGTGGCGCCGACGCTCATCGGGAACGTCAGCCCGTTGCCCAGGCCGTAGGCGAAGAAGAGTTTGGCGGCGCTGAAGCAGACGTCCTGCTCGGTCAGGCCCAGGATCGCCTTGCCGTACAGCTCGCAGGTCCAGTACGGGTTGGCGTGCGCGTGCACGGTGCCCTTGGGGCGGCCGGTGGAACCGCTGGAGTAGAGCCAGAAGCCCGGGTCGTCGGCGCGCGTCGCAGCGGCCTTGTGCAGCGGCGTGTGGGCCTGCAGGAAGGCTTCGAACTCGACCTCGGCCGGGCGCAGCGGCGATACATCATCAAGCGCCCCCTTCAGCGGCGCGAAGGGCCGCGACACGATCACCTTGCCCACCTCGTGGTCGCTCCTGGTCATGGCCGCGGTCAAGGCCGGCAGCAGCGCGCCCGACACCAGCACCGCCTGCGAGCGCGAATGCTCCAGCATGTAGGCGTAGTCGTCGGCCGTCAGCAGCGTGTTCACCGCCACCGGCACCAGGCCCGCGTAGAGCGCGCCCAGAAAGGCCACTGGCCAGTCGGTGGTGTCCTGCATCAGCACCAGCACGCGCTCTTCGCGGCGGATGCCCAGGCCGCGCAGCGCCGCGGCCATGCAGCGCACACGCTCGTCGAGCTGGCCGTAGCTGACCTGGCCCTGGTCGTCGACGAAGGCCGCCTTGGCGGGGCGGCCGCTGTTGGCGGCCAGCAGGTGCTGCGCGAAGTTGAAGTTCTCGCTGGGGGGCGCGACGGCGGTCAAAGTCATGAGGGTCTCCTGCTCAGGCTGCGGGCGTCCATGCCGCCAACACGGCGGTGCTGGCTTGCACGGCGGCCCGACGGTGGTAGAAGTTGAGGGCCTTGAGGCCGCCGAGTTCCTCGCCGCCGCCGGCGCGGCCCGGGCCACCGTGCAGCGACTGCGGCATGACGTTGCCGTGGCCGGTGTGCAGCGCCGCCACGTCGGGGCTGACGATGTGCACGCGGCCGTGGCTGCTGGCCAGTTCCAGTGCGGTGGCGGCCAGCGCAGCGGCATCGCTGCCGTAGAGCGAAGCCACCAGAGAGCCCTGGCCGCGCCGCACCAGCGCCAGCGCGTGGGCCGTGTCGCGGTAGGACACCAGCGTGGCCACGGGGCCGAAGACTTCGGTGTCGTGCACGCGGTCGGCGCCGTCGGCGTCCCGGGTGCCCAGCAGCGTGGGGCCGACGGAGCAGGCCACGGCCGCGTCGGCATCCACCAGCGCGTGCTGCGCGCCGTCGTGCAGGACCTGCGTCTGCGCCTTCAGGTGGGCGAGCCCTTCGCGCACGGCATTGAACTGCGCGCGGCTGACCAGCGCGCCCATGCGCACCGACTCACTGCGCGGGTTGCCCACCGTCGTCTTGGCCAGACGCGCGGCGATGGCCTCGGCGGCCTGGACGTACAGCGCTTCGGGCACGAAGACGCGGCGGATGGCGGTGCACTTCTGACCCGACTTCACCGTCATCTCGCGCGCCACTTCCTTGGCCAGCAGCTCGAATGACTCGCTGCCCGGCGCTTCACCCGGCAACAGCAGCGCCGAGTTGATGCTGTCGGCCTCGATGTTGACGCGCACCGATCGCTGCGCCACCGCCGGGTGGCTGCGGATCACGGCCGCCGTTTCGGCGCTGCCGGTGAAGGCGACCACATCGAAAGGCTGCAGCTGGTCCATCAAGCCCGCCGAGCTGCCGCAGATCACCGACAACACGCCCGCTGGCAGCACGCCGGCCTTGACGACATCCTGCACCATGCGCTGCGTCAGCCAAGCGGTGGCCGTGGCGGGCTTGACGATCACCGGCACGCCGCTCAGCAGCGCCGGCGCGGCCTTCTCCCACAGGCCCCAGCTCGGGAAGTTGAAGGCGTTGATGAACAGCGCCACGCCGCGCGTGGGCACCAGCACGTGCTGGCTCTGGAACAGCGGGTCCTTGCCCAGCCGCGCAGCGTCGCCATCGAGCAGGAAACTCCGCTGTCCTTGTGAATCCGCGAGGCCGGCGCCGAGCTTGGCGTAGGTGGCGAGCGTGAAGATGCCGCCGTCGACGTCGACCGCGGTGTCGTTCTTCACCGTGCCGCTGTTGGCGGTGGAGATCTCGTCGTACGCATCGCGATTCGCCTGCAGCACTTTGCCGATGGCGGCCAGCATCTCGGCGCGCTGGGCGTAGCTCATGGCGCGCAGCGCGCCACCGCCCTGTTCACGCGCAAAGGCGTAGGCCTCGGCCAGGTCCAGGCCCGTGGCGTCGACACGGACCAGTTCGGTGCCCAGCACGGGGTCGAACAGCGGCGTACCGGCGCCGCTGCCGGCCTGCCAGCGGCCTGCGACGAAGTTAAAAAGCAGTTCGGTCATGGCGTGGTTCTCAGGCTGCGGGCGTGAACTGGATGGCGCCGGCCGGCAGCAGGTACAGCACCAGCGCGCGGCCTTGCGACACGGTGGGACGGTGGGCACTGCCCGGCGCATAAACCACCCAGCCGGCGGAGCGGCCGTCGAAGAGTGCATCGCCGTCGATCGGCATCAAGAGGTCGATCTCGCCGTTCGGGTGGCTGTGGTGCGGGCCGGCGATGTTCTCCATGTCGACGACGTCGACCGAGAAGCCGTCGAGCTCGGGCGCCGGCTTGAAGATGCGACCGTAGCGGATGCCGCCGCTGCCCAGTTGCTGATGGCGGTTGCACAGCCAGCCCTCGGCGACACCGGCGCTGCACGCCGCGGCGATGACCGCGCAGGTGGCGCTGCCAGGGCCGGCTTCGGCGTTGAGCCAGGCGTCGAGCGCCTTGTCCAGGGCACGTCCGGCGAGCTGGGCAGTCAGCGGCGCCAGGGCTTGGTGCAGATCAGAGGGTGTCATGACTTGGTACCTGTCGAGCTTGCGTCGATGCGAGGGATGCATTATTGTGCCTGCCTGAACGATAGAACTCACGTCACTTCATGTCAAGCACTATATTGCATGCCCCTGGGTTTTCCCCCATGGCCGGCGGCGCCGCCAACGCCGACAGCGAAGAGAAGAACCCCTTCCTGGTCGCCCTGGGCGACCGCGTGCGCGCCTTGCGCTCGCGCCGCGGCATGACGCGCAAGGCAGTGGCGATTGCCGCCGACGTGTCCGAGCGTCACCTGGCCAATCTGGAATACGGCATCGGCAATGCCAGCATCCTGATCCTGCTGCAGGTGGCGGGCGCACTGCAGTGCAGCCTGGCCGAGCTGCTGGGCGACGTCACCACCTCCAGCCCCGAGTGGCTGCTGATCCGCGAGCTGCTCGAACGGCGCGACGAAGACACGCTGCGCCGCGTGCGCGTGGTGGTCGGCGAAATGCTGGGCACCGGCGGCTCCAACAGCGGCCGCGGCCCGGGCGGTGCGCTGGCGCGCAGCACCCGCGTCGCGCTGGTGGGCCTGCGCGGCGCCGGCAAGTCCACGCTGGGCCAGATGCTGGCCGACGACCTCGACTACCCCTTTGTCGAACTCAGCCGCGAGATCGAGAAGTTCGCCGGCTGCAGCATCAGCGAGATCCAGGGCCTGTACGGCCAGAACGCCTACCGCCGCTACGAGCGGCGCGCGCTCGAAGAAGCGATCCAGATCTACCCCGAGGCCGTGATCGCCACGCCGGGCGGCCTCGTCAGCGACGCCGCCACCTTCAACCAGTTGCTCAGCCACTGCACCACGGTGTGGCTGCAGGCCGACCCCGAAGACCACATGAAGCGCGTCACGGCTCAGGGCGACCTGCGACCGATGGCCGCCAGCCGCGAGGCGATGGAAGACTTGAAGGGCATCCTGGCCGGCCGCGCGGCCTTCTATTCCAAGGCCGAGTTCCGGCTCGACACCAGCGCCCAAGCGCTCGAGCCCAGCTTTGCCGCGCTGCGCACCCTGGTGCGCCAGGCGCTGCAGCTGCCGGTTTGAAGATACATGAATAATAATGCACTTCAATGCTTGACGGCGAATCAATAGACGCATTATCATGCCTATTAGTGAATTCCAGAACACACAACATCTTGCGCCAGCCCCCAGGAGCAACCGTCATGAGCCACAACTCCCGCGTCGACTACCGCACCAGCCCCGAGCACTACCGCCACTGGAAACTCAAGTTCGAAGGCCCGGTGGCCACGCTGGCGGCGGACTTCGATGAGAACGCCGGCTTGCGCCCCGGCTACAAGCTCAAGCTCAACAGCTACGACCTGGGCGTCGACATCGAGCTGAACGACGCCATCAACCGCATCCGGTTCGAGCACCCCGAGGTGCGCACCGTGGTGCTCACCAGCGCGAAAGAGAAGGTGTTTTGCTCGGGCGCCAACATCTTCATGCTGGGCGTCAGCAGCCACGCCTGGAAGGTGAACTTCTGCAAGTTCACCAATGAGACCCGCAACGGCCTGGAAGACAGCAGCACGCACAGCGGGCTGAAGTTCTTGGCTGCCGTCAACGGCGCCTGCGCCGGCGGTGGCTACGAGCTGGCCCTGGCTTGCGACGAGATCATCCTGGTCGACGACCGCAGCAGCGCCGTCAGCCTGCCTGAAGTGCCGCTGCTGGGCGTGCTGCCCGGCACCGGCGGCCTGACCCGCGTCACCGACAAGCGCCATGTTCGCCACGACCTGGCCGACATCTTCTGCACCAGCGTCGAAGGCGCGCGCGGTGCCAAGGCCAAGCAGTGGCGCCTGGTCGACGACATCGCCAAGCCCGCGGTCTTTGCCGCCAAGGTGCAGCAACGCGCGCTCGAACTGGCCGCGCACAGCGACCGCCCGGCCGAGGGCAAGGGC
>JANMVM010000191.1:0-2608 GCA_031392695.1 Rubrivivax sp.
GCGGCTCGACCGCGCCAATGCAGCGCATCGATGAGGTGGACGCTGATACTGCGGTCATCGAGCAGCAGCGTGGGCAGATCGGCCGCGAACTCCGGCCCGGGTTGCAGGGCCTCGATGGCATGCGCCCAGTCGCGTCGCCAACCTGTGAAGCGGGGCAGCCGCTGCGGCACCTCGGCATAGCTGGCCGCCAGCAGCACCAGCCGGCGCTGCGGCAGGCGCAGCCAGGCGGTGAGCCTGTGCAGCAGTGCGGCGTCGTCGAGCGGCCAGGCTTCGAAGCTCGCGTCGACGCAGGTGATACACCGCGCGCCCTGCGCCATCGCGGCATCGAAGCCCCAATGCAGCGCCGAGGTGAAGGATTCGCGGCTGTCGATCGAAGGTGCTGTTGCGCTCATTCGTCTGCTCCTCGTGCCCATCCCGAAGCCAACCACTCGTCGAGCAACTCGCGCGCTGGCTCGCTAAGGCGCGCCACGTCGGCCGCGCCCAAGGTGCGGTCATCGGCAAGACGACGCATCAGTTGCGCATCGCGACCGGCAGCGTCGAAGGCCTCGCCGTTGATGAAGATGTGACGCTCATCATGGAGCATCTTGGTGCGCGCGTGCAGCCGCACCGCATCGCCTGGGCGGCCGCGACGCGGCCCCTGGAACCACACCTGCGGCTTGGGCTCGGTGAGCACTTCACCCAGCGCGCGCGCCAGCCAGCGCGGCTCGGCCAGGCGCTTGTCGACGGCCTTTTGCGCAAAGGCCAGCAAGGCCGGCGGCACCGCACCGGGGGCGACGGTGGCGGGCTGGCGCGCGTCGCGATACAGCGAGCTGGACAGTCCCTCCACTTCAGCCAGACGCTGCAACAAGTCGCGCGCCAGATCGTCGGACCGCGGCGCGCGAAAGCCCACCGAGCAGGTCATGCAGTCGCCGCCCACGGCCACGCCGTCGTGACCCCAGTTCGGCGGCAGGTAGAGCATGTCGCCAGGCTCCAGCACCCAGTCTTCCTCGGCCTTGAAGTGGCGCAGCAGCTTGAGCGGGGCATCCGGCACCCATGCGGCGTCGTCGACGCGACCGATGCGCCAGCGCCGCCGGCCCTGCACCTGCAGCAGGAAGACGTCGTAGGAGTCGAGGTGCGGGCCCACGCCGCCGCCGGTACTGGCCCACGAGACCATGAGGTCGTCCAGTCGCGCATCTGGCACGAAGCGAAAGCGCTGCAGCATCTCGTGCGCTGCATCGACATGCAGATCGAGCCCCTGCACCAGCAGCGTCCAGGCGGCTTGACGCTGCGGCGGCAGCGCGCTGCGCGGCAGCGGGCCCTGACGCACGCGCCAGCGGTCGCCGGTGCGCACCACCAGGCGCGACTCCACGTCTTCGTGACCGGCGAGCGCAAACAGCGCCGGGCGCGGCAGCGGCGGCGTGACACCCGGCCAGGCCTGGCGCACGAGCAGCGGCAACTTCTGCCAGTGCCGCTTCATAAAGGTGGCCGGGCTCAGGCCCCCGAGCAGTGGCAACTTGATGTTCACGTCCATGGCAGGATTCTGTCGCCGGCCGGCAGCCAGCGCGTGTGCGATCATCTTTTCATGATCATCACTGCACCCTGCGTCGTCAGCCTCACCTGGGAGCTCAGCGACGGACAGAACCGCCCCATCGACGAGCTCAAGGAAGCGGTGGACTTCTTCTACGGCGGCGACGACCTGCTGACCAAGGTCGAAGAAGCCCTGGCCGGCTACGAAGCCGGCGCCGAGCTGGCCCTGCACCTGGAGCCCGAGCACGCCTTTGGCGACTACCGCTCCGAACTGGTGTGCTTCGAAGACCGCAAACTCTTCCCCGAGCAGCTCGAGACCGGCATGGCCTTCGAAGGCCTGCCCGACGGCAGCGCCACGCCCGGCATGCCGGCCGACGTCGTCTACCTCGTGACCGAGATCTACCCTTCGCACGTGGTGCTCGACGGCAACCACCCGCTGGCCGGCATGGCGTTGCGCATCGAACTCAAGGTGCGCGACGTGCGCGAGGCCACCGAGGACGAGATCGAAGCCAGGACCGTGGGCGGCAGCCCGTTTGCCGTGATGGGCAGCGGCAGCGTCAAACCACGCGCCGGTTCACTGCACTGAGCCGGCGCGTGAGGTTCCGGCAGGAGCCAAACGGCTTGCGAAGGCCCGCGCGCGAGTTCACGCGCGGCGGCTGAGCGGGCTCGCTACGCGCGGCCGGTGGACCCGAAGCCGCCCGCACCGCGGTGCGAGCTGCCGAACTCGTCGACGCGCCGGAACTCCGCCTGCACCACCGGCACGATCACCATCTGCGCGATGCGCTCCATGGGCTCGATCGTGAACGCGGTGCCGCCGCGGTTCCAGCAGCTCACCATCAGCGGGCCCTGGTAGTCGCTGTCGATGAGGCCCACCAGGTTACCGAGCACGATGCCGTGCTTGTGGCCCAGGCCCGATCGCGGCAGCAGCATCGCCGCCAGACCCGGGTCGCCGATGTGCACTGACAGCCCGGTGGGGATGAGTGCAGTCTGTCCCGGCTGCAGCACCAGCGCAGTCTCGAGGCAGGCGCGCAGGTCCAGGCCGGCGCTGCCCGGGGTGGCGTAGGCGGGCAGGTGCGCGGCCATGCGCGCGTCGAGCACCTTC
>JANMVM010000230.1:0-52066 GCA_031392695.1 Rubrivivax sp.
CCAGAAGCTCACCGGCGCAGGCGCTGTCGTGGGCGAAAGTTCAGGCATGTTCATGGCGTGTTCATGGCGTGGATTCTGGTGCCGCCAGCTGCACGTCGGCGGGCAGGGCCAGGGCGACCCGCTTGGTCGCTGAGGACGTAGGACAAAGACTGCGGCAGCGCACGCCCTCGGCCGATGGCAGCAGAACCGCTGCCCGCGCACGCTGCGGCACCGACTCACCCAACAGCAGGGACCGCCATGGCACAGCGCGCACAGATCATCGGCAAGGTCGAATACCGCGAAGGCGATGGCCCCAACATCGCCATCCGCCCGGGCCCGGTAGAGGTGCAGACGAGCACGCTCGACGCCGTGCTGACCTGGGTCGAGGGCGAGACCCACGGCTCGACGGCGATGCCGATCGGCGACTTTCGCGACTTTGTCGCCCGCGGCAAGATCGTGCTGCGCGCTTGATCGGCCCGTGCGTCGGCCAGCTACCGCTCACCCGCCCGGTACGGCTTCATCAGCGCCTGCGGCACCTGGGCGCGCCGCGCCATCGCCACCAGCGCCACGATGGCCATCGCGTAGGGCAGCATGAGGTAGACCTGATAGGGCAGCTCCAGGCCCAGCACGCCCGCGCCGGCCTGCTGCAGACGCAGTTGCAAGGCGTCGAAGAAGGCAAACAGCAGTGCGCCAAAAAGCGCCTTGCCCGGCCGCCAGCTGGCAAACACGACCAGCGCCACGCAGACCCAGCCGCGGCCGTTGACCATGTTGAAGAAAAAGGCGTTGAAGGCCGCCAGCGTGAGGAAGCTGCCGGCCACGCCCATCAGCGCCGAGCCGGCCATCACGGCGCCGATGCGCAGCCGCGCCACGCTCAGGCCCTGGCCTTCGACGGCGGCCGGGTTCTCGCCCACGGTGCGGATCGCCAGCCCGAGCGGCGTGCGGTACAGCATCCAGCCGAGCGCCGGCACCAGCACCAGCGCCAGCAGCGTCAGCGGCGTCTGGGCGTCCAGGATCGGCACCGCCAGCCACGCCATCGGCTCGAAGGCCTGGACCGTGGGCGGCGTGTCCACCCTGGGGAAACTCACCCGGTAGGCATAACTGGACAGTGAAGTGGCCAGCAGCGTCAGGCCGAGGCCGGCGACGTGCTGCGACAGCGCCAGCGTCACCGTCAGCAGGCCGTGCAGCAGGCCCAGCGCCGCGCCGGTGGCCGCGGCCACCGCCACGCCGCCCCACAGCGACGCTCCGGCATGCACCGCCAGCCAGCCGCTGAAGGCGCCGGCAACCATGATGCCTTCGATGCCGAGGTTGAGCACCCCGGCGCGTTCGCACAGCAGCACCCCGAGCGTGCCCAGGATCAGCGGCGTGGCCAGGCGCAGCACGCTGACCCAGAACGGCGCCGCCGCCAGCAGCTCCAGCAGCTCGTTCATCGGCTGCGGCTCCAGCGCAGCCGGACCTGCGTCAACATCGTCGCCACCAGCACCGACAGCAGGGCCACGGCGACGATGACGTCGGCGATGTAGGTCGGCACGCCGACGGCGCGGCTCATGCTGTCGGCACCGACCAGGATGCCGGCGACGAAGATCGCCGCCGCCACCACCCCCAGCGGATGCAGCCCGGCGAGCATGGCGATGACGATGCCGCTGTAGCCGTAGCCCGGGCTCATGTCGAGCGTGACGTAGCCGGCGCGCCCGGCCACCTCGACGGCACCGGCCAGCCCGGCCAGCGCCCCCGACAGCAGCGCCACCTTCACCGTCACCCAGCCCACCGGCATGCCGGCAAAGGCCGCCGCGCGCGCGCCCGAGCCGACGGCGCGGATCTCGAAGCCGAGGGTCGTGAAGCGCAGCAGCGCCCACAAGGCGGCGGCGCCGGCGAGCGCGCCGAGCAGGCCGCTGTGGACGCGGCTGCGTACGATCAGCTTGTCCAGCTGCAGCGCGTCCTGCAGCGCCACGCTCTGCGGCCAGCCCATCGCCGTGGGGTCCTTCATGGGCCCGTCGAGCATGGCGCCGACGAACAGCAGCACGATGAAGTTGAGCAGCAGCGTCGTTACCACCTCGTCGACGGCCAGGCGCGTCTTGAGCAGCGCCGGCACCAGCAGCAGCGCCGCGCCGGCCGCGGCCGCGGCCGCCATCATCAGCGGCAGCAGCAGCCAGGGGCTGAGCGCGAAGCCGCTGCCGCCATGCAGCCCGCCCACCGCCACCGCGGCCAGCGCACCCAGGTAGAGCTGGCCTTCGGCGCCGATGTTGAACAGGCGCGCCCGAAAGGCCACCGCGGCGGCCAGGCCGGTGAAGATCAGCGGCGTGGCGCGCGTCAGCGTTTCGGTAAGGGCAAAGCGCGAGCCGAAGCCGCCTTGCAGCAGCAGCGCATAGGCCTGCCCCACCGGCGCGCCGGCCCAGGCCACCAGCAGCGAGCTGACGGCCAGCGTGAAGGCCAGGGCCGCCAGCGGCGCGCCCAGCAGCAGCGCGCGCGGCGTGTGGGTGCGGGTTTCAAGCCGCAGCATCGCCGACCCCGGCTCCGGCTCCGTCACCGTCACCGTCACCGTCACCGACACCGACACCGACACCGACACCGGCTTCGGCTTCGGCTTCGCCCCCCGCCATCGCCAGGCCGATACCCGCCAGCGTCCACTGCGCCACCGGCCGCGCGGGGCCGAGATGCCCGCGGTGCATGACCGCGATGCGGTCGGCCAGCGCGAAGACCTCGTCCAGGTCTTCGCTGATCACGAGCACGGCGCTGCCGGCCGCAGCGGCGTCGAGCAACTGCTGGTGCACGTAGGCCACGGCGCCGATGTCCAGGCCCCAGGTGGGCTGGTTGGCGACGATCAGCGTCGGCCTGCCTTCCTGCTGGAGCACGCGAGCGAGGATGAGCTTTTGCATATTGCCGCCCGAGAGCCGGCGCGTCGCGCCGTGCACGCCGTCGCCTTCGGTGCCGCGCACGTCGTAGCGCGCCACCAGGCGCTGCGCGAAGGCGATGGCCGCGCCGCGCCGCAGCCAGCCGCGGCGCGAGAAGGCCGGGCTGGCGTAACGCTCGAGCACGGCGTTCTCCCACAGCGCCAGGTCGCCCACCACGCCCACCGCGTGGCGATCTTCGGGCACGCGCGCCACGCCGGCGCGCACAAAGGCGCGCGGCCGCGCGGGCAGCGCCTGGCCGGCGATGTGCAGCGTGCCGGTGTCGAGCGCACGCTCGCCGCACAGCAGCTCGGCCAGCACCGCCTGGCCGTTGCCTGAGACACCGGCCACGGCCACCACCTCGCCCGCCCGCACGGTGAGCGCCAGGCCCTGCAGCAGCGGCCGCGCGCCGGGGCCTTGCACGCAGCCCGCCTGCAGCGCGAGCACGGCAGCGCCGGCGGCCACCCCCGGCGCACGCTGCGCCGGGGCCACGCTGCGGCCGACCATGGCCTGGGCCAGTTGCGCCTTGCTCGCGCCCGCCGCCGGCAGCGTGGCCACCAGCCGGCCGCCGCGCAGCACGGCGATGCGGTGACTCACGCGCAGCACTTCGTCCAGCTTGTGGCTGATGAAGATGATGCTCAGGCCCTGCGCCACCATCTGCGCCAGCGTGGCAAAGAGACTTTCACTTTCCTGGGGCGTGAGCACGGCGGTGGGTTCGTCGAGGATGAGGATGCGCGCGCCGTGGGCGGCCCGCGCCGAGCCCAGGGCCTTGAGGATCTCCACCCGCTGGCGCTCGCCCACCGAGAGGCTGGCAACGAGCGCGTCGGGGTCGACCTGGAGGCCGAAGCGCGCGCCGGCGTCGAGCAGTCGCTGGCGCGCCGCGCCGCGGCGCGAGAAGGGCTGCAGCAGGCTCTCGGTGCCGAGCATCACGTTGTCGAGCACCGAGAGCTTGTCGGCGAGCGTGAAGTGCTGGTGCACCATGCCGATGCCGGCGGCCAGCGCCGCGCGCGGCTGGCCGGGCGGCAGCGGCCGGCCGTCGACGGTGATGGTGCCCGCGTCGGCCACGTAGTGCCCGAACAGGATGCTCACCAGCGTGCTCTTGCCGGCGCCGTTCTCGCCCAGCAGCGCCAGCACCTCGCCGCGCGCCAGGTCGATCGAGATGGCGTCGTTGGCGACCAGCGCGCCGAAGCGCTTGCTGATGCCCGACAGGCGCAGCGCGGGGGTGCTTGGGGTGGCCATGACTCGATTCTGTGGCACGGCGCGGGCGCGCCCGGCTGGCGTTTTGCGCTACCGTCGCCACCCATGCCCCTGTCGCCCGTCCCCAGCGCCGCCGTGGCGGCCATCACCGCTGCTGCGGTGGACGGGCAGTGCACCAATTGCAACGCCCCGCTGCCCGAGCCGCGCCCCAGGTTCTGCCCCGCCTGCGGGCAGGAAACGACGATCAAGGCGCCCAGCGTGAGCGAATTCCTGCAGCAGTTCAGCGGCACCTACTTCGCGTCCGAAGGCGCGCTGTGGCGCACCCTCAAGATGCTCGTCACGCAGCCCGGCGAGCTCACGGCGCAGTACTTCGGTGGCCGCCGCAAGCATTTCGTGCTGCCGCTGCGCCTGTTCCTGAGCATGACGCTGGTCATGCTGCTGACGATGCGCGTGCTCAGCGCGATCCAGATGTCGGCGCTCGAAGACCCCGAGCTGACGCGCGCGCTGCCGGAGCGGCCGACGCAGATCTCGCTCGAGCTCGGCGTCGTGCGTGCCGGCATCGAAGACGGCGTCTTCTTCTGCGAAGGCATGCCGCCCTGGTTGTGCCAGCGCATCCAGGCCCGGCTCGACACCACCACGGCGGCGCTGCTGCAGCACGTGCAGAAGGTCAACGACCGCCTGGCCAGCCACGCCGGCATCGTCATGTTCGTGCTGCTGCCGGCCTTCGCGCTCGGGCTGTCGTGGCTGTTCCGCTACCGCGGCTACAGCTACACCGAGCACCTCGTGTTCGCGCTCCACCTGCACGCCTTCTGGTTCCTGGCCATCACGGTCATGCTGATGGGGCTGGACTGGTTGGCCTGGCTGGCGGCGCTGGCGATCCCGGTCTATGCCGGGTTGGCCTTCCGGCGCGTCTATGGCGGCCCGGCGCTCGGCTTGGTGCTGCGCTGCGCCGCGCTGACGCTGGTCCACCTCACGCTGGTGACGCTGGCGGTGGCGACATCGGCCCTGGTGGCGCTGCTGCTGTGACCGCAGCCCTGGCCCCGCCCGGCGCGGATGGCGCGTGCTGCAGCAACTGTGGCGCGCCGTTCCGGCCCGAGCGCCGCCGCTTCTGCCCCGAGTGCGGGCAAGAGACGCACGTCAAGCCGCCGCGACTGACGGAGTTCCTGCAGCAGTTCGGCGGCGCCTACATCAGCACCGAGGGCGCGCTGTGGCGCACGCTCGCGTTGCTGCTGTTCAAGCCCGGCGAGCTGACGCGCCAGTACCTCGGCGGCCGGCGCAAGCACTACGTGCTGCCGCTGCGGCTGTACCTGAGCATCAGCCTGCTCACGCTGCTGCTGGTGCGCGTGGCCGGCAGCGTGAATGTCGACGTCCAGCCGCAGGCACCGGCCGAGATCGCCAAGGCCGGCAACAACCTCGTCATCAACCTCGGCGGCGGCCAGGCCGGGCTGCGCCAGGGCGTGTTCTTCTGCGACAACCTGCCGGCCTGGGTCTGCAAGCGCTTCAAGCGCCGCATCGACATCGACCCCAAGGCCATGGCCAGCGAGATCGAGGTCATCAAGGAGCGTTTCCTGGGCAACCTGGGCGGCGCGATGTTCCTGCTGCTGCCGAGCTTTGCGCTCTGGCTCAAGCTCGTCTACCTGGGCCGCCGCATGCGCTACACCGAGCACCTCGTGTTCGCCTTGCACGTGCATGCCTTGTGGTTCCTGGCCCTGGCCGTGGCGATGAGCGGCGTCGGCTGGCTCATGGTGCTGGCGCTGCTGGCCGTGCCGCTGTACACGCTGCTGGCGATGCAGCGCGTCTACGGCGGCCGGCTGTGGCCGCGGCTGCTGCGCGCCGCCACCGTGAGCCTGCTCTATCTCGTGGTGCTGACGCTGGCGGTGACCGTGGTCGGGCTGTTCACGCTGCTGTCCTGAGGCGGCAGCGCCGCCAGCTGGCGCGCCAGCTCGCCGAAGTCGCTGGCCACGAGGTCGAACTCGCCCTCGCTCCAGGCTTCGACGGGCCCGCCGGGCCCGCGCTCGAGCGGCCGGCTCACGTAGGCCGTGCGCAGACCGCAGGCGGCAGCGGCGCGCAAGTCGCTCGGGTGCGCCGCCACCATCATCACCTCGTGCGGCGCGTGGCCCAGCAGCTTTGCCGCGCCCAGGTAGACCTCGGGGTCGGGCTTGTAGTGCTGGAAGAGCTCGGCGCTGAGCACCGTGTCCCAGGGCAGGCCGGCGTGGCGTGCCATGTCGACCAGCAGCGCGACGTTGCCGTTGCTCAGCGAGGTGATCGTGAAGCGTTGCTTCAGGCGATACAGGCCCGCCACGCTGTCGGGCCATGGGATCAGGCGGTGCCAGACACGGTTGAAGGCCGCCGCTTCGGCCTCGGCCAGCGCCAGGCCGCGCGCGGCCAGCAGCCGGTCGAGGATGCGGCGGTGCAGGCCGTCGATGTCGGTCCAGGGCAGCGCGCCGGTGCGCACCTCGTGCATCTCCGGCTGGTAGCCGGCGCGCCAGTCGTCGGCGAAGGCCGCCCAGTCCTGCGCCGGCAAGGCCAGCCGCTGCGCCAGCAGCTGACCTTCGCGGATGATCGAGCTGCGCCAGTCGACGACGGTACCGAAGATGTCGAAGCACAGCGCCTGCACGGCGCCGAGTGGCCCCTTCACTTGGCCGTGCCCTTGGGCTGGCTGTCGTCGACCTTGACCTTGAAGCTGCCGGCCAGGATCTCGGCGGTGCGCGTGCGCACCTTGTCCACCGCCGCCTTGGGCACCTTGCCCTCGAAGGTGCCGATGGCGCTGAGCTCGCTGCCCTTGGCCTTCATCATCGAGAAGTGGCCGTAGTCCTCGGCCTTGAACTTGCCGGTCTTGACGGCGGCCAGCGCCGCGTCGATGGTCGGCTCCATGTTCCACAGCGCGCTGGCGACCACCGTGTCGGGGTACTTGTCCTGGGTGTTGATGACGTTGCCGATGGCCAGCACCTTGCGCTCCTTGGCGGCGTCGCTGACGCCGAAGCGCTCGGCGTACATGACGTCGGCGCCCTTGTCGATCATCGCGAAGGCGGCCTCCTTGGCCTTGGGCGGATCGAACCAGCTGTTGATGAAGCTGACCATGAACTCGGCTTTCGGATTCGACTCCTTGGCGCCGGCCATGAAGGCGTTCATGAGGCGGTTGACCTCGGGGATCGGGAAGCCGCCGACGAGGCCGATCCTGCCGCTCTTGCTCATCGCGCCGGCGATCAGGCCGCTCAGGTAGGCCGGCTCCTGGATGTAGTTGTCGAAGACCGCGAAGTTGGGCTCTTGCGGCTTGCCGCTGCTGCCCATCAGGAAGCTGACCTTGGGGTAGTCCTTGGCCACCTTGCGCGCCGCGGCCTCGACGGCGAAGGACTCGCCGACGATGAAGGTGTTGCCCTTCTCGGCGTACTGGCGCATGACGCGCTCGTAGTCGGCGTTGGCGACGTTCTCGCTGAAGGCGTACTCGATCTCGCCGCGCGCCACCGCGGCTTTGAGCGCCTTGTCGATGCGGCTGACCCACTGCTGCTCCACCGGCACGGTGTAGATGGCGGCGACCTTGAGCTTGCTTTGGGCAAAGGCGGGGGCGGCAAGGCCGGCGCAAAGCGCGACGGCGACGGCCAGGGCGTGACGGCGGTGCAGGGACATGGGCGGCTCCTCGGGGGTTGGGTCTGGATGCGGGTGCGACGGCTGCGCCCCGGGGTTATAGCAAGACTCGGAGCGCTTGCCCTGGCCTCGGGGCCGGGCCCCGCCGCCTAGAATCCGCATCCTGCAATGCAGCCGGTCCCACATCTTCCACGATTGCCGCGTGGCCGCACCGCAGCGGCACGCGGAGGCCCCTCTTCCACCCTGGTCCATGACCCCGTCCACCCTGTCCACCCTGTCCGCCTTGTCTGCCCTGTCTGCCCTGTCGCCCCTGGATGGCCGCTACGCGTCCAAGCTGGCCGCGCTGCGGCCCTTGCTGTCGGAGCAGGGCCTCATGCACCGCCGCGTGCAGGTCGAGGTGGAATGGTTCATCGCGCTGTCGGACGCCGGGTTTGAAGAATTCAAGCCCCTGAGCGAGGCTTCGCGCGGCCTCTTGCGCGCGCTGGTGGTGCGCTTTGCCGAAGCCGACGCGCAGGCCATCAAGGACATCGAGAAGATCACCAACCACGACGTCAAGGCGGTCGAGGTCTGGATCAAGTCGCGCTTCAAGGGCCACCCCGAGCTCGAGCGCGCCGCCGAGTTCGTGCACTTCGCCTGCACCAGCGAAGACATCAACAACACCAGCCACGCGCTCATGCTGCAGGCCGCGCGCAGCCAGGTGCTGCTGCCGGCGCTCGACGCGCTGCAAGGCAAGCTGACGCAGATGGCCCACGATCTGGCCGCGCTGCCCATGCTCAGCCGCACCCACGGCCAGACCGCCAGCCCCACCACCGTGGGCAAGGAGGTGGCCAACGTGGCGGCGCGGCTGGCCACCGCGCGCGCGCGCATTGCCGCGGTGCCGCTGCTGGCCAAGATGAACGGCGCGGTGGGCAACTACAACGCCCACCTCGCGGCCTACCCGGGCTTCGACTGGGAGGCCTTCAGCCGCCGCCTGGTGCAGGACCGCCTGGGCCTGGCCTTCAACGCCTACACGATCCAGATCGAGCCGCACGACTACATGGCCGAGCTGTTCGATGCCGTGGCGCGCGCCAACACGCTGCTCATCGACTGGTCGCGCGACGTCTGGGGCTACGTCTCGCTGGGCTACTTCAAGCAGCGGCTCCAGCAGGGCGAGGTCGGCTCCTCGACAATGCCGCACAAGGTCAACCCGATCGACTTCGAGAACGCCGAAGGCAACTTCGGCCTCGCCAATGCGCTGCTCGGGCACATGAGCCACAAGCTGCCCATCAGCCGCTGGCAGCGCGACCTCACCGACAGCACCGTGCTGCGCAACATGGGCGTGGCGCTCGGCTACGCCGTGCTGGCGCTGGACAGCCTGATGCGCGGGCTCGACAAGCTCGAGGTCAACCCGGCCGCGCTGGCCGCCGATCTCGACCAGGCCTGGGAGGTGCTGGCCGAGCCGGTGCAGACGGTGATGCGCCGTCACGGCCTGCCCAACCCCTACGACCAGCTCAAGGAGTTCACGCGCGGCAAGCCGATCACGCGCGAACTGATGCAGGGCTTCATCCAGGGCCTGGCGATCCCGGCCGCCGACAAAGAGCGCCTGCTGGCCCTGACGCCGGGCAGCTACACCGGGCTGGCGGCCGCGCTCGCGGCGCGCTGGGGCGGGGGCGGCGCTTGAGTTTCCGTGCCCTGCTGGCGGCGGCCGAGGCGCGCCATGACTCGATGCTGTGCGTCGGCCTCGACCCCGAGCCGGCGAAGTTCCCGCTGCGCTGGCGCGGCGACGCCGCGCGCATCTTCGACTTCTGCGCCGCCATCGTCGGTGCGACCCGGGACCTGGTGAGCGCCTTCAAGCCGCAGATCGCCTACTTCGCGGCGCAGCGCGCCGAGGACCAGCTCGAGCGCTTGATTGCCCACATCCACGAGGTCGCGCCCGGCGTGCCGGTGATCCTGGACGCCAAGCGCGGCGACATCGGCGCCACCGCCGAGCAGTACGCGCGCGAGGCCTTCGAGCGCTACCGCGCCGATGCGCTCACGCTGTCGCCCTTCATGGGGCTCGATTCGATCGAGCCCTACAAGCGCTATCCGGGCAAAGGCCTGATCCTGCTGTGCCGCACCTCCAACCCCGGCGGCAGCGATCTGCAGGCCCAGGCGCTGGTCAACGGCGAGCCCGGCGGCGAACTGCTCTACGAACGCATCGCGCGGCTGGCCGCCGGCGAGTGGGGGCGCGGCGCCGAACTCGGCCTCGTCGTCGGCGCCACCTACCCGCACGAGGTGGCGCGGGTGCGCGCGCTGGCGCCGACGCTGCCGCTGCTGATCCCGGGCATCGGCGCACAGGGTGGCGACGCCCTGGCCGCGGTGCGCGCCGGTTGGCGCGGCACCGGTGCCGCCTCATCGGGGCCGATCATCGTCAGCTCCTCGCGCGCCGTGCTCTATGCCGGCGGCGAGGCCGGCAGCATCGAGGCCTTTGCCGCGGCCGCCCGCCAGGCGGCCCAGGCCACGAGGCTGCAGCTGCAGCGCTCGCGCGGCTGACCAGCGCTCGCGCGGCTGACATGTACACCGGCGCGACGCCTCTGGCCGATCCGGACCGCTCGATCCCGGTGCTGGTGCGCCGGCCGCCGCCGCCGCCGTTCGGCCCGCCGCCCGAGCTGGCGCGCAGCTTCATCCTGGTGGCGGCAGTCACCGCGGCGATGGCTGCCTTGCTGCTGCTGGCGCTCCATCCCGACCGCGGCAGCGCCGCGCCGGTGGCGCTGGGCTACGTCGCGATCGCGGTGGCCGCCGCGCTCGGCTGGCGCGCGCCGCTGGCCTGGTCGGCGCGCATCCTGGCCGCGCTGCTGGCCGCCGCGGTGGCGTTGATGGGCCTGGCGGCCTGGATGCTGGGCTGGGGCCTGGCGACTCCGGCCCTGCTGATCGTGCCGCTGCTGGTGTGCACGATGACCACCGTGGCCGGCTGGCGTGCCGGCTCGGCGCTCGCGCTCGGCGCGCTGGCCATGCTGTGGCTGCTCGCCGGCTGGGCGCCCGCCGAGGCACGGTCCGGCGGCGGGCCTGCCAGCGCGCAGATGCTGGCCGCGCACGCGCTGGCGCTCGCGGTCGGCCTGGCCCTGGGCACGATCATCGGGCGCACCGTGGTCAAGGCCGTGCAGGCCGCGCACAAGCGCGAGCAGCGCTTCCGGCGCCTGCTGTCGCTGGCCGCCGATGTCTACTGGGAAATCGACGACCGCTACCAGCTCGTCGCCGCCGGCCAGCACGACACCGAGTTGCGCGCCCTGCAGTCCCACATCGGCCTCGGCGCCGTGCCCTGGGAGCTGCCACGCTTTGTCTGCGACGCCGAGACGCTGGACGTCTTGATGGCCGACCTGGAGACCCGTTCGCCTTTCCGCGACCGCGCTTTCAGCTGGCGCGGCAGCGATGGCGGCCTGCGCTCCTACCTGGCCAGTGGCGAGCCGCGCTTCGACGCTCGGGGCGTCTTCAAGGGCTATTGGGGCGTGGCGCGCGACGTCACCGCGATGCACGCAGCGCGTGCCCAGGTGCAGGCCACCGAGACGCGCTACCAGGAGCTGTTCGGGTGCATCCCGAGCCCGCTGGTGCTGCACCGCCTGGGTCGCATCATCGACGCCAACCCCGCGGCCGTGCGCCTGTTCGGCCACGCCGATCTCGCCGCCATGGTCGGCCGCGACCTGTTCTCGGCCTACGAGGGCAGCGACTCGCGGGTGCGCGCCCGCCGCCGCGCCGAGCAACTGCACGCCATGCCCGAGGGCGCGGCGCTGCCGGTGGCCAACTTCCAGCTCCTGGTGCAGGGCAAGACGCTGGCCGTGCAGGCCACCGGCGTGCGCGTGCAGGCCCAAGGCGGGCCGGCGCTGTTGTCGATCTTCGTCGACATGACAGAGCGCCTGGCGGCCGAAGAGGCGGTGCGCCGGTCCGAAGCGATGCTGGCGCACCTGGTGGCCACCAGCCCCGACCTGATCACGCTCACCGACGCCAGCAGCGGCCGCTACGCGATGGTCAACCAGGCCTTCGAGCGCGTCATCGGCTGGCGCGCCGCCGAGGCCGTCGGCCGCACCTCGCTCGAGCTCGGGGTCTGGCGCAGCGAGCAGGCGCGCCAGGAGTTCGTGACGCGATTGCGCGAACACGGCGTGGTGTCCGACCTGCCGGTGGTGTTCATCACCAAGGGCGGCGGCGAGGTCGCGCTGCTCGTTTCGGCGGCGCGCTTCGTGCTGGACCGCCGCGACTACATCGTCATCAACGCGCGCGACGTCAGCGTCGGCGAGCGCGACCGCATGGAGCGCGAGGCGATCCTCAACAACGCCTCGATCGGCATCGCGGTCACGCGCGAGCAGCGCTTCGTGCTCGTCAACCCGCACTTCGAGCGCATCTACGGCTGGGGCCGCGGCGAGCTCATCGGGCAGTCCGGTGCGGTGGTCTGGCCCGACGAGGCAGCGTACCGTGAGGTCGGCCGCCTGGCCGGGCCGGCGCTGGCACGCGGTGAACCGGTGGAGCTCGAGCGCAGCGGCCGGCGCAAGGACGGCAGCGGCTTCCTGGTGCTCATGCGCGGCCATGCCATCGACCCCGAGCGTCCCGCGCTGGGCGGCACCGCCTGGATCGTCGAAGACATCACCGAGCGCCGCGGGGCCGAGCAGAGCCTGGCGCGCGCACGCGACGAAGCCGAGGCCGCCAATCGGGCCAAAAGCGCCTTCCTGGCCAACACCAGCCATGAGCTGCGCACGCCGCTGAACGGCATCATCGGGCTGGCGCGCATGGCACGCGGCAATGACATCAGCGAGGCGCTGCGCCGGCAGTACCTGGACCAGATCGCCGACAGCGCCCAGTCGCTCGCCGGCATCATCTCCGACATCCTCGACCTGTCCAAGATCGAGGCCGGCAAGCTGCAGCTCGAAACCACGTCGTTCGACCTCGCCGAGCTGCTGCAGACGCTGGAGCACACCTACCAGACGCTGGCCTCGGCGCGCGGCCTCGCGCTCAAGGTGGAGGTCGATGCCACGCTCCAGGGCGGCGTGCGCGGCGACCCGCTGCGCGTGCGCCAGATCGTCACCAATTTCCTGTCCAACGCGCTCAAGTTCACCGACCAGGGCCAGGTCCACGTGCGCGCGCAGCGGCTGGCCAGCGGCGAGGTGCGCATCGACGTCAGCGACAGCGGGCCGGGCATCGAGGCGCAGGCGCTGGCGCGACTCTTCAAGCCCTTCACGCAGGCCGATCAGTCGACGACGCGGCGCTTCGGCGGCACCGGCCTGGGGCTGTCGATCTGCCGTGAACTGGCCACGCTGATGGGCGGCGAGGTCGGCGTCGACAGCCAGCCCGGCCAGGGCAGCCGATTCTGGGCCGAGCTGCCGCTGCCGCCCAGCGCGCTGCCCGCGGTGCCGCCGGCCGCGGCGGTCGAAGGCCAGCTCGCCGGCACGCGCGTGCTGATGGTCGAGGACAACGTCGTCAACATGATGATTGCCGTGGCCATGCTGCAGAACTGGGGCGTGCAGGTCACGCAGGCCAGCGACGGCCGCGAGGCCGTGGCCGCGGTGCAGCGCGGCGCCGGCAACGGCCAGCCCTTCGACGCCGTGCTGATGGACGTGCAGATGCCGGTCATGAGCGGCCACGAGGCCACCCGCGTGCTGCGCCAGATGGAGGCCGGCCGCCACCTGCCGATCATCGCCCTGACCGCAGCGGCGCTGGTGACCGAACGCGAAGAGGCGCTGCGCGCCGGCATGGACGACTTTCTCACCAAGCCGATCGACGCCGACAGGCTGCGCGCCGCGCTGCTGCAGCGCCGGCGCGCGCGCGCCGACTGAAAGCACCGCGCCGGCGGCCCGCCGCCACCCGGACTACACCGTGCTCAGCGCCACCGGCTTGCCCGTGAGGTAGCCCTGGATGAGCGCAAAGCCCATCTCGCGGCACAGCGCCGCCTCGGCCTCGAACTCGACTCCTTCGGCCAGCGGCACCGAGCCGAGGTCGAGCACCAGCTTGACGAGGTCGCGCACCACGCGCTGCTTGCGTTCGCTGGCCTCGTGGATGCCGCGGATCAGGCCCATGTCGAACTTGACGAAGTGCGCCGGCACATCGCCCAGCTCGTTCAGCCGCGCCTGGCCGGCGCCGAAATCGTCGTAGGCGAAGCTCACGCCGATGGTGGCCAGGCGCGCCGCGAGTTCGCGCATGCGCTCGATCTCCATCACCGCCGACTCGTGGACCTCGACCACCAGGTCTGGCGCATCGGGCTGGGCGCGCCAGGCGCTCAGGGTGTCGAAGAAGGCCTCGGTGAAGGTCTCTTTGGGGTGCGCGTTGACGAACAGCTTGGTGCCCTTCAGACGCGGCAGGAGGGCGCTGATGCCGAAGGCGCGGAAGGCGGCGCTGAGCTCGGCTTCGCGGTCGAGCAGGGCCGCGAGGTGAAAGAGGTGGATCGGCGAGCCCGGCAAATCCGGGTGGGTGCTGCGGCCCAGCAGCTCATAGGCAAAGAGCTGGCCGCTGTGGGCGTCGACGATGGGCTGCACCGCGGCCGACAGACCGTTGCCGCGCAGCAGCTCCATGAACTGGCGCTCGTGGCGCACGAAGTTCTCGCTCAGCGCGCTGCCCGCTGGCACGATCAGCGTGCGCTCGCCCTCGTCGGCGGCGTGGGCCATGCGGGTGGCGCTTTCAACGCCCAGGCGGTACTCGGCATTGCCGAAGTGGACGACGTCGTTCTCGGCCACCACGCGTGCGCCGTGGATGCGTTCGCGGTTGACGAAGGTGCCGTTGGTGCTGTCCAGGTCGGCCAGGCACAAGGCGCCCGTGGCGTCGAGCTTGAACTCAGCGTGCTGGCGCGACAGGCCCCGCGCGTCCACGGCCAGGTCGTTGACGGCGTCGCGCCCGACCCGGAACGGCAGTTTGTGGATGGCGCAGCTGACCCGCGAACCGTCGGCGGCCACGCTTTCCAGGAACCAGGCTTTGTTCACATGACCCTACCGCAACATGGCGACCCGCCGCCCCGGCCCCCCGGGGTGATGGGCGCGCCCCAATGTAAACCCAAACCTCTGGCCCGCTGGCGCCGCGGCGCCAGCGGGCCCCCCCGGCATGCGGGGCAGAATCGGGGCCATGAGCCTTGCCGTGAGCCACAACGCTGCCGTCTCGCGCTTCGAAGCCTGGCCGCAGGGCCGGCTGGCTCTGTGCAGCTACCGGCGCCAGGGCGAGGTGCTGGTGCTGCACCACACCGAAGTCCCCGCCGCCCTGCAGGGCCAGGGCGTGGCCGCGGCGCTCGTGCAAGCCGCGCTGGACTGGGCGCGCGCCCAGGGCCTGCCTGTGCGGCCGACGTGCAGCTATGTCGCCGCCTACATGCGGCGGCACCCCGAAACCCAGGATCTGCTCGAAGCCGACAGGACACCATGAACCCGATCCGCTGCACGCTGCTGGCCCTGGCCACCATGGTCAGCCTGTCGACTCCGGCGCTGGCACCGGCGCAGGCACCAGCCTTCCCCAACAAGCCGGTGAAGATCATCGTCGGCTTCCCGGCCGGTGGCCCGCTCGACGCCCACGCCCGGCTGCTCGCCGACCGCCTGGGCCAACTGCTGGGTCAGCCGGTGATCGTCGACTACAAGGCCGGCGCCGGCGGTTCGGTGGCTGCCGACTTCGTGGCCAAGAGCGACCCCGACGGCTACACGCTGCTGATGGCCAACACCGGCACGCTGGTCATCAACCCGGCCATCTACCCCAAGAACCCGTACCAGACGCTGCGCGACTTCGCGCCCGTGGCGCGCACCGCGATGCAGCCGCTGGCCCTGCTCGTCAACCCGGCCGTGCCCGCCCACACGCTGCAGGAGCTGGTGACGCTGGCGCGCAAGAATCCGGGCAAGCTCAACTACGGCTCGGCCGGCAACGGCGGCATCAGCCACCTCGTGCCCGAGATGTTCAAGGCCGCCACCGGCACCTTCATCGTGCACATTCCCTACCGCGGCAGCGCGCCGGCCTTCACCGACCTGCTCGCCGGCCAGGTGCAGATGATGGCCGAGTCGATCCCGCAGGCGGCACAGTACGTCAAGCAGGGCAAGCTGCGCGCGCTGGCCGTCACCAGCCGCGAGCGCAGCAACGCCTTGCCTGACACGCCCACGCTCATCGAAGCCGGCATCAAGGACTTCGAGGTCGTGGGCTTCTACGGCGTGATGGCGCCGGCGGCCACCCCGAAGGCAGTGGTGGAGCGCCTGGCCGCGGCCTTCAAGGGAGCGCTGGAAACGCCCGATATCCGCACCCGCATGCTCAGCCAGGGCGCAGACCCGGCCTACCTGGGGCCGGAGGCCTTTGCCGGCTACCTGGCGGCCGAGATGCCCAAGTGGGCCAAGGCGGTCAAGGATTCGGGCGCGCGGCTGGACTGAACATGATGCAACCCAGCGACATCCTGGCCTTCTGGTTTGGCGAGCCGTCAGCGCTGAAGCCGCGTGCCGAGTGGTTCCGCAAGGACGCGGCCTTCGACGCCGCTATCCGCCAGCACTTCGGCGCCTCGTTGCAGGCCGCGCTGGACGGTGGCTTGCGCGACTGGGCCGCTGTGCCGGCCGCTGCGCTGGCCCGCATCGTGGTGCTCGACCAGTTCACGCGCAATGCCTTTCGCGACACGCCGCGCGCCTTCGCCGGTGACGCGTTGGCGCTGGCCGCGGCGCAGGCGCTGGTGGCCGGCGGCGGCGACCGGCAACTGCCGCCGCTGCAGCGCTGGTTCGTCTACCTGCCCTTCGAGCATGCCGAAGACCTGGCGGTGCAGCGGCAGTCGCTGCAGCTCTTTGCCACGCTGGCGGCCGAGCACCCGGCGCTGGCCGATGCCGAGCGGTATGCGGTCAAGCATTTCGAAATCGTTGAACGCTTCGGCCGCTACCCGCACCGCAACGCGATCCTGGGCCGCATCTCCAGCGCCGCGGAATTGGCGTTCTTGAGCCAGCCCGGTTCTGGTTTTTGATCGGCGCTGGGCTGCTCCGCCGAGCAGCCCTTCGGCTCAGGCGTGGCGGCGGCAGCGCGCCGCACCCAGCGCCAGGCCCGCCAGGCTCGCCAGGGCCAGCGAGCCCGGCCCGGGGCCGCCGCCGCCGCAACCCTGGATGGCTGCCCGGCCTTCTCACAGCACGGCCGGCTGCAGGTAGCGCAAGGTGCCGGCGTCGGCGTCCAGCTCTACCTCCAGCCCCACCGGCAGCGTGAACTTGCGCTTGATGTGGCCGAACTGCGCGCCGCGGTAGACCGGCACCTGCAGCGGCTTGAAGTAGTCGTCGAAGACCTCGTCCAGCGTCAGCGTGCCGAAGTGGCCGTCGCCAGGCTCGCACTTCGTGAAGGCGCCCAGCACGACACCGGCCACGCGCTGCAGCGCGCCGCTGAGCAGCAGCGTGCTGAGCATGCGGTCGACGCGGTAGATGTACTCGTTGATGTCCTCCAGGAACAGGATCGCGCCGTCGAAGGACGGCCAGTAGGGCGAGCCGGCCATCGACGTCAGCACCGCCAGGTTGCCGCCCACCAGCGGCCCGCGCGCGCGGCCGCCGCGCAGCGTGCTGATGCGGCCGGCGCGGGCGACGATGTTGTCGTCCGGCTCCTTGGGGTTGGCCAACAGCATCGCCTGCGCGTCGACGACGGTGCCGCGCCAGTGCTCGACGCTGAAGGCGTTCCACTCCGACGACGCCACCGGGCAGTGGAAGGTGACGAGGCCGGTCCGGGCCTGCACCGCGTTGATGAGCGCCGTGAGGTCCGAAAAGCCACCCAGGAACTTGGGCCTGCGGCGCATCGCGGCGTAGTCCAGCAGCGGCAGGATGCGGTTGCCGCCCGAGCCGCCGGTCATGGCCAGCAGGCCGTGCACGCCGGGGTCGGCGAACATCGCGTTGACGTCGGCCGCGCGCTGCGCGTCGGTGCCGGCGAAGTGGCCGTAGCGGGCGCGCAGGTTCGGCGCCTCGCGCACCCGAAAACCCAGCGCCTGCAGCGATTCGGTGGCGATCTCGTAAGGCGCGCGTTCGTAGACCGCGCCCGAAGGGTTGATGAGCGCGATCGTGTCGCCGGGCTGCAGCCGGCGCGCGCGCAGCGGGGGCGGTCGCGGCTGGGCCACGGCGGTGGTGGCGGCGCTTGCCGCACCCGCTGCACCCGCCGCACTCGCCCCGGCGATGAACTGTCGTCGATTGGGTGTCATGGCCTGCTCAGTAGACGCGCGGCAACTCGCGGCGCACGCGGTCGCGGTCGCCGTGATCGAAGTGCCACCACTCGTTGGGGATGCCGGCAAAGCCGCCGTGCTGCATCGCGGCCAGCAGCCATTGCCGCTCGGCCACCTGCGCCGCCGTGAGCACGCCGCTGGCCAGGTGCGCCTCGTGCAGCGCCGGGTGCGAGGCGAGCGACATCTCGTCGAAGCCGCTGCCCATGTCGGCCTCGGCGCCGCCGGGCCCCAGCAGCGTCGCGTCGACCGCCATGCCGTAGCTGTGGATGCTGCCGCGCTCGGGGTTGGCAAAGTACTCCTGTGCCGGCGTGCCAGCGACGTCGACCCAGATGGATTCCTGTACGCGCTGCGGGCGCAACGCGTCGAGCACCAGGATGCGCCAGCCCGCTCGCTGCTGCTGCAGCCAGGCCGCGGCGGCTTCGAGGCCGACAGCGGCTTCGCGGCGCAGCCAGGCGCAGTCCATGCGGCCGTACAGGCTGCGGCCGGCGAAGTTGTTGCGGCCGACGTAGCGCAGCTCGTGCGGCACGCCTCGCAGCGTCGTCAGGTGGCGGAAGCCCGGGTCGGCGGCGATGTCCTCGACGCGGATCATTTGCGGTACACCCCTTCGAAGTCGACGCTGCCGTTGGGCGACATCACGAAGCCCACCACGTCCTTGCGCACCGGGATGTAGACGCTGCTGTGCGCCATCGGCATCCAGGGCCGCTCGCGCTTGAAGATCTCCTGCGCCTTGCCGATCAGCGCCAGGCGCCGCGTCTCGTCGACCTCGGCGCGGGCGCCATCGACCAGCGCGTCGAAGTCCTGGTTGCAGAACTTGATGCCGCCGCGGCTGGCCGGGCAGGTCAGGTTGGGGGTCAGAAATTCGTCGGCCGCGGCGATGTCGCTACTCCAGCCGCTCATGTAGACGTCGTGCTCGCCCTGGTTGGCGCGCTTGAGGTACTCGCCCCACTCGTAGGTGACGATGCGTGCCTGCACGCCGATGCGCGCCCAGTCGGCCTGGATCATCTGCGCCATGAGCTGGCCGCTCGGGTTGGTGGGGCGGCTGATGGGCAGCGCCCAGAGCGCGATCTCGAAGCCGCCGGCCAGGCCAGCGCCAGCCAGCAGCCGGCGCGCGCGCTCGGGGTCGTATTCATTCTTCAGCGCGCGGTTGAAGCCCGGCACGGCGGGCGGAAAAGCGCTCGTGGCCTGCAGCGCGTCGCCGCGCGGAAACAGCACCTTGAACAGCGCGTTGCGATCGACCGCGATGTCCAGCGCCTCGCGCACCTCGCGCCGGTCCAGCGGCGGCTTCTTCAGGTTGAAGGCCAGGTAGCTGATGTTGAGGGCCTGGATCTTCATCACCTCGACCTGCGGGTGGCCGCTGAGCGCGGTGATATCGACGTCGCGGATCGGCGCTGCCACATGGCACTCGCCGCGCACCACCTTTTGCACGCGCACATTGGCCTCGCGGCTGATGGCGTAGACCAGCGCCTGCGTGGCCTGCTCGCCGCGCCAGTAGCCGGGGTGGGCCTGCAGGCGCAGCACGTCGTCCTTGCGATAGCTCTTGAAGCGGTAGGGGCCGGTGCCCACGGGCTGGTTGTTGATGGCACTGGCACGGCCCGCTGCCAGCAGCTGGGCCGCGTACTCGGCCGAGTGGATGGCCGCGAAGCTGGCCGCGAAGTAGCTCAGGAAGTTGACGTTGGGCTGGTGCAGGCGAAAGCGCACGGCGTGTTCGCCCAGGCGCTCGATGGCCGCGATCATGGCCTTCAGCCCCAGGCTCTGCGGGTAGACGAAGGTCGCCGGGAAGGCAAGGTTGAAGGGCAGCCTGGCGTCGACGAGCCGCGTGAAAGTGAACATCACGTCGTCGGCGTTGAAGGCCCGCGTGGGCGTGAAGGTGGGCGTGGTGTGGAAGGCCACACCCTGGCGCAGCGTGAAGGTGAAGGTCCTGGCGTCGGGGCTCACGATCCAGGCCGTGGCCAGCGCGGGCACGAGCTCACCGCTGCCGCGCTGCAAGCCCAGCAGGCCCTGGAAGATCTGCGTCGTGACGTTGCTGGTGCTGCTGCTGTCCCACAGCGCGGGGTCGAAGCCCTCGGGGCTGGCATCGGCGCAATAGACCAGCGGCTTGGCCGTGGTAGCGGCCGCCACGCCCGCACCCGCAGGCGCCAGGCCCAACGCCAGGCCCAGCGCCAGCAGCGACATCCACGAAATCAGCGGGCCATGCACGCGGCGATGATAGCGGCGGGGTCTGCCGCGGCGACCGCTGCAGCCGGGCATCAACCCGATCGCGGATGACCGCTGGCGCGCCGCGGCTCAAGCTGTGGCCATGCGTGCCGTCGCACCCGTCGCACCCGTTGCCCCCGCCGAACTGGCCCCTGCGCTGGCGCGCATGGCCGACCTGCTGGCCTGGCCGCTGATGCTGATCGACGAGCACGGTGCGCTGCGCCACGCCAACCGCGCGGCGCGCCACCTGCTGCGGGCCGGCAAGCCCCTGCGCCTGCTGCCCAACCAGCAGCTGCAGCCCGCGACGGCAGCGTGGCGGGCCGAATTCGCCGGCGCGCTCGAGGCCGCCGCTTTGGGCCAGCCAGGCGTGTTGCGCTGGCCCGGCCGACGGCTGGGGTTCCAGGGCACCCTGCAGGCCCTGAACGAACTGAACGACCTGAACAACCTGAACCGACCCGCTGGCCGGGGCGCCAGGACGACACTGCTGCTGCTGGCACTGGCCCCTGCCAGCGGGTTCACGCCGGACCTGGCCGCGTACGGCGCGGCCCACGGCCTCACGGCGGCCGAGCAGCGCGTGCTGAGCCTGCTGGCCCGCGGACGCAACGCGGCCCAGGCCGCCGCCGATGCGGGCGTGGCCGTGAGCACGGCGCGCAGCCACATCGCGTCGCTGCGCCGCAAGACAGGCCACACCAGTGTGGCCGCTCTGTTGCTGGACCTCAATCGCCTGCCGCCCGTGCTGGGCTTCGCCCGGCGACGGTAAATAGTTCACCGAACTTCGCGCCCAGATTCACTGCCCAAGCGGGGCTGCGATCCCTAAGGTAGGCACCGGTGCTGCCGTGTCGGCGCCGACAAAGAGCAACCAGGGGAACACCATGTTCGAGAACCTTGCCTCCTCGGCCCGAGACTCCGGCGGCGCGCGCCTGCCGCCGGGCTACCTCGGCCCCGAACGCCGCGCTGCCGCCGGCGCGCTGAGCAGCTGCCTGACGCGCATGCTCGATGAAATCGACTACGGCATGCTGCTGGTGGGCGCCGATGCCCAGGTCCTCTACCTCAACCACGCGGCGCGCCAGGAGCTCGACGGCCAGCACCCGCTGCAGAGGCTGGGCGGCACGCTGCGCGCCCAGCGCCCGCAGGACGTGGCGCCGCTGTACGACGCACTCGCTGCTGCCCAGCGCGGGCTGCGCAGGCTGGTCACGCTGGGCAGTGGCGATCACCGGGTGAGCGTCTCGGTGGTGCCGCTGCCCGCGGGGGCCGGCCAGCGCAGCGCCGACGAAGGCCCGGCCACGCTGCTGGTGCTGGGCAAGCGCCAGGTCTGCGAGCAGCTGTCGGTGCAGGGTTATGCACGCAGCGTGCACCTCACGCCGGCCGAAACGCGAGTGCTGGAACTGCTCTGCGCCGGCGTGCGTCCGACCCAGGTGGCGCTGCAGCAGAAGGTGGCGGTGTCCACCGTGCGCACGCAGATCGGCAGCATCCGCGCCAAGACCGGCGCAGCCAGCATCGCCGAGCTGGTGCGGCAGGTGGCGGTGCTGCCGCCGCTGGTGGGCGCCTTGCGGGCGGGTTTTGGCATGGCCTGTCGGTAACATCGGCCGGCCTCTGGCATCGGTGCCGGCGGCGCCGATGCCCGATGCCCGATGCCAAGACCCCGTCCACCCCGCCCGCCCAGCCCTCCCGATCCGTTCGAGCAAGCGCCGATGTCCGATTCGCTGCGCGCACTGGCGCGCCGCGGCGTCGTGAGCCGGCTGCGCAAGGGCGTGCAGATCATCACCGAGGGCGACCGCGGCGAGACCCTGTACATCCTGCTGGCCGGACGCCTGCGCGCCTACAGCGTGGGCGACGACGACAAGGAGATCACCTACGGCGTCTATGGGCCTGGCGAGTACGTGGGCGAGATGGGCCTGGACGGCGGCCCGCGCTCGGCCAGTGTCGAGACCCTGGAGGCCAGCGTCTGCGCCGTGGTGACCCGCGTCACGCTGGAGCTGCACCTGGCCGAAGACGCGGGCTTTGCCTTCCAGCTGCTGTCCAAGGTGATTCGCCGCGCCCGCGCGGCCACGCTGGGCATGCGCAACATTGCGCTGCATGGCGTGTATGGGCAGCTGAAGGACCTGCTGGAAGGCCAGGCGCAGGGAAGTCGGCCCTATGTCTGGGACCCGGCGCCTTCGCACAAAGAGATCGGCCAGATGCTGGGCTGCACCGGCGCGATGGTGACGATCGTGATGCGCGACCTCAAGCGCGCCGGTTGCGTGCAGGTGGCGCGGCGGCGCATCGTGCTGCTCAGGGAGCTGCCGTCCAAGTGGTGAGGCGGGTACGCCGAAGCAGAGATTTCGGAGCCCGAAAGCACGTCTTCGACCCGATGGCTGGCCATTGGGCCGGGTTGCAAGTCCTCGCCCTGCCACAAAGCATGGCTGCGGTTTGTGCCGTGCCTTCGGGCCGAATCCTTCGCTTTCGTCAGGTTTCGAAACCTCTGCGCCCACGGTCTTAGTCGGGCGCCACCCTGGGCCCGAGGTGCAGCGGGTCCGCGATGCCTCTGCCGGGTGCGTCCCTGCGCAGCGGGACGCCCTGGCCCGTGGCCAGCAGCAACGCGATCTGCGGCGCCGCAAAGCTGGAGCCCGTGGCGCGACAGGCGTCCCCCGAGCGGTTGCCGGCCACGCGCATGCCCTGCAGGCCGCGGCTTTCATCGACCGGGGCGCTGAAGTCCGGCCCCATCCTGCGATTGCTGGCCTCGCCTGCTGCCGGCCCGGCCGATGAATACACGCTGGCTTCTGTCTTGGAACGGTAGCTCGCTCCCACCACGATCACTCCCTCGGCGTTTGAACATGCCAGGGCATTCAACGATCCCAGGCGTCGAATGGGCGAGCGGGGTGGATCAGGATCGACTTCGCTCGACCGCAGGTGGCGAAGCGCCGCGTAGCTGCCATCCACATCCAGAAAGCGTGCCTGGCGCGACCGTGGCAGCGCCGTGCAATTGCGCCGACCGCGACTGATCCAGATGTCCACGGGGAGCTTGGCCGTGAGCGCTTTATCCAGGGGCTCGACTTCGATCCACCAGCGGCCACTGGGGGCAGGTGGCCGGCCGTCACTGCCAGCGCGGGTCGCTGCGATCACGATCAGTCCGCAAGCCGCAAGGCCCTTGGCTGGCTGCGGCAGGATCAAGCCCCAGACAGCCGAACCCGCGTCGTCGAAAGCGCCCTGCGCTTGCCCTGCGACAACCGACAGGACCTGATCCTGTACTGCGCCGGGCGCGAGCAGACGTACCCGCGCCGAACCTGCCAGAGGCAGGCGCAGGTTGACGAAGACGGGCGACTCGTTGTCGGCGGGCACATGCAGACAAACGCGTCCTCGCTGGCCACTGCGAAGCTGGTCGAAGCAGGCGTGCCGCTCTTCGTCCCTGGTGTTGCCGGCGGCGACGACCACGCGCAGCCGCCGCCCTTGTTCAGCTTGCTCCTGGACAAGATCTGCGATCGCCTCATCGACCAGCGCGTGGCCGTCGTGGGGCCCGCGGCTCGTGCCGTCGCTGAGGTTCACGACGACATCCTGGCCCTTTCCGGCGCAAGACACGATGTACCGCAAGCCGTCGATGACGTAGCGCGCCAGCGATGCGCTGCTGGCATCCTGCACGGCATCACGCGGCACCTGGACAAAGACGTAGTCTGCGTCGGCCTGCGCATGCCGCGATCGCGCCGGCCCCGGGCGCAGGCTGTCGATCCAATCGCTGCTGCGACGATTCGTCAGCAGGCCCATGACGCCCGCGCCGTGCCCGAAGCGCTCGCGCAGCACATCGTAGCCGGCCATGCGGTAGCAACGGGCCTCGTCGATCGTCTTGGGCTGGCCAGGGCTGGCACACCGGGCCATCAATGCGTTCAGACCCGCCCGGTCGATCTCAGCGCCATAGCCCATGTCGGGCGGAATCCAGCCGCCGCGGTCGGCAAAGGCGGGCGCGATCGTGTCCTGATCCCAGATGCTCAGCATCCGGGTGCCAGTGCCCGCGCGATCGCGCAGCATCGCATGGGCGAAGGGGCAGCCGCTATCGATGACGCCAAACAGCGTCGCTGCCCGCGAGCGACGCCTCGGCTTGGGAGTGGCCTGGCCCGCCAAGGGTGTCGGATGACGGGGTCGGTGCGGAATGACCGGCAACTGAAGTTCGAACCGCCGCACCACGGCGGCGAGCGCGCCGCCCCACACCGCGTGGACAGCGCCGATGTCGAAGTCCCCCGTGAGCCAGCGCCGACCATGCAACTGGTGCGCTGCTGGCACGAAGACACCGGCGCGACGCAGCGCACCGACGGTGCCGCCGCGCGCCAGTTCGATGGCCATGGGCCAATGGGTAGGGCAGGGATCGGTGCTGCGCCGGAAGTCGCGGAAGCCCGTCGCCAGGGCCCAAAGCAGTCCTGCATCGATGCCTTGGCACTGCGGGGACAGCCCGCCGCCCGCCAGCGGACCGACCCTCATGCGAACCTCAGGCCCAGTTCGACGACTTCGCTCATGGCCGCCTGCCACAGGGGATCGAGAATGTCACTCGCCGGATCGTCGAACGGCTTCAGCGCCTGCTTGCTCCAGCTGTAGAACTTCGTGTCACCCTCGACTGCGCAGTCCTCGTCGTGCTTTGCAACCCGCTGGTTCGTCGGGTCGAAAACGTCGCTGCCGGAAAATTTACGTCCGTCGAAAGTCGCGGCATAAAGGTCAATGGTCTTGCCAGCGCTGAAACGGTGTGCAATGTATCGCCCCAGGGTGACGCCCAGCATGCGCCCGGCAACGTTGTCGACGGGAAAGTGCACGCCGGCGATGACCCGGTTCATCGCGATGCGCTCGGCGAGGTAGCGAAACTGACGGTTCAAGGACCGTCGGCCTTCGTCAGCCTTCGTTTCGGTGGAGCTGTTGAGCAGCGCCATCAGCACTTCGTAGATGACATAGGACTCGGTGCAGTGCCCGCTGGGCAAAGCGCCATGGCCCGGGGTGTCGATGATGGGCTGCACCTGCGGCGAATAGTCGATGGGCCGCCAGCAGGCCAGCGAGTGCTTGAAGCGCATCTCCACGAAGACGGCGACGCGCACTGCCGCTTCGAGCAGCTCGCGCGTGCGCTTCAGCCGGTCGGTCTGTACCGGGATCAACATGCCCCAGAAGTTGTGCTGGTTGTCGATTTGCGCGAGGATTTCGGGCACCCTTTCTTCGCGCAGCTCGGCCCAATCCAGGACCTGATCGACTTGCTGTTCGAATACGCCGATGGGCGGTGCCACCAACGTGACCAGCGCCTGTGGCGAGCCGCCCAGGCTGCCATCGCGGCTGGAGGTGGCGCGCAAGGTCACTGAAGGCAACTGCGTGCCATGCCAAGGCACCTGGCCCAACTTGAAGTCGAAGGCCTGAATCAGTTCCTGCGCAGTCAGGTAGCTGCGCACCCAGGGGTCCCAGTGGAAGAGCCGTTTGGGGTTGGCCGAGCGATCCGGCAGGCTCCACGGCACAGCGGTCGCACCGTAGTCGATGGACGCGGCACGGTGGCGCAGGAGCGCTTCCATCATCAGGCTGCTGCTGCCGGCCGACGGCGGAATCGAGCCGCCAATGGATCCGCCGATCGAGCCGCCGATCGAGCCACCTATAGAGCCACCTATAGAGCCGCCGATCGATCCCCCAATCGATCCCCCGATCGAACCGCCCAGACTTTCGCTCATCGTTCGCTCCTCTGTGATGTTGGAATGAAGGCACAGCGGCAGGATCAGCTGGAAGGCAGTCCTGCCAGTGCAAAGGCTTCGGCAAAGCGCAGCCGGGTGGCTTCGGAGCCCTTGGGGGCATCGCGCACATAGCCCGTGATGGTGAAGGAAGGGTTGAGCTCCAAGACCCGCAGCCCGATCGGATGGGCGGCCTGCGTGTCGCCGCTTTCAACGAGCCCGACGATCAGCGCGCGCAGCGTCGGCAGGTGGTTACGGTTGACCAGCAGCGCCCGTCGAGCCAGTTCCAGCCCGCGCTCGAGGCGGTGTGCGGTGATGGCCGCGCTCGCCGTCAGCGCATCAAAGTAGTGGCGCTGAGGATCGACGGGCGAGAGCGAGCTCGCGGTCTCGGCGCTGCGATAGGCCTCCTCACCTTGCCCCCGAAAACCGTGTACGACGCTTCGGTACAACCAGGCCAAGGCCTCGTTGCCATTGCAGGCAATGGCACGGTCGAGCGTGGCCTCTGCGGCGTCCAGGTCACGCTGCATGTGGCATTCGACGAAGCCCTGGGTGGCCAGGGCCAGGGCACAGTGCGGATCGGTCTGCAGCGCGCTGCGTGTGTGGCTGAGAGCCTGCGCTGCCCCGTCGTGTGCTGAGGCGGCCAGCCCGCGCGTGGTGCGCAGCACCCACCACTGCGACATCCAGGCGCGCGGCACGGGCGCCATCGGATGGCGGTCGACCAGGCTTTCGAGCACCGAGCGCGCGCGTTCGAAGTCGCCCCGTGTTGCGCGGTGCATCAGGCGCAGACCAGCAAGTTGAAGCGAGTACGACTGCAGCGAGGGCAAGGAATGCGTCGCAAGGCGTTGCACCTGGTGCGTTGCGATGGCCTCCAGCAGGCCCGAGGCCAGCTCCGCCGAGTAGTCATCGTCGGGCTCAAGAAGGGCTTGGGGATCGACGGTGTCGGTGCGACCCCAGATGAGTGAGCCGTCGCCACCGTCAGCCATCTCAATGCACAGCCGCCAGCGCGCATTGCCTTGCCGCGTGACAGAGCCGCCCACCACGTACTGCACACCGAGCTGCCGGGCGACCTCGACCGCCGTCAGGTTGCGCTCGGACAGTGCCGAGGACGACAGCCGCGAGATGACGCGCAGTGCAGCGCTGCGCGACAGCCGAAGGTTCAGGTTGTCGGCCACCAGGTGCCCGGCAGAGGCATCGTCGCCCTCCAGGCCGCGCACCGACAGCGGCATCACCGCCAGGCGCGGCACCACGACATTCGGCGTCGACAAGGTGGGCGGCTCCTGGGGTGCCGCGGCCCAGGGTGCTCCGCTGGGCGAACTGATCTTCCAGCAGTGAATGCTCTGCTCGAGGCCCTTGACGAACAGCTCGCCCAGGTCTTCGAATTCGGCGTCAACGCCGCGCACCAGTTCATCGCGAACCTGGACCGTAGCCACGACTTCGCCGGGCGCAGCCAAGGTCGCAATCCGGGCGGCGATGTTCACGCCCGGCCCGAAGATGTCGAGCTTGTCGATCACCACGTCCGAGGTGTGCAGGCCGGCACGCAGGCGGATCTGTGCCTGCGGCGGGCGCGCTTGGTTGTAGCGCTGCATTCGCTTGTGCATCTCGAACGCGACCGCCGCAGCCGGTGGCGCAGTTTCAAATTCCACCAGCATCCCATCCCCCAAGCTCTTCACCAGACGGCCGCCGTGCAAGGGCAGCAGGGTGCTCACCACCTCATCCAGAAAGCGGCGCCATCGATCGATGACGTCGGTTTCAAATGCCTGCATCAGACGAACGGAATCGACCACATCCACGACGAGAACGGACCGCCTGACGCGGATCAGTTCGGACGAACCGGGCTCTCGGTCAACGGGCGAAGGCATGCTGCTATGGGGGCTGGCGAGGGGCATCCTCATTCTGGAGGACGAACCCCGACGCCGGCAAGACAAGTTCAGTCTTCAGCGGCTGGCGAGTTCGAACCTGCGCTCCGGTCGCGGCGCCGCCTGATAGTCCGGCAGCACCCGCGGCAGCCGCGCCTCGATGTCCCTGATCCGGGTCTGCCCCGCCGGGTGTGTGGACAGCCATTGCGGCGGCGCCTTGCCGGCTGTCACGGCGGTCATCTTTTGCCACAACGTGACCCCCGCGTGCGGGTCGTAGCCGGCCTTGGCGGCCAGCACCAGGCCCAGGGCGTCGGCCTCGCTTTCGTCGTCGCGGCCGAACTTCAGGGTCGCCAGGTTGGCCAGGCCCTGCGCGGCCAGGTCACCCACGTTGCCCAGGCCCAGCACCGCCGCGCCCAGGCGCAGGCCCAGGTTCGTGCCGGTGCTCTTGGCGATGCGTTCGCGGGCGTGTTCGAGCAGCGCGTGCGCCACCTCGTGGCCCATGATCATGGCCACCTCGTCGTCGTTCAGCTTGAGCTTGACGAGGATGCCGTTGAAGAAGGCGATCTTGCCGCCCGGCATGCAAAAGGCGTTGAGCTGCGGGCTGCCCAGCAGGTTGACCTCCCAACGCCATTGGCGGGCGCGCTCATTGCACGCCGGCGCCAGCGGCACGATGCGCCCGGCGATGTAGCGCAGCCGCTGCAGCTGCGGATGGCTGTCGGGCGCCAGCGCGCCCTGGCCGCGGGCCGAGCTCACGAGCTGCGCGTATTGCTGCTGGGCTGCGCCTTCGACCTGCGCTGCCGGGATGAGCTTGGTGACTGCCGAACGTTGGCACTCCGGCACCACGGCGGCGGCAGGGCCGGCGGCAGCGGCCCAGAGCAGCGCGGCGAAGCTGCGGCGGCCCATCGAAGGGAACGCACAGGCGCAGGCGTAGGCACAGGCGTAGCGCGGTGCGGCGACGTCGGGGACGGTCGTGTCGAGATCGGATCGCGTCATCGTCTGCTTCCGGCGCAGGCAGCGCCAAGTGCACGTTGGGCCAACGTCCGGCGAGGCCTGGAGGAGGACACGCCCGGTATTGAGCGCGGACCCCACGGCTGATTGTGGATCGGGGCTGCGCAGGCCACGGATGAATGGGCCACGGATGAATGCGTCACGGATGAATGCGTCACAAGCGCCACTGGCGCCATCACCGGCCCGTGCCGCACGTGCAGCTCGGCTCAGTCGTCGATGCCGCCGCCCGCAACGGGCGGCGGCACGTCGAGCGCGCGCACGCTGGCGCGCAGCCACCACAGCATCACGAGCGCAGGTGCTGCCAGCACGGTGCTGATGATGAAGAAGGCAGGCCAGCCGATGCTCTCGGCCAGCACGCCGGCCAGCGGTCCGACCCAGACCCGGCCGACGCTGGCAAAGGCGCTGAGCAGCGCAAACTGCGTCGCCGTGAAGCGCTGGTTGCACAGGCTCATCATGAAGGCCACGAAGGCCGCCGTGCCCATGCCGCCGCTGATGTTCTCGAAGGCCACCACCATCAAGAGGCCGCCGTCCACCGGCGTCGGCGTGGCCAGCTTGACGAAGCCCCAGTCGAAGGCCGGCAGCACGGTGCCCGGCAGCACGCCCTTGCCGCTGACGGCCAGCCACCAGAAGCCCAGGTTGCTGACCATCTGCAGCACGCCGAAGATCATCAGCGAGCGCCACAGCCCGAGCTTGAGCATGAGCACACCGCCAACCAGCGCGCCGCCGATCGTCAGCCACAGCCCGATGACCTTGTTGACGACGCCGACCTCGGCCGAGGTGTAGGCCATGCTCTTGAGCAGGAAGGCCGTCATCAGCGATCCGGCAAAAGCGTCACCGAGCTTGTAGAGCACGATGAAGAGCAGGAAGGCCGCGGCGCCGCGCTGGCTGAAGTAGCTGCGCAGGCCACCCAGCAGGGTGTCGAAGCGCGCCCGGCGCGCCGCCCAGGCCGCCAGCGGCAGCGTGAAGGCGATGCCCAGCAGCAGCGCCACCAGGTCGACCCAGCGTTTTTGCAGCGCCGCCGGCAGGCTGCTGCCCTGCAGCAGCGGGCCCACCAGCGCCTGCGCGATGCTGCCACCGAACTGGTCCGTCAGCCACACGCCGGCGGCCACCGCCACCAGCACGGCGGCAAAGCCGCGCAGATCGTGGCCGGCGGCGGCTTGCAGGGCCACGACGGGCGGCAGCTTGGGCAGGATCAGCGCCGACAGCACCGCTGCAGCCACCATCAGCATGGCCATGAAGCGGTACACCGCGGGCCAGTCCCAGCCGCCGCCCTGGTTGGGGTCGGTCCAGATGAGCGCGATGCCGCCGGACAGGATCATCGCCAGCCGGTAGCCCATGACGCCCAGCGACGCGCCCATGCCGCGCTCGGGCGCGGGCAGCAAGTCGGTGCGGTAGGCGTCGACCACCACGTCCTGCGAGGCCGACAGAAAAGCCACCACCACCGCCAGCAGCGCAAAGACGCGGATGCCGTCCTTGGGCGCGTGCGCGGCCAGCGCCAGCAGCACGCCGGCCAGCGCCAGTTGCGTCAGCACGAGCCAGCCGCGGCGCCGGCCCAGGCCTGGCGGATCGAAGCGGTCCATCAGCGGCGCCCACAGGAACTTGAAGGTGTAGGGCAGGCCCACCAGGCTGAGGAATCCGATCGTCGCCAGGTCGATGCCGTCCATCGTCAGCCAGGCCTGCATGGCCTGGCCGGTGAGCGCCAGCGGCAGGCCCGAGGCGAAACCCAGCACGGCGACGACGGCCGCGCGGTGCAGGGCGCCCAGCCGTTGGCCCGGCATGCGGGGGATGGGGGAGGTGGTGTTCAAGGCAGCGATGGTATCGGTCACCTGCGCCGCGGCCGCCGGCCGTGGCGCATAAGATGCCGGCCGCCGTGGCTGCCATGCCGCCCCGATCAGGACCCGACCCGCATGACGCAGACCCTCCCACCATCCGACCGATTCCTGCTCGCCGGCGTGATGGGCTGGCCGGTGATGCATTCGCGCTCGCCGCTGATCCACAACCACTGGTTCAGGCAGCAGGGCCTGGCGGGCGTCTACGTGCCGCTGGCGATCCGGCCCGCGGGCCTGCAGGCTGCCTTGCGCGCCTTGCAGGCGCTGGGTTTTGCCGGCTGCAACGTGACCATCCCGCACAAGCAGCAGGCGATGCAGATCGTCGACGAGCTGGACGAATCGGCGCGCGCCATCGGCGCCATCAGCTGCGTCACCGTGCGCGCCGACGGCAGCCTGGCCGGCAGCAACAACGACGCCTTCGGCTTCGTGCGCAACCTGCGCCAGCAACAGCCGGCGTGGCGGCCCGACGCGGGCCCGGTGGTGGTGCTGGGCGCCGGCGGCGGCGCACGCGCCGTGTGCCACGGGCTGCTGCAGCAGGGCGTGCGCGAGATCCGCCTCGTCAACCGATCGCTGCCGCGCGCGCAGGCGGTGGCGCAGGCGCAGGCGCCGGGCGCTGGCATCACTGCCGTGCCCTGGCCGCAGCGCCACGACGCGCTGGCCGGCGCAGCGCTGGTCGTCAACACCACGAGCCAGGGCATGGTGGGCCAGACGGCGCTGGACATCCGCCTCGATGCGCTGCCCTTGGCGGCCATCGCCGCCGACATCGTCTACGTGCCGCTGCTGACGCCCTTCCTGGCCGCAGCCCGCGCGCGCGGCAACCCCACGGTGGACGGCCTGGGCATGCTGCTGCAGCAGGGGCCGCTGGCCTGGAAGTCCTGGTTCGGCCTCGAGCCGGTGGTCACCGAGGAGCTGCGCCAGCTGGTCGTACAGAGCCTGTCGTGAGGTGTGCTCAAAGTCACTGAACTGATGGGCGCAGGCAGCGTCCGCTTCGCTTGGGCGTCGAACTGATGCAGCCGGCCCATCGCGCCCAACTCCCGTCAAGGACGCGAACGCCCGCGCCCAACCGCAGCAACGAGCTGTTCGCAGCGCGACACATCGATCGGTTGGCCGGCCTCGCGAAAGCCTGCCGCCGCCTGCGCAAACGTCGACGCTGCAACGTCCGCGCCTTCACCGCGAGCCACCGCCAGGTGGCCGCGCACCTCATCGTGCGCGGCGTACCAGGCGGGCAGGCGCATCACCACGTTGGCCAGGTAGGCGCTTTGGTCTTCGTACGCCTGCGCCAGGTCGAGTCGCCCGGCGCGGGCTGCGGCGATCGCCGCCGGCACGGCAAAGGTGATGCGGCAGCCCGGGCAGGTCTCCAGTGGGCCGCGCACCGCCTCGCGCGCATCCTCCAGCGCGTGCAGCGCCGCAGCCGGGCTGCCAGCCAACTGCGCCAGCGCGATGCGGGTGCCATAGATGCGGTCCAGCAGGTGGAAGCCAATGTCGGTTTGTCGGGCGACATCCAGTGCTTCATCGAGAGCGGTGTGCGCCTCGTCGTGGCGTCCGCAGTGCATCGCCACCTCGGCCAGACGCTGCAGCGAGAAGGCCTCGCCAGTGGCGCCGCCATTGGCGCGGTGCAGGCGCGCGCCGAGCCTCAGGTGTTGTTCGGCGGACGTCAGATCGCCGGCCAGCAGTTCGGCTTCGCCACGCAGGGTGACGCCAAACGCGTGCCCGCGCGCGGCGCCCAGCCGCTGCGCTTCGTCGGCCAGCGCCTGGGCAAAGGCAATCACCTCCGGATAGGGCCGCGCGCCGTAGAGGAAACGCTGCGTGATGCAAAGCTGGCCGTCGAACAGGCGCATCGCCAGGTGGGGTAATTGGCTCGTCTCCTGCAGGTCGGCCCACACGCTGCGGTGCAACTCGCCCCGTGCGTGCGCCGCCGCCGCCTGGGCCCACGAGGCCACGACGATGGCCGAGGTGTCGCCCGACTGCAGCGCGAGCCGGCGCGACTCGGCCGCCTTCGCGGTGCCGATGTCCGGCGTCGTGGCCCCCAGCGCCGCGGCGCCGCAGTACGTCAGCGCCTCGGCCAGCCGGCCTTCCACGGTGCTCGGCTGCAAGCCCACCAAGGACAGCAGTGCGCCCTTGGCGTCACCCAGCTTGATCTGCGCCAGCGCGCCCTTGGCGCGCAGGTCGTGCGACAGCGGTTCGCCGGCGGCCTGCGCCGCCGCGCGGTAGGCCGCCACCGCGGTCGGGTCACCCAGCGCGTCCAGCGCCTCGGCGCGCAGACGCAAGGCCTCGGCATGGTCGGGCTGGAAGTCCAGCACGGGCTTGAGATGCCCCAGCGCATCGCTCACCGCCGTCAGGCGCATCGCTTCGCGCGCCGCCTCCAGCAGCCAGGGCATGGCTTCGCGCGGGCTGCCGCCTTGCAGCCAGTGGCGCGCCACGACGGCCGGCGCAGCGTCGAGCTCGGCCAGCCGCAGCGCGGCCTGCCGGTGCATCTTCAGGCGCGCGTGCGGCGCAATCTCGTCGATCAGCGCCTGGCGAACCAGCTCATGCCGGAAGCGGTAGCGCGCCCCCGCCAGCACCAGTGCGCCGGCGGCCAGCGCAGCGTCGAGCGCCGCGAACGCGTGCGACTGCGCGTCCGGCGCCAGCGCTGCGGCCGTGGTGGCATCAAATTCGTCGCCGGCCAGGGCCATCCATCGCAGCACCGCAAGCGCATCAGCGGGGACGTCGCACAGGCGCGCCGTGATGGCTTCGGCTGCGCTACCGGGCAGGCGGGCGCCGGTGGATGGCCCGGCGCAGCGCGCCAGTTCGATGGTCGCGAAGGGGTTCCCTTCGGCCAGGCGGACGATGCGTGTCGCGAGCTCGTCAGACAAGGCGCGCGGGGCGGCCAGGGTCACCAGGCGGCGGACCTCGTCATCGGCGAGTGGCTCCAGGTCGATGGCCTGCATCAGGCCTGCGCCGATCAGTCGCGCCAGACCGCGTGCCAGGGCCGATCCAGGCGCTGGGGCCCGTGTGCCCAGCACCACGCAAACCGGAGGCCCCGCCGCGGCCAGGTGCATCAGCACGTCGACATCGGCGTCGGCGATGAGATGCGCGTCGTCGACCAGCACCATGACGTCGCCGCCGCCAGACGCGGCCAGCAGCAGCCGACGCAAGGCGCCGATCACCTGGTGGCGAGTCAGCGGCCCCAGCAAGGCGTCGGCCGGCGCCGCGAGCGGGCTCAGCAGCGCCAGCACCGAGCGCGCAGGCGCGCCCACCAGGTCGAGCAGCTCGGGCTCGGCGAGGATGAGGCGTTCAGTCAAAGCAGCGATGACGGCGTAGGCGCGCCCCGGCAGCGTGGCGTCCACGCGCACCACCGTCCACGCCCGCTCGCGCGCCAGCGTGTCGAGTTCACGGCAGAACGCCGTCTTGCCGATGCCCGCCGGCCCGCGCAGCACGATACCGACGGGGCGCTCGCGCGGTGCCATCGCCAGCCAGGCCACCAGCTGCGCCCGCACCTGCGCGCGCCCGACAAAAGCCGGGCCCGCGTTCTGCAGGCCGGCGACGCAGCGCTCGTATAGCGCCTCGGTCTGGCGATCAGGCGTGACGCCCAGCGTCTGCTGCAGCGCGCCGCGCAGGCGGGCATACCAGCGGATCGCCGCGGCGCGGTTGTCGGCCGCCAGCTCTTGCTCCATCAGCATACGGTGCGCCGGCTCGTCGGTGGGGTCGGCCTCGGCCAGTCGCTCCCACTGCGCGCTGGCACGCAGCAAATCGACGAAGCGCTCACGCAGGCGCTCACGGGCCGGTTCGGCCCAGGCCTCGTAAGGCGAACCCGGCAGCAATGCGCCGCCATAGAGCTTGGCGGCTGCTGCGCAAGCCGCCGGGTCGCGGCCGGCGAGTGCGGCGCGCGCGCCGGCCTCGAAGCGCTCTGCATCGACGACGACCGGGCGGTCGGGCCACAGGGCGACGTCGCCGCCGCGCAGCACCACGCCGTCCTGTCGGCCGAGCGCCTGCCGGGCGTGATGAGCTGCCTTGCGCAGGTTGGCCGCGCCGGCCTCGGGTTCGAGCTGCGGCCACAGGGCTTCGATGACCTCATCGCGCGTCAAGCGGCGGCGCGGGCCCAGGCTCAGCAATTGGACCAGGTGCATGGCACGCAGGCTGGGCCAGTGCTCGGTGGCCCGCTCGACACCATCGACGGCCACCGAGAAGCGGCCGAGCAGATGGACCTGCAGTTGCAGTCGCGGGAGGTGAACTTCGGCAACAGCGAGATGGTTCATGGAACGCGCAGTGTGCGGCCGCCTGGGCGAGCGCACAACCACGCCGGTCGTCGGGAACGTTTCAGGAACGCCGGCCGGCGATGCTGCGCCCAGGGCCCGTGGTTCCTTGACTGGCCCCCAACCCACCGGAGTACCCCATGACCCCACGACAGACCACGTTTTCCGTCCCCGAGGGCGGCGCTGCAACGCTGACCCTTCCGCAGACCCTGACGCTCGAATCGATGAGCCGGCTCGAAAACGAGATCGGCCGCATGTTTCGCATGCTGCGCAAGGACTTGAGCGGCCCGGCCGCCGAGGACCCGGGCGCCATCGAATTCGATTCGTGGATCGCTCAACTTCACTGAACCCAGGAGATGACCATGACCGAAACGCTCTTTCAACGGCTCGGCGGCGCCGACCGGATTGCTGCCATCGTCGACGATCTGATCGACCGCCATGCCGTCAACCCACTGCTGGAACCCCGCTTTCGGGGCAAGGATCTGCCACGCCTGAAAGTGCTGGCCACGCAGTTCTTCTGCATCGGCAGCGGCGGGTCGGCGCAGTACGAAGGCCGCGACATGCGCACGGCGCATGCAGGCATGAACATCAGCGAGCAGGAACTGATCGCGACGATCGATGACGCCGTCGCCGCGCTGCAGGGCCAGGGCATCGGCGCGACCGAGGTCAATGAAGTGGTGGCCATCCTGTACTCGCTGAAGGGCGACGTGGTGCGCGTCTGAGCGGCCTGCCCGCAGCCTGACACAGGCTGCGGGCAGGCCTGGAGCGCATGCGCGTCGCGTCGGACTGGAGGTCCGCCTGCTGGGTGGACGCAGTTCGGCATCGGGTCGGGCCTTGCCGGTGACGCGGGCGAAATCGAAGCCGACAGGCGGTCATCAAGGTTGCTGATGCCGGACCGCTGACGCTCAGGTGCGGCGGTCCCGGCCCTCTGCGGGGATTGTCATTGACATGCAAAATAACTTCGGCGCCGAGGCAGGCCTGTTGCATCGCGCGGGCATCGACAACCCGATCACCAAATGCGCTGTCAGGCTAACGCGCAAGGTCATTGCCTCGGCCCGGGAGAACGAGAGAGAGCGAGAGAGCGAGAGAGCGGGAGAGCGGGAGAGCGGTGATCTGCCTGAAGCTGGCCTGCAAGCCCGATCGATCAGCTGCCGGCCCTGTGGCGTAGCGCCTCAGTCCGCTCAAACGGACTGGGGCAGCTTGGCGTGGAAGTGGTCCCAGGCGCGCTGGAACAGCGCCTCGGACCACAGCTTGTCGCGGCACAGCGCCAGCTCCTGCGCGTTGAAGGCATAGGGCTTGCCGATCTGCAGCGCCATGACCTGGCGCCGGGCGTTTTCTTCCATGTAATTGGCCAGCACGAAGGCTTCGATGAGGGTCTTGCCCACCGTCACCGCGCCGTGCGACTTCATGAGTGCCGCGGGCCGCTCGCCGAGCGTCGCCGCCAGCCGGTCGGCCATGCCGCGGTTGTTGATCGAGTTGGGCGAATCCAGCACCGGCACCGGGTAAACGAGCGAGCCCTGGGCGTACACCGGCTCGTAGGCGATGCCGGTCATGCTCAGCAAGGTCGACCACTGGGGGTGCGCATGCACGACGGCCTTCACATCGGCGCGCGCGCGGTAGATGCCGGCGTGGAGGTGGAACTCAAGCGGCGGCTTGCCGGGCGTGCCGTCCACCACCTGGCCGTCCAGGTTGATGGTGCAGATGTCGGCGGTGGTGAGCCGGCTGCGCTGGCACGATCCGCTGTTGATGAGCAGGCGGCCGTCTTCCAGCAGCATGCTGGCGTGGCCGTTGTAGTCGATGATGCCGCTGTGCTCGAGCATGCGGATGCAGTCGACAAGCTGGTGCTTGAGGGCGAGGTGGCTGTCCAGGGTCGTTCTCCTTGTCGGTGCTTGACGTCTACCAGCCGGCTTGGGCGCGCACCTGCGCGCGCCACAGGTCCCAGGCGCGCAGGCCCGCGCCCTGGTTGACCTCGTCGGCGAGCCGGCCTTCGGCTTCATCGAGTGCCGCCAGCGGCTCGCCGGCGGCCAGCGCGGTGGCCCAGTGCTGCATGCGTGCGTTGACCTCGGTGTAGACGGCGCGAAAGACCGCCATCGGCAGGCTCGGCCCGCAGGCCACGCTGCCGTGGGCGCGCATCAGCACCACGGGTCGGGTGCCCAGGGTCTCGGCCAGCGCTTGGCCCTTGCTGCCGTCGCCCACCAGCATGTCGGTGGCGCCGAAGCGTTCGCGGATGTCGAACACCGGCACGCCTTCGGCCAGGAAGGCGGCGTTGTGGAACATGGCCTGCATCTTGGCGCGCACGAGTCCGAAGGGCACCACCGACGGCGAATGGCTGTGCACCACCGCCATCACGTCGGGCCGTGCCTTGTAGACCTCGCCATGGATGAAGCGCTCCAGGAAGCTCTTGGGCGCGTCGGCGCTGCAGGGCCGGCAGTCGAGGTCGTACTCAAGGATGTCGCCGGCGTTGACGAGCGCAGGCGCCAGCGAGCGCGACATCAGGAAGCGCTCGGGCGCTGCCGGGTGGCGCGCCGAGACATGGCCGAAGCCGTCGACCACGCCCTGCGCGGCCAGGATGCGGCTGGCCGCGGCCAGGTCGGCCAGCCACGCGCCCGACAGGGCACCGCCGGTGATCGGATGGGTGGCCATGTCAGATCACGACGCTGGTCATGATGCCCTGCGGAAAGATCTCCTCGGGCGTGAAGCGGTGGTGCGCGATGCCCTGCTGGTGCGTGTACAGCGCCATCTGTTCCCAGGTGGCGCGGTTTTCTTCGATGCCGTAGGGAAAGGGGTCGCCGCCGAAGCGGTCGCGCATCTGGCGCGCGTAGTTGCTCAGCCAGGGCAGCGGGTAGCGTGACACGGCCGGGTCGAGCAGGCGTTCGATGCTGCGGCGCTTGCTGTCCTGGAAGGCGTTGAACAGGTTGCGCGCCACCCAAGGGTTGCGCTCGAGGATGCTCTTCTGCATCGCGATGATGTGCATGATGGGCCAGACCCGGGTGCGCTCGAAGTAGGTCTCCTCCATGCTTTGGAAGTCGGGGAACAGGCGCACCACGTCGGGGTGGCCTTCCAGGAAGCAGGTGGGTGGGCGAGCGATGATGGCGCAGTCGATTTCGCCGCTGGCCAGCAGCTGGCTCAGCGACTGGTCGGCCACACGCGTCAGGCGCACGCCGGCGGGCAGCTGGATTTCGACCTTCTCCATCCGGCCCGGCGCGTTGGCGCCGGCCTGCACCCAGTCCACGTCGTGCAGTTTCACGCCCTGCTCGTTGTGCATCCAGCCGCGCATGTAGACGGCGGCGGAGTGGGCCCACTCGGGCGAGCCGATCTTGCGCCCTGCCAGGTCGGCGACGCTGCGGATGGCGCTCTTGCGGTTGACGTAGAAGGAGCTGAAACGGAACAGCCGCGAGCAGATCACCGGCAGGCCGATGATGTCGCTGCCCGGCCGTGTGACCTGGGCCGCGAACTTGGCGAAAGACAGCTCGGCGAGGTCGAACTCGCGGTTGGCGGTGAAGCGCGCGAAGCACTCGTGGTGGCCCAGGTTGAGCCAGTTCAAATCGATGCCCTCGGCCTTGACCGGGCCCAGACGGAAGTCCCGGAAGTGGTCGTAGTCGGTGGTGGCGATGGAGAGCTGCAACTGCGTCATGGCCCCTATTCTGGCGTCCACGCTCTTGGGCGTTGCCGCCGCCGCGACCGGTGATGGGATGGTCAACCCCTAGATTGAAGCCCGCCGGCCGCTGCACCGGCCCCGGCGCCTGTTGCACCATCGCCTTTGAGACCGGTTGGCCATTCCGGCCCCGGGTTCGCAACCGGAGCAGCTCGATGCAACACGTTGTCGGTATCCGCTTGGCGGCAGGGCTGTGTGCTGCGACTTTGAGCGCCGGCGCGCAGGCGGTGGTGGTCTGGAATGAAGCGGTGAATGGTGATCTGTCCAACGCCGGTCTCGCGCCCACCGCGGTGGCGCTGAGCCCCGGCTTCAACGACGTGCTGGGCACCAGCGGGCGCCTGGTTGCCGGCGGTGCGGTGGACCGGGACTACTTCACCATCGTCGTTCCGGCGGGCAACTTCCTGAACTCGATCAAACTGCTGCCGGGTTCGGCGGGTGTGGGCCCGCTGGGCACGAGTTTCCTGGGCTTGCAGGCGGGGCCGCAGGTGACCGTGGCCACCAACGCCACCACCGCCAGCGGCCTGCTCGGCTGGTGGCACTACGGGGCGGCCGATATCGGCACCGACCTGCTGCCGCTGATGGCCACGCCCAACAACGGCTCTTCGGGCTTCAGCGTGCCCTTGGCCGCGGGCAGCTATTCGTTCTGGGTCCAGGACACCGGCGTGGGCAGCGCCACCTACGGCTTCGAGCTCGGGGTCAGCGCGGTGCCGGCCCCGCCGAGCACCTGGATGCTGGGCCTGGGCCTGGCCGCGCTGGCCGGCTGGCGGCGCTGGTGCGCTTGATGTCGTGAGCTCGCGAGTTCGCGAGCTCGTGACGGCGCCTCAGCCCGGCTTGCTCGTCGGCGGCGGTGCGCTGGCTGGCGGCGCTGCAGGCAAGGCTCCGGGGTGCTGCTTGTAGATGGCCTGCGCCAGCGCGAGCAGGGTCTCGCGCGGTAGCTCGCCCACCAGCGCGTAGCCTGCACCCTCATCGACCCAATAGAACAAGCCCAGCGGGCCCTGCTGCTCGTAGCGGAAGGCGGCGTCGGTGCCCTGCTCGGGCTTGCGCAGGTAGACGGTGACGCGGCGCTGCTGGGCGTCCTGGTACATGAGCTGCGCGCTCTTGCCCGGGCCGTCGGGCAGCAGGCGGCCGCCCACCAGCTCGAAGCCTTGGGCGCGGAGGTCGAAGAGCTTGACCGGGATGTCGATGCGCCGCGTCAGCCAGCGCGACAGGTGTTCTTCCTGCGCCTTGACCTCGACCGCGTGGCGTGGCTCGATCACGAACACGCTGTGCGCAAACGCAGCGCGCTGCACCCAGCCCTGCGCCGTGCCGGCTGCGAGTTGGATGCGCAGTTGCGCCAGCTGCCCAGCCTGGCGTTGTTGCTGCCACTCCCACACGCCGGCGCCGCCCAGCGCAGCGCCGGCCAGCAGCAGGCCTGCAGCGGCAGCTGCTAGCGCCCAGCGGGGTGGCGTCGGCCGGCCCGGCCGGGATTCGTGGCGCCACACGGTGGCGTGCAGGACCGCGGGCGCGGGCTCGTCCAGCACGGGGCCGAACAACGCCGCCAGCGCGACGCGGTCGGCCGCCCAGGCTTGCACGCGGGCCAGGTCTTCGGGGTGGCCATCGAGCCAGGCCTGGACGCGGCTGCGTTCGGTGGTGTCAAGTTCGCCGTCCACCCAGGCGCTGAGGAGTTCATCGGTCATGCGGTCGTTCGTCGGCTGGCTGCTCATGGTCACACCACGCGCTTGAGTTGAGTGCCCGGCTCTTTGCGCAGAGGTCGGCCGTGCCCATCCAGGTAACGGCGCAAGGCAGCGCGGCCGCGACAGACTCGCGACATCACGGTGCCGATGGGAATGTGCAGCACCTCGGCCACCTCGGCGTAGCTGAGTTGTTCAACGCAGACCAGCAGCAGCGGCTCGCGCTGATCGGCCGAGAGCAGCGCCAGCGCCGCCTGCAGATCCAGGCGCAGGCCCAGGTTGTGGCCCGGGTCGGCGTTGCTTTCGTCCTGCACGCGCTGCAGTTCGGCGGGGTCGGTGACGGTCATGCGGGAGTCCCGGCGCACCGTGTCCTGGTGCGCGTTGTGGGCGATGGACAGCAGCCAAACGCCCATTTCGCGCTGCGGGTCGAACTGCTGCCAGCGCGACAGCGCCCGTTCCAGCGCCTGCTGCGACAGATCGTCCGCCGCCGCGGTGTCAAAGGTTAAAGCCCGCGCATAGCGACGAAGCCGAGGCATGACGTCCAGCAGTTGGCGGCGAAAGGCGGGCGGAGCGTCCAATGACAGGTTTACGCGTGGGGTGGTGACATTATTCCCGCCGCCACGCTTGGGGGCACGGCCGGCTTGAAAGGCCGGGCCACTACACCCACATGAGTGGCATGAACGACACCCGCATCCAGCTGTCCTGCCCGCATTGCAGCGCCACCAACCGCCTGCCGGCGGCGCGCATCGACGAAGCGCCGAGTTGCGGCCGATGCGGTCAGCCGCTGCTGCAGGGCCAGGTGCTGGAGTTGAAGGACGCCGACTTCGAGGCCGTGACTGGCGCCACCCGATTGCCGGTGGTGGTGGACTTCTGGGCCGCCTGGTGCGGGCCGTGTCAGATGATGGCACCGGCCTTCAAGCATGCGGCTGCGCAACTGCAGGGCCGCGCGCTGCTGGTCAAGGTCAACAGCGACGACAACCCGCGCCTGAGCCAGCGTTTTGCCATCCGCAGCCTGCCCACGCTGGTGCGCCTGCAGGGCGGGGTCGAGACCAAGCGGCAGTCGGGCGCGGTGCCGGCAGCGGCCATCGTGGCGCTGGCATGCGCTTGACCGTTCAGCTTCGGGGCACCTGCTTGAGCCACAGCAGCACGTCAGTGAAGTCTTGATGGAACTGCGTGCCGACGTAGGACTGATGGCGCGTGTCCTGGCGCACAACCGTCATCGTCGCTGGGTCCACCCAGACCATGGTGTGCAGCCTGATCGCGCCGTGCGGCCAGATCGACTCGCCGTTGGATTCGATGCGGAAGGCCTTGTAGCTACCGGCGGGCACCACCACCTCCTCCAGCGCCACCACCCGGTGTTCGTAGAAGTTGCGCGCTGCCGGGCTGCCAGGTCGTGTGTTGGTGAAGGCTGAGCGCCAGCGTTTGCCAAGCTGCAGGTCGGCCGGGGCCACCGCCACCGCCGGGTCCTTGGCGCCGTTGCCGTTGAGCAGCACGCCACCCATCTGGTTGAAGATGGTTTTGCCACCGTTGACCATCACCCGCCCGCCCTCGATGGCCGTGACCACGCCGCGCAAGCGGCTGACGCTGTTGCCAGCCAGCCTGTCGGTGCGCTCGAAGGCCCAGCTGTCACCGACGCGGAAGCGGTCCACGCCCGCAGGCAGCACTTTCACCGTCTGCATCGCCTGCAGCTGGGGCCGGTTGAGCTGGTCGAGCCTGAACTGCGCCAGCTCGCTGATGCGCCCGTTCGGGTAGCGCTGCAGGAATGCGTAGAAGTCCTCGGCACGGGGTGAGTCCTTGTTGCGGTCCCACTCGGTCTTCTCGGCGTCGAACTCGGCTTCGCGCCGCATGGCGCCGGGGGCTTCGGCCTTCTGCCCGGTGGCGAAGACGAAGTCGTCTTCCAGGCTCGTGCTCTCCCACGGGATCTGACGCCCCTGGCTGGCCATGCGCACCTGCAGCCGCACGCGCTTGAAGACGTCCTCGATGCGCGCATCCTGGCGCGGCAGCTCTTGCAGCAAGAAGCGCGTGTACAGGCCGTTGCCGTCGGCCGCGCTGCCGTCATCAGCCACATTGCCGGGTGCGGTGGCATAGGCCAAGAAGGTGCCGGGCGGCGCGTCCAGCGGGGCCAGGCCTTTGGCCGAGGCGCTGGCGCCAAAGGGGTTGTCGCGACAGGCGTCTAGCACGACGATGTTCATGCGGTTGCCGGCTGACTTGAAGGCGTCCATGACGGACTGGATGTTCACCGTCTGCCGTGGCACATCGGCGGCGGACTGCGGTGCTGCGTCCACCGGCACCAGGTAGTTGTGCCAGTCCACCTGCAGGCCGTGCCCGGCGTAGTAGAGCAGGCCGATGCCGTTCTTGCCCTGGAGCAGGTCGCGCGCTTGTGCAATGGCTTGGTCCATCTGTGCCTTGCCGGCGTCGTGCGCCAAGACGACCTGAAAGCCCATCGCGGCCAGTACGCTGCCCATGGCCTTGGCGTCGTTGGCAGCGTTGGGCAGCGTCGCGCCAGCATAGGCCGCGTTGCCGATGACCACGGCCACCCGGGACCCCGCTTCACCGGCCGCATGCAAGGCCGGTGGTCCGCCAGCCAAACAGCCAGCCAGCGGCGCCATCAGCAGGTCTCGCCGGCGCATGCCGAGGCGACGGCTCTCCGAAGGCAGGGCGCTCATCGCACAGCTTGCACGCGCAGCAGCGCGGCGCCGAAGGCGTCCGAACAACTCGCCGCACCGGGCTTGCCGCAGTCCTTGCCTGGCGTGCCGTTGGACAGGATCCACTGCAGCCGCGCGCGGCCCTGGCTGTCGAGCAGCGTCTTCATGAACGGCCCCGCCTTCTCCTGGCCCAGGTTGGCGAGCTCGCGCGGCGCGTCGGTGACCATCACCAGCAGCGTTTCGGTGCCGGCCGGGCCGCCGGATATGACCTCCCAGCCCTTGTCCGGCAGGCTCACGCGGCGGCCGGCGCGCACGCGGTTGTCGGTGGCCAGCTCGTTGGGGTAGATCAGGTACAGGCTCTTGCCGTCGGAGCCCGCCAGGGCCACGTAGAGGTAGCCGTCGCGCGCGGCCGTGACGTCGATCTGCAGCGGGTCGGTGCCGATCCTGAGCTGCACCTGGCGCGCCGTCGCGACGACGCGGCGGCTGCCGTCGCGCTGGCTGTGCAGCTCGGCCAGGATCTCGGCCGGCGTGGCCGCGCGCATCGGCGGCGGCGCAGCGGGCGCAGCGGGCGGCGGTGCGACGACGGGCGCAATGGCCACCAGCTGCGGCGGCGGGCTGGGCGGCGCCGCCGGCGCTGCCACGCTCACGGCGGGCACCACGAAGGCCGCCCCCATCCAGGCCGGCACGAAGCTGGCGTTGCCCGCCACCGTCATCTGCTGGCCCAGGATGCCGGGTTGCCCGGCCAGGCCCGAGGTGACCTTGGCCTGCGCGCAGCGCGTCACCTCGTCGACCGTGATGGCGCCGCTGCCGTCCAGGTCCTGGGCCTGGCCGAGCAGGCAGTCGCGCCAGCTGGCGGTGGCAAAGCCGCCCTGGGTGCTGCTGTCGAAGCTGACCTCATCGGGCCGGCTGGCGGCCACGTGGACGACGTTTTCCGGCAGCGCCTGCTGCTGCTGCATCACGAGGGCAAGGCTGCGGGTGCGGAAGTTGCTGGGCTGGGCGCACATCGCCGGCGCACCGACGCGGGTGAATTTGGGCGTGATCACGTCGTCGCCGATGCGCAGCGAGCGGGTGCGAAACGGTGCCCCGGCCACGCCGCCTGAGAAGCAGGCGTCGTAGAACACCAGCATCTTGTCGGCGCGCTGGGCCAGTGGCGCCAGGCGCTGGCCCAGCTCGACGTTGGTCAGCACCTGGCCGTCGGCGGCCATCAGGCCTTCGGTGCAATCGTCCTGCTTGATGGATTCGTCGAACCAGCGCGTGCCGTGGCCCGAGTAGTAGATGAAGAGCCGGTCGCCGTCGGCCATGCGCGCGTGCAGCGCGCTGATCTCGCCGCGGATGCGCTCGGCGGTGGCGTCGCGGTCGCGCAGCATGCGAATGTTGACTTCGGGCACGGCCATCGCGGCGGCCATGCGCCGCGCGCTGACCATGTCGTGCTTGATGCCCTTGAGCTCGGGGATGCTTGGGTCGAGGTACTCGCCGATGCCGATGATCAGCGCGTGACGCGTGTTGCGCTCGGGTGGCGCGGGCTGCGCGCAGGCGGGTGCTGTCAGCGTCAGCGTCAGCGTCAGCGTCAGAGCGCAGGCCGTGGCCAGCGTGCGAAGGGTGTTCATTCGAGCGTGACCACGCGCACGCGGCGGTTGTCGGATGACAGCGGATCGCGCGGGTTGGCGAGCTCGCTCGAGCCCTTGCCGACCGCCTTCAGGCGCGCCGGGTGCACGCCCAGCGCCACCAGGTACAGCCGCACTTCGTCGGCGCGCTGCTGCGACAGGCGCAGATTGGCCGCGGCCAAGCCGCTGGCATCGGTGTGGCCCTCGATGACGAAGCGATTGGACTTGAGGTCGGGTGACAGCAGCGCGGCAACGAGGTTGCCCAGCACGGCGCCGCTTTCCGGGCGCACGCGGGCCGAGTTGACGTCGAACTGGATCGCCAGCGACAGGCTCGGCGCCGGCTCGGGTGGCGCGGGGGCTGGCGCCGGGGCGGTCGTCGGGGTGGTCGTTGGGGCGGGCCCGGGCGAAGGCAAGGCGGCCACCGGGACTGACGGTTCCGACGCCGGTGCCGTGGCGGGTGCTGTCACGGGCTCAGGCGCCGACGGTCGCACCAGCAGATTGCGCATGCTGCGATTGGCCGACGGCTTGAGCGCGTCGATCATTTGCCGCGTCTCGGGCATCGCCGCCGCTGCGGTCTGCGCCTGTCCCAGGCTGTGCCCGGCCAGCGTCAGCGCGAGCGCCAGGGCGCAGGCGACGAACTTCGGTTCAGCGGCCATGGCCGCGCCCCTCGTGCCTGATCTGGGCTTCCATCAGCGTCATCTCTCCGGGTTGGTATTCGTGACTGCCTGCAAAGACCAGGTTGGCGTCGGGTTGTGCCAGGTTGACCAGGGCACGCGGCGCCACGGCGCCATAGGTTTGAGAAGTTCCGCTGCCGGCCAAGGCCACCCGAGGTGCCGTCGTACAGGCCGGCAAGCGGCCCCTGAAGTCTGCAGCCCAGTCCTTGCCGGCCGCCTCGACGGGCAGGCAAGGGTAGAAGTAAAAGCGCAATCGCTCCAGCCCGGGTTGGCCCTGTAGTTGGATACCCTTGTCACGCGGCAAGCGGTTGAGCTGGTCGACCAAGACGGTGTAGGTGCCCAGGTCGGCCACCTTGCCGCGGGTATCGATGTTTTCCAGCCGCACCTGGCCGGGCAGGCTGGTCGAGAACTGCAGCACAAAGACATCGCCGGTGCGCAGCAGGGCGCCGCTGCCGGCGACCGGGATCGGTCGCAGCACGGCGAAGCTGACCGGATCGAGCTGCTCCATCGCATAGCCCAGCGCCGGCACCAGGATGGCCGCCGGTCTTGGGCCTTGCGGCGCCTGCGCGGCCTTGTGCTGCAGCGCAAAGCGCCGGAACAGGCCACCATCGCCCGAGCTGCCGTCGCGCGTGGCCGGCACGACGTGGTCGAGCACCTGCCCGAGCAGCGGCGAGACCTTGACCTCGACCGCTGCTGCAGAAGCCGCCGCTGCCGCAGCCGGTGCAGTCTGCGCCGTCGCCGTCGCTGCCAGGCTGGCCAGCCACAGCGCGTGGGCGGGCGCCCCGGCGGTCATGACGCGGCGCCGACGCGGATGCGCAGCTCCTGCTCGGCCGTGTTGCCCTGGTCATCGGCGACTTGCAGGATCAGCCGGTGCTGGCCGTTGGGCACCACCGCCTTGTCCACCACGACGCCGCTTTCCGTCACCGTGGCGTGCTTGCGCAGGCGGTCGGTGAGGTCGATCTTGAGCAGGCCGTAGAGCACGCGAAAGCTCGACGGCACGATGCGCGTGCCCGGCACGGGGGTGAAGGCGATTTCGATGCGCAGCGGGGCGGCCACCGAGGTGCTCGCGGCACTGGGGCTGACGACACGGATGCCGGGCTGGTTGCCCTTGGGGCCCACGGCCTGACGCGGGCGGATTTCGGGCGGTGCTTCGAGCTCGGCCCTGGCCGTCTGCCGGGCCTCGGCGGCGGTGATGAGGTCGAAGGCGCCACCGGCCTGCGCCCGGGCCGCGCCGACCCACAGCAGGGCCACAGCCATCCCCGCCAACGCCATGCCCCGCACAGACTTGTTCATGTTCTGCTCCAGTTTCAAGTTCATTCGCCGCCGTGGGCCTGCCGGGCCTTGCCAAGCGGGCTTCACCGTGCAGGCATTGGACAACGACCCGCGCAGTGTGCCCAATGATCCCGATGGATACCGGGACGGAATCACGGATTGGCGCTGCGGCCTGCGGCCAGGCCCGCTTGCGGCGCCATCCGGCGCAGGGTGTCGACCAGCGTCGCCAGCGCCACCGGCTTGCCCAGCAGCAGGGTGCGCTTGGGCAGCGGCACGGTGCCCATGACGGCAATGCGGCCGGTGACGATGACGGCCGGCACCACCAGCTCCCACTCGGCGCGCAAGGTGGTGACTGCCGCCACGCCGTCGGGCTTGCCGGTGCCGAGGTCGAGATCGAAGACCAGCGCATCCGGGAAGCGCGGTTCGTCGTCCAGCAACAGCTGCAACTGCTCCAGCGTGCCGGCATCGACCAGCGTCGCCCCCGCGCCTTCGAGCGCGGCGCGCATGGCGGCGCGCGGGCCGGGTTCGTCGTCCAGCAGCGCCAGCAGCCAGCCGTCGAGACGGGTGAGGTCGGCCGCCGGTGCAGCACCCGCGGCTGCCGGAGCGGGTGCAGGCCGCCGCAGCTCGGCGGGCCCCAGCGCGCGTACGTGGGTGCCGCGCCCGAGCGTGCTGCGCAAAGGCGCCAGCCGCAGGCCCAGCTGGGCCACCAGGCCGCGCACGATGGCCAGGCCCAGGCCGCGTCCGCCGCGCGAGGCGCCGGCCGTGCCGCCGAGCTGCACATAGGGCTCGAACACGGCCTCGAGCTTGTCGGGCGGGATGCCGCGGCCGTTGTCGAGCACGTCGATGACCAGGCCTGCGCTGCGCTCGTCGTCGGCGCCGGCCAGCAGCCGCGGCCGCACCGCGAGCACGACGCGGGCGGTCTGCCCCGGGCGCACGCCCAGGCTGTAGCGCACGGCGTTGCCAGCCAGGTTCTGCACCAGGCGGGCGAGCTGCGTGCGGTCGGTGTGCAGCCATTGGTGGCGGCCATGCACGCTCAGGCGCAGCAGGGCCGGCGGGTGCGTGGCCTGCAGGCTGGCGGCCACGCCGTCGAGCACGTCGCGCACGTCCACCAGCTCGGGGTGCGACTGCAGCGCGCCTTGCTCGATGGCGCTGAATTCACTGAACTGGTCGAGCATGGCCACCGCGTCGTCGGCGGCGCGCATCTGCTGGCGCAGCAGGTCGATGCGGCGGGCGCTGCCGTCGGCGCCTTGCGTGGCGCTGCCCTGCAGCGCCTCGGCGTACAGGCGCACCGCCTGCAGCGGCTGGCGCAGGTCGTGGCTGATGCTGGCCAGCAACTCGGTGCGTGCGCCCTGCAGCTCGGTGAGCTCGGCGGTGCGCTGGTCCAGGCTGGCGATGAGGCTGTCGCGCTCGGCCTGGGTGCGCGTGTTCTGGCGGTCGATCCAGACAAACACCAGCACCAGCACCGGCATCAGCAGCCACAGGCTGGCGAACTCCGAAAACGAGACCTCCCACGCCGCCATCGCCAGCCCGGTGGCCAGCAGCAGCGCCAAACCCCCCTCGCGCCAGCCGTGCCAACCCATGCTGGCCACGCCCACCAGCAGCAGCATCGTCAATGAAGCGGCACCGCCGCCGGCCGTGGCATGCGCAGACCCCAGCGCCAGGCCACAGGCGGCGGCCAGCAGCGCGGGCTGGCGGCGGCTGAAAGCCTGCGCCGCCAGCAGCGCCAGGCACACCAGCGCCCACAGCCAGACCAGTTCGGAGGCCTGCAGACGCGGTGCGTGGGTCAGCCGCCTCACGGCTTCCAGCGACGCCGTGTTGTAGGGCAGCAGCCACTCGACGAGGCTCTGCGCCGCCAGTGCCAGCACCCCCAGCGCCACCAGCAGCAGCCCGCGCCGGCGACGCCGGCCCGTCAGCGCTTCGCCGGCCGGCTGGGCACGGCGCCGGACCTCTACCGGGGTCATTCCGCGGCGCGGGCGCGCATCGAAGGTACGCGGTAGCCGCGCTGGCTCAGCAGCACCAGCAGCTTGGTGCGGTTGGGCGCGCCCAGCGCCTGCAAGGTGGCGGTGACGTGTTTCTTCACCACCACCTCGGAGCGGTCGAGCACACGCGCGATTTCCTTGTTGCGCAGGCCCTGCACGACGTAGCCCAGAACCTCGATCTGGCGCTCGGTCAGGCCCAGCGCCGAGAGCTCGGAGAGCTCACGCCCGCCGCTGCCTTCTGGCACTGCGGCCATGCCGCCCGAGACCGACTGCGGCAGGTGGATGCGGTGCTCCACCAGCACGCGGTTGAGGGCCTCCTTCAGCTCGCTGGGCGCGGCGGCCTTGCTGATGAAGCCCATGGCGCCGGCGTCCAGCGCCGCCAGCACGGTGTCGCGGTCGTCCTGGGCGCTGAGGATGACCACCGGCACATAGGGAAAATCCTCGCGCAGCCGGCGCAGCCCGGCCATGCCGTGCACGTCGGACAGTGTCAGGTCCAGCAGCACGAGGTCGAAGCGCCCGGCGGTCTGCAGCAAGTGCACGGTTTCGGCCAGCGAGCTGGCCAGCTGCACGCGCAGGTGCGGCAGCACCTCGGCCAGCAGCAGTTGCAGGCCGTGGCGCACCAGGCCATGGTCATCGGCAAGCAGCAGCGAGCCGTGGGGGTTCATGGGCGTGTTCATCGAGAAGGGGGATGCCGGATGTTGAGGGGAGCCCGAGCCTGGGCGCACGGGCCCAAGGTATACCGCCAAAGCGGGGGCCGGTATACCTTGGTGTCCTGTTCGGGGCCGCTGCCGGGTGGCGAAATAGCAGCCATGCCCAGCACCGCCGGGCGCCCACCGAGGATGAGCCGACATGAACCGCACCCTGATCACCCTGCGCAGCGTCTGCACCCCCGACACCCGCGCCGCGCTGCGCGCTGCCGCCGGGGCCTTGGCAGCGGCGGCGCTGTCGGTGTCGCTGCTGGCGGCCGCGCCGGCCCAGGCCCAGAGCGCTGACCAGATGAAAGCCGACTTCGCCCGCGCCGTCTACCTCAGCTCGGCAGCGCAGGTGCACAACGATCAGCCGCAGCCGCTGCTGCGCGCCGTGGTCGTGCTGCGCATCAGGCTCAATGAACAAGACCAGTGGCAGGCCGAAGTCTTCCGCGACAACCCCGACCAGCCCGAGATGACGCGCGCCGCGCTCGACTCGGTGGCCAAGCTGCCCGCGCCGCTGGGCCTGAGCGCCAAAACGCGCCAGCTGCTGCGCAGCGAGGGCCTGGTCGAAGCCTGGCTGTTCCAGAATGACGGCCGCTTTGCACTCAAGTCGCTGGCCAAGCCCCAGCGTTCGGCGTGAAGCGCTGCCTGACGAAGTGCATGACGCAGCCGCGCCCCAGGCGTAGCATTTGATCCATCACCGACCCCTGCGAAAGACCATCATGAAACTCCAATCCAAGCTCGCCCTTCTCGCCCTGGCCGCCTGCCTTGCCACTGGCGCCGTGCAGGCCCAGGAAAAGGTGCTGCGCGAGGGCCAGGTCACGCAACAGGCGCTGATCGACGCCTTGGCCCCCGCCGGCGCCGCATCGGCCGCCGACGATGGCCCGCGCACGCGCAGCTGGAAGCCGTCGCTGCGACCGGCGGCAGCAGCCGCGGCCGGCACGGCGGCCACCGCCGCGCAGCCGGGCCGTGCCTCGATCCTCGTCACTTTCATCACCAACTCGGCCGACCTGACCAGCAATGCCAAACGCGCGCTGGATGTGCTGGCCGGCGCCATGAAGTCCGACAAGCTGGCCGCCCAGCGCTTCACCATCGAAGGCCATGCCGACCCGCGTGGCAGCGAAGAACTCAACCTCAAGCTGAGCCAGGCGCGCGCCGACAGCGTGCGCGGCTACCTCACCGGCTCGCACGGCCTGGCCGCCGAGCGCATCAATGCCGTGGGCAAGGGCTCCAGCGCGCTGATGAAGCCCAGCGAGCCGGCGGCGCCCGAGAACCGCCGCGTCACCATCGTGGCCCAGCCGAGCTGAAACCGGCCCCGAGCGCAACATGAAACGCAGGCTGGCTCTCGCCGCCCTTGCCGTGCTCACCAGCGCGCTGGGGGTCAGCGGCGCGCAGGCCCGCGATGCGGTGCTGACCGAAGACCAGGTCTCCGAAGAGGCGCTGCTGAGCGCCCTCGATCCACCGGTCACGCGGGCCTGGAAAGGGGCCCAGCGACCGCCGGCCAAGGCTTCGCTGCTGATCACCTTCGTCACCAACTCGGCCGAGTTGAGCAGTGGCTCGCACCGCATGCTCGACCTGCTGGCCGCGGCGATGAAGAACGAGCGCCTGGCGCAGGCGCGCTTTGCGATCGAAGGCCACGCCGACAAGCGTGGCGGCGAGGCGCTCAACCGGCGCCTGAGCCAGGAGCGAGCCGCGAGCGTGCGCGACTACCTCGTGGCCCGCCATGGGCTCGACGCAGCGCGGTTGCAGCCGGTGGGCAAGGGCTCGAGCGAGCCGCTCAATGCCCGGGTGCCGGCGGCACCCGAGAACCGTCGCGTCACCATCGTCGCGCGCCGGCCCTAACGCGCCAGCCCTAACGCGGCGGGCTGCAGCGCCGGCGGGCGAAGTCCACGAACCAGTCCACGCAGGCGGCATTGGCCATCGCGTCGCGGTGCAGCACCTTGGCCGGATCCTCGCCCATCAGCAGCTTCTTCACCGGCAGCTCGAGCTTCTTGCCCGACAGCGTGCGCGGGATGGCGTCGACCTGATAGATGTCGCTCGGCACATGGCGCGCCGACAGCGCGGTCTTGATGGCGCCGCGCAGGCGCTGCGTCAGCGCCGCGTCCAGCTGCAGGCCTTCACGCAGCACCACGAACAGCGGCATCCAGCTCTCGCGGCCCAGGTACTCGAGGTCGACGACCAGGCTGTCCAGCACCTCGGGCATGGCCTCGACGGCGCGGTAGAGCTCGGCGGTGCCCATGCGGATGCCATGGCGGTTGATGGTGGCGTCGCTGCGGCCGTAGATGACAGCACCCCCGCGTGGCGTGATGCGGATCCAGTCGCCGTGGCGCCAAACCGCAGGTTTTCCATCGCCACCCGGGAACATGTCGAAGTAACTCTCGACATAACGCTTGTTGTCGGTGTCACCCCAGAAGTACAGCGGCATCGACGGCATCGGCTGCGTGCAGACGAGCTCGCCCACCTCGTCGATCAGCTCGCGGCCGTCTTCGCTGTAGGCCGCGACGGCCGCGCCCAGGCAGCGGCACTGCATTTCGCCCCGGACCACCGGCAGCGTGCGCATGCCGGCGACGAAAGCGCCGGCGAAGTCGGTGCCGCCGCTGATCGGATTGAGCCAGATGTCCTGGCCGCCGACCTTCGGGCACTGGTCCCAGATCCACTGGTAGCACTCGTCGGACAGCGGGCTGCCGGTGCTGCCGATGGCGTGCAGCCGCGACAGGTCACCGTGCTGCTGCGGCTGCACGCCGGCCTTCAGGCAGCTGGCGAAGAAGGCCGCACCGGCACCGAACCAGGTCACGCCGGCGGCCGCCGCAAAGCGCCACAGCGTGCTCCAGTCCGCTGCCTTGGCCGGCCCGCCAGGGTTGCCGTCGTAGAGGCAGATCGTGGTCCCGGCCAGCAACGCGCTGACCTGCGCGTTCCACATGATCCACCCGGTGCTGCTGAACCAGTGGAAGCGCTCGCCGGTGCCTCGGGCCGGTCTGGCTGCGCCTGTCGGCCCGCCCTCCTCGGGGGGCAGTAGCGGCGCAGCCGCCGCCTCGGGGCCCGTGTAGCTGGGTGCGATGTCGTTGTGCAGCGACGCGCCCTTGAGCAACTCCAGCATGATGCCGCCGTGGCCGTGCACGATGGGCTTGGGCAGGCCGGTGGTGCCGCTGCTGTAGACGATCCACAGCGGGTGGTCGAAGGGCAGCCAGGCGGGTTGCCAGTCGCCGGCGTCGCCGGCGGTCCAGTCGGCGAAGGCGTGCGTGCGCAAGCCTTCGCGCGCAAAGTCCGCCGGCCGCGCCGACGGGTCCACGTCGGCCAGCAGCACCAGGTGCTGCACGCTCGTCAGCCCGGCCAGCAC
>JANMVM010000246.1:0-4561 GCA_031392695.1 Rubrivivax sp.
AGCTGGCGCAGGGCCAGGTGCAGGGCGTCACTTGCGTGCCGGTGGCGATCAACGGTGCCGTCACCGCGGCGGCAACGACGCGCGTGAAGGCGCGCCACTATGTCGTGGCCGGTGGGGCCATCAATTCGCCGGCGCTGCTGCTGCGCTCGGGCCTGCCCGACCCCCATGGCGTGCTCGGGCGGCGCACCTTCCTGCACCCGGTGGTGCTGTCGGCCGCGGTCTTCGCCAAGACCGTGGCCGGTTGGGAGGGCGCACCTCAGACCATGTACACCGATCACTTCCTCGAGGTGGCGCCGGTCGACGGGCCGATCGGCTACAAGCTCGAAGCGCCACCGCTGCACCCGGTGATCGCCTCATCCAGCCTGCCAGGCTTCGGCGCGCCGCAGGCCCAGGTGATGAAGGACTTCCCCAACACCCATGCGCTGCTGGCGCTGCTGCGCGACGGCTTCCACGAGCAGTCTCGCGGCGGCCAGGTCAAGCTCAAGGGAGATGGCTCGCCGGTGCTCGACTACCCACTGACCCCTTTCGTGATGGACGGCGCGCGCCGCGCCCTGCTGAGCATGGCCGAGATCCAGTTCGCGGCCGGCGCGCGCAGCGTCACGCCGGGCCATGAGGCCGCCGCCGCCTACACCTCGTGGGAGGCAGCCAAGGCGGCGATCCACAATTTTCCGATGGTGCCCTACCAGACCCGCGTGGTCAGCGCGCACGTGATGGGCGGCTGCGGCATGGCGGGCAAGCCCGAGCTGGGTACGGTGCAGCCCGACGGGCGTCACTGGCAGGTCAGCAACCTGTCCGTGCACGACGGATCGCTGTTCCCCACCAGCATCGGCGCCAACCCCCAGCTCTCGGTCTACGGCCTCGTCAACAAGCTCGCCACCGGCCTGGCCCGCGCGCTCAGCGGGCGCGACGTGCGGCTGGCCTGACGGCGCTGCCCATGCTCGCCCGGCTGCAGCAGGCCACGACTCTCGGCGCGCTCTTGCTGGCCGCGCTGTGGGCGCTCGTGTCGTGGCGTGCCGGCCATCCAGGATGGGCGCTGGCGGGCGCCCTGATGGTGGTGGGCGGCTATGCCGTCGTGCTGGGGATCGAATTCGCGCTGCTGCACCTGGCGCATGGCGACGATCCGACACCGCCGGCCAGCGCAGCGCAGATGTTTCGCGCCTGGTGGGGCGAGGTGCAGTCCGCCCCCACCGTGTTCTGCTGGCGCCAACCCTTCTTCAGCCACCGCTGGCCCGACCAGTTGCCCGACGGTGCCCAGGGCCGTCGCGGCGTGCTGCTGGTGCATGGCTTCGTGTGCAACCGCGGCCTGTGGAACCCGTGGCTGCAGCGGCTGCGCAGCGCCGACGTGCCGGTGGTGGCCGTGAATCTGGAGCCGGTCTTCGGCTCGATCGACGACTACATCCCGCTCATCGAACAAGCCGTGCAGCAGCTCGAGCGCTGCACCGGCCTGGCGCCCGTGGTGGTGGCGCACAGCATGGGCGGCCTGGCCGTGCGGCGCTGGTGGGTCGAGCACGGTGACGACAGCCGCGTGCACCATGCCGTGACCATCGGCACGCCGCACCGCGGCACCTGGCTGGCGCGCTTTGCGATGAGCCGCAATGCGCGCCAGATGCAGCAGGTCTCGCGCTGGCTGCAGGCGCTCGCGGCGCGCGAGCCCGCGGCGCGCTCGCAAGGCTTCACCTGCTTCTACAGCCACTGCGACAACATCGTCTTCCCGGCCGCCACCGCCACGCTGCCGGGCGCCGACAACCGCCACCTGCCGGGCGTGGCCCATGTCCACATGGCCGACCACGCAGCGCCCTTTGCCGAGCTCCAGCGCTGGCTCAGGCCGGAGTCGACAGCGGCGCGTTCGCGCTGAAGCGGCGCTCGCCGGCCAGCACCTGGCCGGCCTCGATTTCGCCGTCGGCCGCGATGCGCTGGCGCACTTCGCGGTACACCGGCGTGAAGTCCGGCGCCGTGGCCTTGAAGAGCTGGTCGAAATTGTCGATGACGAAGTAGGTCGCCTGGTAGGTGTCGATCTTGTAGCGGCTGCGCATCAGGCGCTGCAGGTCGAAGGCCACCCGCTCGGCCCCCGGCGCGCTGACGCTGTGGCGCAATTCGCCGGCCGAACTCAGGATGCCGGCCCCGTAGGCACGCAGGCCCTGCGGCGTGGCGATGAGGCCGAACTCCACCGTGTACCAGTACAGCCGCGCCAGCAACTCGGCTGCATCGAGCCCGCTGGCCTTCATGCCACCGGCACCGTAGGCCTGCATGTAGTCGGCGAACACCGGGTTGAAGAGCAGCGGCACATGGCCGAACAGGTCGTGGAAGACATCGGGCTCGACGACGTAATCAAATTCTTCGGGCCTGCGGATCCAGTCGGTGACCGGGAATTTGCGCGCCGCCAGCAGGGCAAAGAAGGCCTCCTCGGGGATCAGCCCCGGTACGCCCACGAGCTGCCAGCAGGTGGCCTTGAGCAGGCGCTCGGACACGGCGTCGAAATGCGGAATGTGCTCGGGCGCACCCAGCTGCTGCACGGCGGCGATGAACTCGTCGCAAGCCAGCCCCGGCAGCTGCTGCAACTGCCGCGTGTACAGACGACGGTAGGTGTCGTGATCGGCGGCGCTGTATTGCGCGTGGTCTTGGGCGCAGGTGTAGTCGGCGCTCGCGCGGCCGTAGTCGCCGCGCGGTGGGCGCTCGCCGGCGCCATAGGTCACCGGAGCGACGCCCTTGTTGACGCCGTCGTGGAAGTCGACCGCGGGCATCCCGCTCACGCCTTGCTCAGCACGCCGCGGCGTATCTGGTCGAGCTCGATGCTCTCGAACAGCGCCTTGAAGTTGCCTTCGCCGAAGCCCTGGTCGCCCTTGCGCTGGATGAACTCGAAGAAGATCGGGCCGAGCTGGTTTTCGGAAAAGATCTGCAGCAGCAGCTCGCCGGCCTTGCCGTCGACGAGGATCTTGCGCGCCTTGAGCTCGGCCACGTTTTCGCCATGCCCCGGGATGCGCTTGTCGACGAGCTCGTAGTAGGTGTCGATGGTGTCGAGCAGCGTGATGCCGCTGGCGCGCAGCGCGTCCACCGTCTTGAGCAGATCGGTGGCGCCCATCGCGATGTGCTGGATGCCTTCGCCGTGGTACTTGTCCAGGTACTCCTGGATCTGCCCGGCCTTCTCGTTGCCTTCTTCGTTGATGGGGATGCGGATCTTGCCGCACGGGCTCGTCATGGCCTTGCTCTTGACGCCGGTGACCTGGCCTTCGATGTCGAAGTAGCGCACCTCGCGGAAGTTGAACAGGCGCTCATAGAACCCGGCCCACTCGTTCATGCGACCGCGGTGCACGTTGTGCGTGAGGTGGTCGATGTAGGTCAGGCCATGGCCGGCGGGGTTGAGCAGCGCGCCGGGCAGGGGTTCGAAGTCGACGTCGAAGAAGCCGATGTTGCCGATCTCGCCGTCCTTGGCGCCGCCCTTGCCGCGCCAGCGGTCGACGAGGTAGATCAGCGAGTCGCCGATGCCCTTGATGGCCGGGATGTTCAACTCGCCCGGGCCGGCGGTGCCGGCGTAAGCCCAGGCCCCCAGCGACTGCGCGCGCTCATAGGCCTTGCGCACGTCCTGGACGCGAAATGCGATGGCGCAGATGCTCGGCCCGTGCAGGCGCGCGAAGCGCTGCGCGAAGGAATCCGGCTCAGCGTTGACGATGAAGTTGATGCCGCCTTGCCGGTACAGCAGCACGTTCTTGTGGCGGTGCTTGGCAATGGCCTGAAAGCCCATGCGCTCGAACAGCGCGCCCATGGCCACGGGGTCGGGTGCGGCGTACTCGATGAACTCGAAGCCATCGGTGCCCATCGGGTTGTCCCAGGGAGTGAATTGCATGTGCCGCCTCGTGCTGAATCAGAGCAATCGCGCACTGTAGGGCCGGCGCCGCGCAAGGTGCCTGCAAGTGCAGGCGCCAATCTTGCCGTTCGCGCAGCAAAGCTGCAAGAATCACCGACATGGAGACCGATGACCGCCTGGATGCGATAGATCGACGCATTCTTCAGGCCCTTCAGGCGCAAGGGAGAAGCACTTACGACGAGCTGGCCGCACGCGTGGGCCTGTCGGCCAGTGCCACGCTGCGGCGCGTCAAGCGGCTCGAAGAAAGCGGTGTCATCGCGGGTTACGTGGCTCTGGTGGCGCCCGAGCGCGTGGGCCTGGGTCTGACGGCCTACATCAACGTGCGGCTGGCCAAGCACAGCGAGCAGCGCAGCCCCATCGACGCCTTTGCCGCCGCGGTGCAGGCCTGGCCCGAGGTGGTGGAGTGTGCCGCCCTCACCGGCGAGATGGACTACCTGCTGCGCGTGCTGGTGCGCGACATGGCGCACTACTCGAGCTTCCTCATGGACAGCCTGCTCAAGCACCCTTCGGTGCAAGACTGCAAGACCAGCTTCATGCTGCGGCGGCTGAAGGGCACCACCGTCGTGCCCGTCTAGGAGCCTGTCGGGCTCGGGGAGCGTCGGCTGCAATGTGGCCGCAGCGGTCCATTTTTTCACCGCGTTCTTGTCCCATAGCTAGGGCTATGGGCCTGCGAACCCGGCAAAAACTGTCCTCGCTGGG
>JANMVM010000299.1:0-4142 GCA_031392695.1 Rubrivivax sp.
TACGGCACGATGGTCTTCGTCGCCGAGGCCGCGGCGCGCGAGAGCGGCATCGACGCCGAGATCATCGACCTGCGCAGCCTGTGGCCGCTGGACCTGCCGGCGCTGGTGGCCTCGGTGAAGAAGACCGGCCGCTGCGTCGTCGTGCACGAGGCCACGCGCACCAGCGGCTTCGGCGCCGAACTGGTGGCGCTGGTGCAGGAGCACTGCTTCTACCACCTGGAAGCGCCGATCGAGCGCGTCACCGGCTGGGACACGCCCTACCCGCACGCGCTGGAATGGGCCTACTTTCCAAGCCCGGCGCGCGTCGCCGCGGCGATGAAGCGGGCGCTGGAGGCATGAGCACCGAGGGTCTCCCGAGGGCTCATTCCCGCTCGGCGGGACCGGCCGCAGGCCGTAGGGTGCGCCCATGAACACGCACCTCATCAAGATGCCCGACCTCGGCGAAGGCATCGCCGAGGTCGAGCTCGTCGCCTGGCACGTCGCGCCCGGTGACGCGGTGGTCGAAGACCAGGTGCTGGCCGACGTCATGACCGACAAGGCCTCGGTCGAGATCCCGTCACCGGTGGCCGGCACCGTGCTGACGCTGGGCGGCGAGGTCGGCCAGATGATGGCCGTCGGCGCGGAGCTGATCCGCATCGAGCTGGAGGGCGCCGCGCCAGTGGCTGCCGATGCGCTTGTGCCCACGCCGGCACCACCGTCGCCGGCCCTGCCCGCTGCCACCCGTGCGCCGCCGGCAGCGCCCGCCCCTGCGCTTGCAACCCTGCAGCGCCCGATCGCCTCGCCCGCGGTTCGTGCGCGGGCCTGGGAGCTTGGCGTCGACTTGCAGGACGTGGCCGCCAGCGGTAGCGCTGGCCGCGTCATGCAGGCCGATCTGGACGCTCACCTGGCCCGGCGCGGTCCGCGTCCGGCACCGGCGGCCCAGGTGCCGCCCAGGGTGTCGCCCAATCTGCCGCCGCTGCCGGGCCCAGCCCGTGCCACGGCGCCGGACGAGGCCACCGAGACGATCAAGATCGTCGGCTTGCGGCGCAAGATCGCGCAGAAGATGCAGGAGTCCAAGCGCCGCATCCCGCACTACACCTATGTCGAAGAAGTCGACGTCACCGAGCTTGAGGCCCTGCGTTCGCGCCTGAACGCGAAGTGGGCCGTGCCGCGCGGGCATTTGACGCTGCTGGCCTTCCTGATCCGCGCCATCGCTCTCGCGGTGCGCGAGTTCCCGCAGGTCAACGCCCGCTTCGACGACGAGGCCGGTGTGCTGACGCGGCACAGGGCGGTGCACATCGGCATCGCCACGCAGACCGACGCCGGCCTCATCGTGCCCGTGCTGCGCGACGCGCAGGCCCACGACCTGTGGGCCAACGCCGCCGAAGTCCAGCGCCTGGCCAGCGCGGCGCGCAGCGGCAAGGCGGTGCGCGACGACTTGAGCGGCTCCACCATCACCCTCACGAGCCTGGGTGCGCTGGGCGGCATCATGTCCACGCCGGTGATCAACCACCCCGAGGTGGCGATCGTCGGCGTCAACCGCATCGCGTGGCGGCCGACGGTGCGCGACGGCGCGATGGTCGCGCGCCAGCTCATGAACCTGTCGTCGTCTTTCGACCACCGCGTCGTCGACGGCGCGCAGGCCGCGGCCTTCATCCAGTGCCTGCGCGGCACCCTTGAGCAGCCGGCGCTGCTGTTCGTCGAGCCGCCGCCGGCTTGAAGCCTGCGCGCTGGCGGCGGATTGCGGCGCTCCACCATCGGCAGTTGCCAGGCATCGGAGATCGAGCGTGAACCCAGAGCGAATCGCCTTGCTCCAGGGCATGCCCATCTTCGGCGCCATCAGCGAGGCCACGCTTGAGTTCCTGGTGGCGCGGGCGCAGCCGGTCAGCCTGGCCACCGGCGAGTGCTTCTTCCGGGAAGGCGACAGCCCCACCGGCATGTTCGTGCTCGAGGCCGGCCACGTGCGGGTGACGCGCATCCGCGATGGCCAGCAGTTCCTGCTGCAGGAATTCGGCCCTGGCGACTGCTTCGGCGAAATGGCCCTGATGGACCTGCACCCGCGCAGCGCTTCGGTGCACGCGGTGGACGCCTGCCGCGCCATCGAGATCCGGCCCGGCGACCTGTACGAACTCTACGAACGCGACTGCGCGCAGTTTGCGCTCATCCAGATGAACATGGGGCGCGAGATCTGCCGCCGCCTGCGCGCCGCGGACGACCTGATGTTCGCCATCGATGCGGGCCGCGCCGCGCGCTGAGCGGCTGCAGCGCCCCGGCCGCCGGCCGCACTACAGCTTCTCGGTCTCGCCCGCCCGCGGCTGCCACTTCATCAGCCGCTTCTCGACCCGTCCGACGGCAGCGTCGAGCACGAGCGCAAACACCGTCAGCACGACGATGCCGGCCATCACGGTGTTGATGTCGAAGCTGCCCTCGGCTTGCAGGATGAGGTAGCCCACGCCTTGCGACGAACCCAGGTACTCGCCCACCACCGCACCCACGAAGGCCAGGCCGACGCTGGTGTGCAGACTCGAAAACACCCAGCTCGTGGCGCTGGGCAGGTAGACGTGGCGCAGCAGCTGCTTCTGGCTCGCGCCCAGCATGCGCGCATTGGCCAGCACCACCGGGCTGACCTCCTTCACGCCCTGGTAGACGTTGAAGAAAACGATGAAGAACACCAGCGTCACCCCGAGCGCCACCTTGCTCGCGATGCCCAGGCCGAACCAGACGCTGAAGATCGGCGCCAGGATGATGCGCGGCATGCTGTTGAGCGCCTTGATGTAGGGCTCCAGCACCGCGCTGGCCAGCGGGCTGAGCGCCAGCCACAGCCCGGCGGCCAGGCCCAGCACCGAGCCGACGCCGAAGGCCAGCAGGGTTTCGATGAGCGTCACCGTGAGGTGACGGTAGATGTCGGCATCGACCACGAACCAGGCCGCGATGCGCGCGGCCACCTTGAGCGGCTCGCCGAAGAAGAACGCGGCCTGGCGGTCGTTGTCGAACATGAAGTTCGGCAGCAGGCCGGGCTGGGTCATGGCGTGCCAGAACAGCAGCAGCGCCAGCAGCAGGGCGCCTTGCCACAGTCGCAGCGTCCAGCCACCGACCTTCATGCCGGCTTGACCTGCAACTGCTGCGCGTAGCCCTTGAGCACCTCGTCGCGCAGCACGGCCCAGATGGCGGCGTGCAGCTCGATGAAGCGTGCGCTGGTCTTGATCTCGGCGACATCGCGCGGGCGCGCGATGTCGATCGTGAATTCGCCGATCGGGTGGCTGGCCGGGCCGGCCGAGAGGATGAGCACGCGGTCGCTCATCGCGATGGCTTCGTCGAGGTCGTGGGTGATGAACAGCACCGCCTTCTTCCTGGCTTGCCAAAGATCCAGCACTTCGTTTTCCATCAACTGCCGCGTCTGGATGTCGAGTGCCGAGAACGGCTCGTCCATGAGGATGATGTCGGGGTCCAGCGCCAGCGTCTGTGCCAGGCTCGTGCGCTTGCGCATGCCGCCCGACAGCTGGTGCGGGTAGCGGTGGCCGAAGCCGCCCAGGCCGACGCGGCGCAGCCATGCTTCGGCGCGCGCCTGGGCATCGACGACACCGCGGAACTCGAGGCCCGCCATCACGTTGCCCAGCGCGGTGCGCCAGGGCATCAAGCTCTCGGCCTGGAACATGTAGCCGGCGCGCGTGTTGATGCCCGCCAGCGGCACGCCGAACACCTGCACCCTGCCGGTGCTGGGCGCCAGCAGCCCGGCGGCCACGTTGAGCAGCGTGCTCTTGCCGCAGCCGGTGGGGCCGACGACGCTGACGAACTCGCCCGCAGCCACCGCCAGCGAGACGTCGCTCACCGCGGTGTAGCGCTGCGACGGGTCGTCGTTGGCGACGAAGGTGCAGGCCACGTCCTGCAGCGAAAGGGCCGGCGCCGGGGCCTTGGCGGTCATGCCGCCAGGGCCTGTGGCTTGGCGCCCGGGCGCGGCTGGGTGAGGGTACCGATCAGCCACAGCAGCGCGACGATGGTCGCCGCGGCCAGCCCCTGCTCGGCCGCCGAGAAGCGGTGCGCGAACCACAGAAAGACGCTGGTGGCCGCGAGCACCGCCAGGAACAGCGCCGCCGCCGTCCACTGCGCGCGCCGGCTCGCCGGCGGGTCGAAGGTCTGCACCCGCGCGATGTCGAAAACGGGCC
>JANMVM010000321.1:0-3313 GCA_031392695.1 Rubrivivax sp.
TGCTGGCCGTGAGCGCGGTCGACCGCGTCGGCAACCAGAGCCCGCAACACCTGATCCGCATGCCCTGAGCACGAAGCGACACCGATGAGCTCCCTGCGCACCGAACAGCCCCATCCCGAGCACCCGGACCTCGACCGCTACGACACCGCGCGGCTGGTCGAGGCCTTCGTCGCCGACCAGGCGCTGGCCGCGCTGGCAGTGCGCGCGGCCGCCGCGGCGCTGGCGCGGGCGGTGGACGCCGCGGTGCCGCGGTTGCGCGCCGGCGGCCGCATCGTCACCGTCGGCGCCGGCACCAGCGGCCGCCTGGGCGTGCTCGACAGCGTCGAGCTGCACCCCACCTTCGGCTGGCCGCGCGACCGCGCGCCCGCCTTGCTTGCCGGCGGCCCGGCGGCGATGTTCGCGGCCGTCGAAGGCGCCGAGGACAGCTCCGAGCAAGGCGGCGCCGACCTGCGCGCGCTGCAGCCCATGGCCGAGGACGTTGTGCTGCTGCTCGCCGCGTCGGGCAGCACGCCCTACGCGCTGGGCGCGGCCGCCGTGGCGCGCGCGGCCGGCGCGCTGAGCATCGGCATCGTCAACAACCCCGGCGCCGCGCTGGCCGCGGCCTGCGAGATCGCCATCGTGCTCGACACCGGGCCCGAGGTCATCAGCGGCAGCACGCGGCTGAAGGCCGGCACGGCGCAGAAGATTGCGCTCAACACCTTCAGCAGCAGCGTCATGGTGCGGCTGCACAAGGTCTACGGCAACCTGATGGTCGACGTGCGCGCCAGCAACGCCAAGCTGGTGCAGCGCGCGCTGCGCCTGACCGTGCTGGCCAGCGGCGCCGATGAAGCGGCAGCGCAGGCCGCGCTGGCCGCCAGCGGCGCGCGCGTCAAGGTCGCCATCGTCATGCTCAAGGCGGGCGTCGATGCGGCCGAGGCAGAGCGCCGGCTGCAGGCGGCCGAGGGCAGCGTGCACGCGGCGCTGCGTTGAGTGCTGACGTGAGCGCCGGAGTGAGCACGGCGCCGCTGGCCCGGCTGCGCTCACTCGACGTCTTTCGCGGCGCCGCGGTGGCGCTGATGATCCTCGTCAACAACCCGGGCAGCTGGAGCGCGCTGTTCCCGCCGCTGGCGCATGCGCCCTGGCATGGCTGCACCGCCACCGACCTCGTGTTCCCCTTCTTCCTGTTTGCCGTCGGCAACGCACTGGCGCTCGTCATGCCGGCGCTGCAGGCCGGGCCTGCTGCCGTGTTCTGGCGCCGCGTGGCGCGGCGCACCGGACTCATCCTGGCCATCGGCCTGCTGCTCAACGCCGCCCCCTTCGTGCGCTGGGACGCCGGCGGCGATCTTGTGCTGCGCAGCGGCGAGACGCTGCGCCTGATGGGCGTGCTGCAGCGCATCGCGCTGGCCTTCGGCGCCGCGGCGGTCATCGTCTGGACGCTCGGCCGCCGTGGCGCGCTGTGGGCCACCGCAGCGCTGCTGCTGGGCTACTGGGCGGCCTGCGTGGCGCTGGGCGCGCCGGGCGACCCCTACAGCCTGCAGGGCTGGTTCGGCACCGCCGTCGACCGCGCACTGCTCGGTGCGGCCCACCTCTACCAGGGCGAGGGCATGCCTTTCGACCCCGAGGGCCTGGCCAGCACGGCGCCGGCCATCGCGCAGGTGCTGCTGGGCTGGTGGGCCGGCCAGATCGTCGTCAGCGACCGGCCGCAGGCCGAGCGCGTGGCCACGCTCTTCGTGTGCGCCACGGCGCTGCTGGTGCTGGCCTACCTGTGGCAGTTCAGCCTGCCGCTGAACAAGAAGATCTGGACCAGCAGCTACGTGCTGCACACCACGGGCCTGGCGATGATGGCGCTGGCCACCTGCATGCAGCTGCTGGACGGCGAGCAGCGCCCGTCGCGCTGGCTGGGCTGGGTGCGTTGCCTCGAAGTCTTCGGCAGGAACGCGCTCTTCGTCTTCGTGCTCAGCGGCCTGGTGCCGCGCGTGCTGGCGCTGGCGCGCTGGCAGGTCGGGGTCGACGCCCAGGGCGCGCCGCTGTGGACGAGCCCGCTGCCCTGGCTCTACCAGACGGTCTTTGCCGGCCTGGGCCCGGATGCGCGCTGGGGATCGCTGCTCTATGCGATCGCCCAGCTCTGCATTTACGCCGGCGTGGCCTGGTGGCTCGACCAGCGGCGCATCTACATTCGTGTCTGAATTTGCTGCCGCCGCACAATGGTTTGCATCTCGGGCCCGATCGACGGCACACTGTCGGCCCATGAAGCCGGCATGGGAGCGCGGCTCAAACCCAGACTCTGTCCTGCCCGCGGCCGCGCCGCCAGTTGATTGCCCATGCCCATGCCGTACGTCCAGACCCGCGAAGAAAGCGCTGCGCTGCTCAAACGCGTGATCGCCGAGATGGGGCAGCACCTGGCGCCGTTCCACCCGGCCTCGTTTGCCGTTTGGTACGAGCACTTTGCCGGCATCAACCCGGCCTTGTCGCGGGCGCTGGAGCAAGCGCGTCTGACACAGCCCCAGTTCACGACCGAGCTCATCGACCAGCTCCACCGCGACCATGTCGCCGAGCCCGACGACGAGGCTTCCAAGCAGGTGCAGGGCCAGTTCGAGAAGGTCATGAGCGCGGTGGCAGAGCAGGCCGCCGCCACCGGACGTGACGCCGACGTCTACAGCAGCCAGCTCGAAGGCCTGTCGCGCGCGCTCAAGGCCGAAGACGGCTCGAAGACTTCACCGGCGCTGACGCCGCGGCTGAGCGACGCCGCCGCGGGCACCAACCGCATGCAGCACGCGGTGGCCGAGATGGCGCGCACGGTGGCCGACAGCCAGTCCGAGATCGAACGCCTGCGCCAGGCGCTGGACCGCTCGCGCGTCGAAGCCATCACCGACCCGCTGAGCCAGGTGCTCAACCGCAAGGGCTTCGACGAGGCCGTGCGCAAAGCGCTCGGCCGGCCGGCAGCCGCCGGCCGCGCCCATTGCCTGGTGATGGTCGACATCGACCACTTCAAGGTCATCAACGACACCTACGGCCACCCGGTGGGCGACACCGTGATCCAGACCCTGGCGCAACTGCTCAAGCGCCTGGCCGAGGGGCCGGGCCTGGCAGTGGCGCGCGTGGGTGGCGAAGAGTTTGCCGTGTTCATGGCCGACGCCACCCTGGTGCAGGCGACGCAGCTGGCGCAGGCGGCGCGGGCCCTGGTGAGTGCCACCAGGATCCGCAAGCGCGGCACCCAGGAGACGATCGCGACGGTGACGATCTCGGCCGGCGTGGCGGCCTGCCTGCCGGGTGACGATGCAGGCAGCCTCGTCGCCGCCGCCGACGCGGCGCTGTACCGTTCCAAACAGGCCGG
>JANMVM010000325.1:0-4534 GCA_031392695.1 Rubrivivax sp.
AGCGTCGGGCTGGGCGGCAAATGCATCGACGATGCGCTGCGCATGCGCGCGTTCGGCCGCGCTCGGCGAGTACGCCTCATTGATGATCGCCACCTGATCGGGATGGATCGCGAGGCGGCCGCGGAAGCCGCGGCGGCGCGAATCGCGGCCGGCGGACGCCAGGCCCGCAGCATCGCGGAAGTCGGCATGCAGTGTGTCGATCGCCGGCACCCCGGCGGACGCCGCAGCGCACAGGCACAGCGAATTGGCAAGCAGGTACAGCGGCGACCAGTCGCCGCTCATTTCGCCATCCACTTCCCCATCCAGTTCGCGGTTCGACACCGCGCCAATCGCCGACGACAGGTCTTCGGCGCCCCATGTCACGCCGGCCAGCCGCGCCAGCTTGTCGACGGCGCCGGCGAAGCTTTGCATGTTCAGCATCGCCTGTGGCGTTTCGGTGGCCACCGGCACGATCTTGACGCTGCCAGGCGCCAAGCCGGCGCGTGCTTCGAGCGCGTCCAGGCCATGGCCGAGGCGGACGATGTCGGCAGCGCTGTGGGTCTTGGGCAGCATGATGCCGGCCAGCCCCGGCACGACCACGGCAGCGAGGTCGCCCATCGCCAGCGCGGTGTCGAGCGGATTGATGCGAACGAAGAGACGCGCGTTCAGCCGGGCCGACTGCGCCGTGATGAATTCGGCCGCCGTGGTGCGTGCGCCGACCTTGCGCGCTTCGGCCACCGAATCTTCCAGGTCGAGGATCAGCGCGTCGGCCGGTGAGCCCAGCGCCTTGGCGAGCTTGCGTTCGCTGTCCGCAGGCACGAACAGCATCGAGCGCAGCTTCACGATGGTTTCCTCAGCATCAGCGCCTGCCGAACGGTCGTGCAGACTTCTTCGTCGCGCTGGTTGAAACCCTGGTGCACAAAGGTCACGATGCCGGCGTTGGGCCGTGACTTGCTCGCACGCAAATCCTTCACCGTCGTGCGCGAACGCACGGTGTCGCCGTGAAAGACCGGGAACGGGAAGCGTGTGTCGGTCATGCCGAGGTTGGCCACCGTCGTGCCGAGTGTCGTTTCCTGCACCGACAGGCCGATCACGAGGCCCAGCGTAAAGATGCTGTTGACGAGCGGGCGGCCGAATTCGGTGCTTTTGCAGTACTCGGCGTCGATGTGGATCGCCGCCGGGTTGTAGGTAGCGCTGCAGAACCCGATGTTGTCGGCTTCGGTCACCGTGCGCCGAATCTCGTGATCAAACGTCTGCCCGACGGCGAATTCCTCGAACCAGCAGCCTGCCATCGTTATCCTCCAACGCGCGCCTTGCACCTCAGCGCAAGGTGCACATGGTACGCATGTGTACTATACCGAAGGGCCGCGCGCTGCAACTCCGGAGGAACCTTGATGCAGCGTCACTTGCGCGACAGGTCTGCAAGACGCGCCAGTGCCACGCGGGCGCTGCCGCTGACCAGTTGCGTGCCGCCGTCGGTGTGTGCAGACAGGCTGTAGTCCCCGGTTGTCGCGTCGAGCAGCGTCGCTTCGAACAGCAACGTGTCGCCGAGCAGCGCAACGCCGGTGAAGCGGGTCTGCAGCGTCAGCAGGCGGCCGGCGCCGAAGGCCTGCGTAAACATTCGCGCGGCGTTGGCCATCGTGAACATGCCGTGCACCAGCGGCCGTTCGAAGCCGGCCCGGCGTGCGTTGTCGGCGTCGAGGTGCAGCGGGTTGTGGTCTCCCGAAGCCGCAGCAAAGAGGGCCAGGTCGACGGCGGTGACGGGGCCGCAGCGAAGCGTCAATGTCGGCGGCAAGGTCATGGCGCGGCCGGCCGCTGGCGCACCAGGATCGTCTGCCGGCTACTGGCGACGAGCAGCGCCCCTACGCGGTAGCGCGTGTCGACGACGATGAGGGTCATGGCGCCGCCTTTCTTGGGGGCGATGTCGATGAGCTCGCGGCTGACCTCGACACGGTCGCCGACATGGACCGGCGCGTGATGCTCAAAGGCCTGCTCTGCATGCAGCACGCCCGCCAGTGGCACCTGCAAGCGCTGCATCAGCGCCGCGCTGCTGAAATGCTCGCCTTCGATCGCCTTCAGGTAGGTCGGCGGCAGCGGGCAGGCCGGATGGCCGGCGGCGCGGGCTGCAGGCTCGTCCCAGTAGACCGGGTCGGTCTCGCCGACGGCCTGGCAGAACAGCTTGACTCGCCAGGCGTCGACGGGGACCGTCGTTGGCGCGGAGGTGAAACCGATGTGGCCGCGGTTGGTCATGCGCCTTGTGTGCGCTGCCACGTCAGCGGGCCACCACTCCATGCGGGCGTTACGCCGGACAGGCAGGTGGCCACGTCCAGGAACGCCGGGTCGCCGGCCCCGGGACCCGCGGCACAGGCGGTGGCGATCGGCACCTGCTGTTCGAGCGTCAGGCCGTGCAGCTGCTGCTGCACCGACCGCGGGCCCGGCGTGCGCCAGGCCACTGTCCCCATGCGTGCGGCCAAGGCCGCCAACGCGGCTGCGGTGCCGTTGTCGGCACCGACGATCTCCATCACACGGCCATACGGGCCGGGCGGTGGCAGGACGGCGCAGGGACCGTCAGCCGTGTCGACCAGCGCGTGGACCCTGATCTTGTGCCGGCCGCCGCGCGCGTCAATGAGTTCGATCGAATCGGCCGGCAGCAGCGGGTCGGCAGCCTGCAGCAACTTGACTTTCGACAGCGCGTCGATCCATGCGGAACCGAGCTGGCCGACCGCCAGTCGCTCCAGCAACATGTCCGCCGGCGCGGCCAGTTCGCGTTCGGCGGGCAGCCGCTCGAGGAACAGCGTGCGCACCATGCTGCCGGCCACCGGACTGAACATCAGGCGCAGGAACTGGTTCATCTCGATAGATGTGGCTTCGGCCAGCGGTTGGCGCGCGCCTTTCAACACGCTGTCGACGATCGCGCCGTAGGCGGGGTAGAGCTCGAAGGTCTCGGCGTCGACGCCGTGTTTCGCGGCCACTGCCTGCGCCGTCGCGTCGTTGTGCGCCGGCACGTCGACCTGATCCAGGTAACGAAACTTCTGCTGTTCGTCGTACGGGTTGCCGTGCTGCGCACGCGCCATCGCCCGTGCTTGTTCCACCAACTCGGCCACCGGCAGCGCAGCAGCAAAGAGGCCCAGGCGCAGCGCGGTGGCGGGGTCTATCGACCGGCCGCTGAGCAGCATCTTCATCGCCGGCTCGAATCCGGCCAGCCTTGGCAGGCGCTGCGTGCCACCGGCGCCCGGCAGCAGGCCCCAGCGCACCTCGGGCACACCGAGCTGCAGCCGGGGGTCGTCGGCGACGATGCGCATGCGGCAGGCCAGTGCCAGTTCGAGTCCGCCGCCCAATGCCAGGCCGTTGACTGCCGCGACCCAGGGCTTGGCCGATGCCTCCAGCCGCACGAACTGTTGGCCCAGGCGGCCGCACATCGCGAACATCTGCTCGTGTGTAGCGCTCGCCGCAGCGTCGCCCCCGCGCGCAGGGCGCGCAGGGCGCGCGGGGGCGCAGTATCCACGCACCATCACCAGGTCTGCGCCGGCCAGGAAGCTGGCCTTGCCTGACGTGATGACGCAGCTCTGCACCGCCGGGTCGCTGTCGACACGGTCCATCAGCGCGTCCAGCGCGTCCATCAACTCGGCCGAGAAGACGTTCGTCGCGCGCCCGGCCATGTCGATGGTGGCGACCAGCACGCCATCGGCGCCCAGCGTGGTGCGGATCGGCTCGTGCACTTCAGCCCCTGGGCGGCCGAGTACAGCCACCGATCCCCCGGGGGGATGTCGCTTGCTTGGGGCGGCCCGGCGCTGCGCTCATGTCAGCTGACGAATTTCTTGAAGTCGGGCTTGCGGCGTTCGTTGAACGCGCGCACGCCTTCCTTCGATTCTTCGGTCTGGTAGTAATGCTTGACGGTCTGGATGCCCTGGAAGCTGATGCCTCGGATGCTTTCGCTGTCGGCGGCGAAAGAGCGCTTGACGATGGTCAGCGCGGTCGGGCTCATCTCGTTGATTTCCTTGCACCATTGGTCGACCTCGGCGTCGAGCTGGTCATGCGGCACGACCTTGTTCACGAGGCCCATCGCTGCAGCTTCGGCGGCGCTGTACTTGCGGCACAGGAACCAGATCTCGCGCGCTTTCTTCTCGCCCACGATGCGCGCCAGGTAGGCCGTGCCCCAGCCCGGGTCGGCCGACCCGACCTTGGGGCCGACCTGGCCGAAGGTGGCCTTTTCGCTGGCGATCGTCAGGTCGCAGATGGTGGCGAAAACATTCCCGCCGCCGATCGCAAAGCCTTGCACCTTGGCGATCGACACCTTGCGCAGGTCGCGCAGCGCCGTCTGCATCTCCTCGATCGGCATGCCGACCGTGCCACGCGGGCCGTAGAGGCCGTCTTCGCTCAAGTGCACCTTCTGGTCGCCGCCAGTGCAGAAAGACTTGTCGCCGGCGCCGGCCAGCACCATCACGTTGGCACTGCGTTCTTCATCTGCACGGCGCAGCGCGTCGATCAGCTCTTCGAGGGTCTGGTTGCGGAAGGCGTTGTAGACCTCGGGCCGGTTGATCGTGATGCGAACGAC
>JANMVM010000356.1:0-19208 GCA_031392695.1 Rubrivivax sp.
TGCGCGCCAGCAAGGCCGCGCGCGAGTACGTGCAGTGGGCCAGCGAGAAGCAGCGCGAGGCCTGCCCGATCCACGAGCTGTGGGTCAGCACCAAGTGCGGCGAAAGCGACACCACCAGCGGCTGCGGCGCCAACCCCACCGTGGGTGACGCCTTCGACAAGCTGCATGCGCTGGGCAGCACACTGTGCTTCGGCGAGACCACCGAACTCACCGGCGGCGAACAGATCGTTGCTGCGCGCTGCGCCAACGACAAGGTCCGCGAGCAGTTCATGTTCATGTTCAATCGCTACCAGGACGTCATCAACCGCCACAAGACCAGCGACTTGTCGGACAGCCAGCCGACCAAGGGCAACATCGCCGGCGGCCTGACGACGATCGAAGAGAAGGCGCTGGGCAACATCCAGAAGATCGGCAAGAAGTGCACCGTCGACGGCGTCATCGACAAGGCCGAGATGCCCACCCATCCCGGCCTGTGGTTCATGGACTCGTCCAGCGCTGCAGCCGAGATGGTGACGCTGTGCGCCGCATCGGGCTACGCCGTGCACTTCTTCCCCACCGGCCAGGGCAACGTCATCGGCAACCCGATCCTGCCGGTGATCAAGATCTGCGCCAACCCGCGCACCGTGCGCCTGATGAGCGAGCACGTCGACGTCGACAGCTCGGGCCTGCTGCAGCGCCAGATCACGCTCGACCAGGCCGGCGACAAGCTGCTCGAGTGCATGCTGCGCACCGCCAACGGGCGCCTGACGGCGGCCGAGGCGCTGGGCCACCGCGAGTTCGTGCTGACCCGCCTGTTCGAAAGCGCCTGAGGCAGCCACGACCATGGCGCGCATCGTCATCACCGAATTCATGGACAGCCGCGCCGTGGCGCAGCTGCAGGCGGCGCACGAGGTGCTCTACGACCCGGCCCTGGTGGACGATGCGCCGCGACTGCTCGTCGAGGCCGCCCGCGCCGACGCCTTCGTCGTGCGCAACCGCACGCAGGTGCGCGGCGAGCTGCTGGCGGCGCTGGGCAAGTGCAAAGTGGTGGGGCGTCTGGGCGTGGGCCTGGACAACATCGACGTGGCGGCCTGCGAGTCGCGCGGCATGCTGGTCATTGCGGCCACCGGTGCGAATGCGCTGAGCGTGGCCGAATACGTCGTGGCCACCGCCATGCTGCTGCTGCGCGGCGCCTACCAGTCGACGGCCGCCGTCGCCGCAGGCCAGTGGCCGCGCACGCCTTTGTCCAACGGTCGCGAGACCGCCGGCAAGACGCTGGGCTTGGTGGGGTTCGGTTCGATCGGCCAGCTCACGGCCGGTCTGGCGCGCGGCCTGGGCATGCAGGTGACGGCCTTCGACGCGCTGATGGACGACGACCACCCGGCCTTCGCCGAGCATGGCGTGCGTTGCACCGGCCTGGATGAGGTTATCGCGATGAGCGACGTCGTCAGCCTGCACGTGCCGTTGGTCGACAGCACGCGGGGCCTGTTCAACGCCGAACGCATCGCGTCGATGAAACGCGGCGCCGTGCTCATCAACACGGCACGCGGCGGCATCGTCGACGAAGTGGCGCTGGCAGCAGCGCTGAAGGGCGGGCACCTGGGCGGCGCCGCGATCGACGTCTTCGGTGCCGAGCCCTTGCCTTCATCGCCACACTTCCAAGGCTGCCCCAACCTGGTGTTGACGCCTCACATCGCCGGCGTCTCGGCCGAGAGCAACGAGCGCGTGAGTTTCCTGATCGCCGACAAGGTGCTCGAGGCCCTGCGATGAAGCTGCCCGTCGCCGAGCTGCAGGCGCGGGTCTCGGCGGCGCTGCAATCCGCTGGCGCCAGCACCGCCATGGCCGACAGCACGGCGCGCGCCCTGGTGCTGGCCGAAGTCCAGGGCCTGGGCTCGCACGGCCTGAGCCGCGTCGCGCAATACGCCAGCCATCTGCGCAACGGCCGCGTGGATGGCGCTGCGGTGGCGCAGCTGCTGCACCGCCGGGGCGGCGCGCTGCTCGTCGATGCAGCCGAGGGCCTGGCCTTCCCGGCCTGCGATCTGGCCTTGCGCGAAGCCGTGGCCGCGGCCCCGGCGCAGGGCGTGGTGATGGCCGGCGTGGTGCGCAGCCACCATTGCGGCGTGGTCGTCGACCACCTGCGCGCGGCGGCCGAAGCCGGCCTGGTGGCGCTGGGCTTTGCCAACTCACCGGCGGCGATGCCGGCGGCGGGCGGCCGGCACGCCATCTTCGGCACCAACCCGGTGGCAGCCGTGTTCCCGCGCCGCGGCGCAGCCCCGCTCATGATCGACCTCAGTCTGAGCGAGGTCGCACGCGGCAAGCTCATGGTGGCGGCCAAGGAAGGCCGCGCCATCCCCGCCGGCTGGGCACTGGACGCCGAGGGCCGGCCCACCACCGACGCCCGGGCCGGCCTGGGCGGCTCGATGCTGCCCATCGGCGCGGCCTCCTCGCCCAAGGGTGCGATGCTCGCGCTGGTGGTCGAGTTGCTGGTCAGCGCGGTCATCGGCGCGCGCTTCGGCTTCGAGGCCTCGAGCTTCTTCGTCGGCGAGGGCAACCGCCCGGGCATCGGGCAGGCCTTCATCGTCATCGACCCCGGCGCGCTGGCCGGTCGCGATCGCTTCCTCGACCGCATCGAGGTGCTGGTGGCCGAGATGCTCAGCGACGAAGGCGTGCGGCTGCCGGGGGCGCGCCGCGAGGCCTTGCGCCTGCAGGCCGAGGCCGAGGGCATCGAGGTCGCGGACGCGCTGCTGGCGAGCTGGCGCGCCGGCTGAGCGGCGCCGCAGCCTAAGCTTCGCCGTCGTTGGCCGCCGCGTCGCTGCGGTGCACCGGCGCGGCAAAGCCCTCGGCCCCGAGCGTGGCCACCGACCCGGCCTGCGCACTGGCCCGTTGCAGCAGCGATTGCGCGTCCTTGCCATGCTCCGGGTACTGCGCCAGGCCCACCACCGCAGCCACGCTGCAGGGCTGGCCCGCCACCAGGATCGGCTGCTGCAGCGCGCGCACCAGCTTGGCGGCCACGCGCTCGCCGTCGGACTTGGCTTCGAGGCGGCCCAGCAACACACCAAAGGCATCGGGGCCGATGGCGGCCACGACGTCGCTGGCGCGCAGCGCCGAGCGCAAGCGCACCGCCACCTTGCGGCGCAGCACATTGCCCGACTCTTCGCCCAGCCGCGCCGCCGCCTGCGCGAAGCCGTCGACGCGCAGCACGAGCAGCACCATCGGCACCGGCTCGCGCTCGCGCAGCGCCAGCAGCTGCGTCATGTGCTCCACCAACTGCGCCTGGTGCGGCAGCCCGGTGGCCAGGTCGGTGGCGTAGGCGGTGCGCGCCGCGCGCTCCAGGCGCTTGCGCTCGACGGCATGACGCAGCGTACGCAGCAGCGTCGCGCTGTCGGACGGCGCCACGATGGCTTCGACGCCGCGCTGCAGCAGCGCCGTTTCGGCGCCCTCGTCGGTGACGCCGGCCACCAGCACCACGGCGCTGTCGAAGGCGGCTTGCGTCAGGCCTGGCTGCGCCGCCCAGTCCAGCAGCGCCGCACGCGTCGGTGCTCGCAACAGCACGGCGTCGTGCTCGCGCGAGCGCGACAGCACCGCATCCAGCGAGACCACGCATCCGGCGGCCTGCAGCGCCGCCTGGAGCTCAGCATCGGGCGCGAGCAGCAGGACCGAGAGTGGCTGTGTCGACATCGTGATCTTGAAGCCGCTGCGGTGCCCTCGCGTGCCCTGCCTCCGGCACGCCGCCGGCGGGCGGGCTCGAAGGATGGAGGGTGGAGGGTGGAGCGGGTGAGGGGAATCGAACCCCTGTATGAAGCTTGGGAAGCTGCCGTTCTACCATTGAACTACACCCGCAGCGCTGCCGATTCTATCGCTGATGCCGGGCCGCACCGGGCCCGGAAAAAGGCCTGCCGCCCCAGGGGCGCGGCAGGCCCCGTGGGGCTCGGCAAGGGCACGTCGTCAGAGGCAGCCAGGCAGCTTGAAGGAGCTGATCCAGGTGTTCCAGTTGAAGGAGCCGTTGGTCTTGATGTACTCGTTGGTGGCCCAGAAGGTGCAATCGTCCACCGGGTCGACCGAGATCTGCGAGTAGTCGCCCCAGCGCGTCAGGCTGCCGGTCTGCGAGCCGCTGCCGGCCTTCAGCACGGTTTCGTCCTTGAGCGTGCCGGCGGCGTCGGTGGGCACGCGGCTGGCCATGCGCAGCGACGGGTAGACCGCCGTGCCCGAGGCGCTGTACGACACCGCGATGTTGCCCAGCTTGTCCTGGGCGATCGAGCCCATCCAGCGATGGACACCGTCACCGCCGCCGAAGGTGCCCTGGTTGGCCACCGTGGGCGTGCCGGTGGGCGCGACGTTGCGCAGCTCGTACCAGCGCACCGCGGCCAGCGAGGTGCGCTTGCTGCCGGTGCTTACGGCCTGGTTGATGACCAGCGTGCCGCCGTTGAGCGTGCGGTAGGCGGCGCGGAAGTTCAGCCGGTCGGCCAGCGAGTCGAGCTTGTTCTGCGTGCCCGGCTGGGTGACGCAGTTGCCGCCGCTGCAGGCCGCGCTGTAGGCTGCCACCGGCACGTTGACCGGACCGCTGAGCGTGGTGCTGGCCGGCGTCGTCCAGTTGACGCTGAAGCGCCACAGGTTGATCGAGTTGGTCGAGCGCGCCACGACATAGTTGGGCGTGCCGGCGGCCGGTGCGGGGCCGTCGAGGTCGGCCGGCAGCGTCGAGCCGTAGCTCGAGGCCAGCTTGATGCATTGCTGCGTCGCCGGCTGGCCGGCCAGCATCTTGGCGCGGTCGATGGCGCACACCGTCGAGCCCTGGAAGCTGCTCGTGAACATGTTGTAGCTGACGTAGTAGGCGTCGGGCCACACGCCCAGCTTCGGGAAGTCGTTGAACTGCGCGTACTGGAAGGCATAGCGGTTCCAGGTGCCGGTGGCGTCGCTGCTGGTCGACACCGCAATGCACTGCCAGTAGCCCGCGGTGCCGCCCGGCACCGAGAACTGCGAGACGACACAGCGGTTGGCCCGCTTGTCGTAATGCACCACGGGGTCGCCGTCGTTGCGCGTCTCGCAGGGGCCGCCGAAGCCGGCCCACAGGCTCTTGCCGTCGGCGGGGCCGTAGACAGCGGCCTTGGTGGTCTTGTCGAAGACGGCAAAGGCGGTGTTGACCCACTGCACGAACTGCGTCGCACCCACGGCGCCGGTGGTGTCGGGCGGTGCGGAGTTGACGACCATCGTGCCGGCGGGCCCGCTGAAGCCCTGGCCCACGCCGTCGACACCGGTGCCCAGCGTCGGCGTTGCCAGCGCCGTGGCGGCGCTGGCACTGCGGCCCTGCGAGCTGCCCAGCAAGGGGTCGGCGTCGAGCTCCGGGCCGTCATCGAAGGGGATGCGGTGCTCGCGCACGGGGCGGCCGCGGCGTGCCGTGGCCGGCGGGATCGCCGCCATGTCGCGCAGCGGCGGTGAGACGTCGTTGCGCTCGGACGCGACGATGAGGTCGACCTTGCGGTGTTCGAGCGCGACGGCGCTCTGGCTGTGGGCATTGAACGCGCTGGTGGCGAACAGGGCGAGGAGCAGGGACGAGGGGCGCAGGCCTGGCATGAATCCTCCGGATCAAGTGTTGAACGGTCGTCTGAGTGACAAGCAACGCCGCCCAGGACAGGGTGACGCAAGCTACCAGACAGCGGCAGCGGCCAGACCCGAGAAGTCCCTCGGTTGCTGCGACTTGTTACTGCGGCCCCCGCGCGGTGGCGCGGGCCCGCCGCAGCCACATCAGGCCCGCCCCCAGCGCCGCCATGCAGGCCACGCCCAGGGCAGCCCAGCCCACCCGGTTGCCGACTGCCACGGGCTGCCCGGGCCGCGCCGGAGCCAGCCCGGCAGCGGGTGCTTGGGCCACCGACGCCGGCCCGGCGCCGCCGGCCGCAGCTCGCGTGGCGACGCTCGCCGCAGGCGCGGCAGGGCCGGCGCTCGACAGTGGCTCAGCAGCGCGCGTCCACTGCCACTGGCCGTCGCGCCACGACAGCCGCGCCGCCGCCGCGTCATCGGCCTTCATCGCCAACGCTGGCGCCGTCGCGCCCGGCGCCAGCACCCAGGCTTCGAGTTGCGCGCTGGCGCCTTCGCCCCGGCGCAGCGCCAGGGCCAGGCTGCCATCAGCGCCGGCGCTCAGCGACAGCACGTCGGTGCTGCCGCCGCCCTCGTCGATCCACAGGCCGCCGAGGCCGAAGCGGTTGTCCACACGCCCGTCGGCGCCCAGGCGCCACCATCCCGTGCGCTCCTGCCCCTGGCTGTCGAGTACCTGGCCGGCGACGAAGGTGCTGCCGTCGGCCTGGGGTGCCAGGTCCAGTGCGCGCGCGCGCCGCCCGCCCGGTGCGTTGGCCGAGCGTCCGCCGTCGCCGTAGGACGGGTCTGGCAAGCCGCTGGGCAGGAAGCGCAGCACGACTGCCTGCAGCGTGTCGCCGGGCCCGGCCGATGCGCCGGCCACCCAAGGCCGGCCGAGGCTGTCGAGCTGCAGCGCGGCCGGGCCTTCGTTGTCGGGGCCGAGCGTGAATCGCGTCTGACCCTGCTGGCCCTGCTGGCCGAACCCGGCATCGGGCGTGCCGTCGGGGTAGACCCGCTCCAGCAGATAGGCATCGCGGGCGCGGAAGCTATCCTGCGTGATGCGCACCGTGAGGCCCTGGCGCGTGGTGGCCTCCCAGGGGCCCGCCGCGGCCGGCCCGGCAGTGGCGAAGACGAGTATCGCCAGCGCCGCGGCCGGGCTGCCGCTGCGGTGGAAGTCGATCGGCGCTCGCACCATGTCCGGCGCATTGTGCCGGCGCCGCGGCAGGCACAATCGCGGCCCGATGGACGACCCTCACTCACTGCCGCCGGCGCCTCCCGCGCCACCTGCCACACCCCGGCGCCGCCCGATTCGCAGCTTCGTGGTGCGGCCGGGTCGCATCGGCCCCGGCCAGCAACGCGCGCTGCTTGAGCTCGGCCCGCGCTACATCCTGTCCTTCGAGGCGCGGCGGCTCGATCTGGGCGCCACCTTCGGCCGCAGCGCGCCGCGCGTGCTGGAAATCGGCTTCGGCATGGGCGGTGCGACGGCCGAGGTGGCCGCGGCACAGCCGGGCACCGATTTCATCGCCATCGAGGTCCATCCGCCCGGCGTGGGCGCGCTGCTCAAGCGCATCGGCGAGCAGCAGCTGGCCAACCTGCGCATCGTGCAGCACGACGCCGTGGAGGTACTGGCGCAGATGATCGAGCCGGCCTCGCTGGCCGGCGTGCACATCTGGTTTCCAGACCCCTGGCACAAGAAGAAGCACAACAAGCGGCGCCTCATCCAAGCGCCCTTCGTGGCCCAGCTGGTGCAGCACCTGGCGCCCGGCGGCTACCTGCACTGCGCCACCGACTGGGAACCCTACGCGGTGCAGATGCTGGAGGTGCTGCAGGCCGAGCCGGGCCTGGTCAACACTGCCGCGGGTTATGCGCCCCGGCCCGCCTGGCGGCCGCTGACCAAGTTCGAAGACCGGGGCCTCAAGCTCGGCCACGGCGTGTGGGACCTGCTGTTCACGCGGCCCAGGTGACCCAGCCCGTCCAGGCGGTGAGCAGCACCACGGCGCCGAAGACGATGCGGTACCAGGCAAAGGCCGTGAAGTCGTGCGTCGAGACGTAGCGGATGAGCCAGCGGATGCACAGCAGCGCACTGAAGAACGCCACCACCGTGCCCACCGCGAACATCGGCAGGTCGCCGGCGTGCAGGTTGGCGCGATCCTTCCAAACCGAGTAGGCGCCGGCGGCCATCAGCGTCGGGATGCCCAGGTAGAAGCTGAATTCGGTGGCGCAGCGGCGCGAGAAGCCGAACACCATGGCGCCGATGATCGTCGCACCCGAGCGGCTGGTGCCCGGGATCAGGGCCAGGCACTGCATGCAGCCGACCTTGAAGGCGTCGGCCGCGCTCATCTCGTCGACCGATTCGACGCGGGCGCGGCGCGTGCCCAGCGTGTCGCGCTCGCCGAAGCGCCGCCGGTGCCAGGCCTCGACGGCCAGGATGATGAAGCCGCCGACGATGAAAGCCAGCGCCACCGGCACCGGGTGGAAGAGGTGCGCCTTGACGATCTTGCCAAACGCCAGCCCGAGCACCGCGGCCGGCATGAAGGCCACCAGCAGATTGCGCACGAAGCGCTGCGCCACCGCGTCGTGCCTGACGCCGCGCAGCGTGGCGAGCAGCTTGTGCCGGTATTCCCACACCACGGCGAGCATGGCGCCGCTCTGGATCGCGACGTCGAAAACCTTGGCCGCTTCGCCGGTGAAACGGATCAATGAACCGGTGAGGATGAGGTGCCCGGTGGAAGAAATGGGCAGGAACTCGGTGAGCCCCTCCACCACGCCCATGAGGGCGGCCTTGATGAGCAGGATCGGGTCCAAGGAAGCGGGCTTTCAGTGGCGTGCCTGGGCGGCGGCGGATGATAGCCAGCCGCGGCAGCGTGCCGCCCCGTCACAGCCCGCGCTTCAGCGCGGCAGCGCCTCGAACGTGATTTCCACCCCGCGCGACGTCACCGTCACCGCCGTCGGCACCACGCCGCGCTGCTGCATGCGCGCCGCGGGCTCGCCGCGCAGCTGGTACAGGCTCAAGTCCTCGAGCAGGCGTTCAACCGCCGCAGCACCCAGGCGCTCGGCCCGCGAGCGCGTGGCGCTGCCTTCGGGGTCCAGGCTCAGGTCCTGCACGCGCACCTGGGTCATGCGCACGGTCTGGTCGCGGGGTTCCCAGCGCAGCGCGGCGTCGAAGTCGAGGCGGCCTTGGCGGCTGCCGCCAAAGACACGGTCGCGGGCCTGGACGTCCAGCACCACGCCCAGGCGGTTGCTCTCGGGCAGCAAGCGCGTGCGCGGCGCGGCGATCGTCACGTCCAGGACTTCGAGCAGGCGCCGCTCTTGCGGGAAGTGCTTTTGCATCAGGGCCTGGATGTCGCCGGGCCGCAGCGTCACCGTGGGCGGGCCGCCGAAACCGGCGCAGCCGATGACCACGAGCGCGGCGAACGCCAGCGCGCACAACAGTGCCGGCAGGGCCAGGGACGAACGACGGATGCGGTGCAGCATGAGACCACAATTCTAGGTCGACGCTTGACCCGCTCAGGCCCTCGCGACTAAACTTACTGACCAGTCAGTCATTAAAGATGAGTGCCCCCACCCCCCCGGCCGAAGCCGGCGTTCGACAGCGCCGCAAGGAAGCACGCCCGCAAGAACTGCTCGAGGCCGCGCTGGCGCTGTTCGTGGAAAAGGGCTTTGCCGCCTCGCGCGCTGAAGAAGTCGCGCAGCGAGCCGGTGTCTCCAAGGGCACGCTGTACCTCTACTACCCGAGCAAGGAAGAGCTGTTCAAGGCCGTGGTGCGGCACAACCTGTCGAGCCTGATTGCCGAGGGCGAAGAAACCGCCAGCCAGTTCGAGGGCAGCAGTTCGGAACTGCTGTCGCACCTGCTGCACACCTGGTGGCAGCGCGTGGGTGCAACGCCGGCCGCCGGCATCCACAAGATCGTGCTGTCGGAGGTGCGCAACTTCCCCGAGCTGGCGCAGTTCTACACCGACGAGGTCATCGTGCCGGCCGACCGCCTGTTCACGCGCTGCGTGCAACGCGGCATCGAGCGCGGCGAGTTCCGCCCGATGCCGCTGCACGAGGTGGCGCACGCGCTGATGGCGCCGATCATCTTCATGGCCATCCATCGCCATTCCTTCGGCTGTTGCCCGGTCAGGGGCGGCGTCGATGTCGATCCGACGCTGGTGCTCAACACCCACCTCGACCTCGTGCTGCGCGGCCTGGAAGTGCGCACCCCGGCGGCCGCGCCGACTGCTTCATGAACAGGCGCACGTTGTGGATCCTGGCCGGCGTGGCCGCGCTGGTCGTGGCGGCCCTGGCCGGCCGCTTCGTGATGGCGCGCAAGACCGGTGCGACCCCGCCGTCCGCCGCCGCCAGCGCAGCGCCTGCCATCGAGCTGGCGCGCGGTGACGTGGCGCTGGCCATCAGGGCCGACCTGAGCAGCACGCTGGCGGTCAGTGGCGGCTTGAAAGCGGTGCAGAGCGCCATCGTCAAGGCCAAGGTGGCGGCCGAACTGAAGAGCCTGCGCGTGCGCGAGGGCGACCGCGTCAGCGCCGGCCAGGTCATCGGCCAGCTCGACGCCACCGAGTACCAGATGCGCCTGCGCCAGGCCGAAGACCAGGCGATGGCGGCGCAGGCGCAGCTCGACATCGCGCAGCGCACGCTCGACAACAACAAGGCGCTCGTCAACCAGGGCTTCATCTCGCGCAACGCGCTCGACACCTCGGTCAGCAGCGCGGCAGGCGCCAACGCCTCGATGCAGGCCGCGCGCGCGGCCGCCGACATCGCGCGCAAGGCGGTGCAGGACGGCGAGATCCGCGCTCCCATCGCGGGCCTGGTGGCGCAGCGCTTCGTGCAACCGGGCGAGCGCGTCGGCATCGACGCGCGCATCGTCGAAATCGTCGACCTCGGACGGCTCGAACTCGAAGCCTCGGTGGCGCCCGAAGACGTGGTGCAACTGCGCGTCGGCCAGGCAGCGCGGGTGCAGATCGACGGCGTCGCCGAGCCGGTGGCGGCGCGCGTGGTGCGCATCAATCCCAGCGCGCAGGCCGGCACGCGATCGGTGCTGGCGTACCTGGAGCTGCAACCCAGCGCCGCCACCGCCGGCCTGCGGCAGGGCCTGTTTGCGCGCGCCACGATCGAGCTGCAGCGCAGCTCGGCGCTCGTGGTGCCGGTCTCGGCGCTGCGCTTCGACCAGGCCCGGCCCTACGTGCTGGCGGTGGAGGCCGGCAAAGCGGTGGCCAAGGCGGTGAGCCTGGGCGCGCGCGGCGACGTGCAGCTCGACGGTGCTGCCGAAGCCGCAGTCGAGGTCACCGCCGGCCTGCTGCCCGGTGCCGCCGTGCTGCGCGGCACCGTCGGCGCGCTGCGCGAGGGCACCCTGATCAAGCTGCCCGGCGCCGCTGCGCCAGCGCCCGCCTTGCCCGCCGTGCCCGCTTCAGCGGCTTCGCGCTGAGGACCCGGGGCGATGTGGTTCACGCGCGTCTCGATCGCCAACCCGGTGATGGCCGTGATGGTCATGTTGGCCTTCGTGGTGCTGGGCCTCTTCAGCTACCAGCGGCTGAGCCTGGACCAGTTTCCGAACATCGACTTCCCGACCGTCGTGATCTCGATGGACTACCCTGGCGCCAGCCCCGAGATCGTCGAAGCCGAGGTCACCAAGAAGATCGAGGAAGCGGTCAACACGGTGGCCGGCATCAGCGCGCTGAGCTCGCGCTCCTACGAGGGCGTCTCGGTGGTCATCGTCGAATTCAACCTCGACGTCGACGGCCGCAGGGCCGCCGACGACGTGCGCGAGAAGGTCGCCCTGATCCGCCCCTTGCTGCGCGAGGAGGTCAAGGACCCGCGCATCTCGCGCTTCGACCCGGCGGCGCAACCGGTCTTCAACGTCGCGGTGCTGGCCACCGATGGCAAGACGAGCCCGCAGGAGCTCACCACCTGGGCGCGCCAGGTGCTGCAGAAGAAGCTGGAAAACGTGCGCGGCGTGGGCGCGGTGACGGTGGTCGGCGGCGTCGATCGGCAGGTCGGCATCCAGCTCAAGCCGGCGGCGCTCGAGGCCCTGGGCATCAGCACCGAGCAGGTGGCGGCGGCGATCCGCAGCGAAAACCAGGAGCTGCCGCTGGGCAACATCCGCTCGGCCGAGCAGGACCGCGTGGTGCAGATCAACGCGCGTTTGAAGACGCCGCGGGACTTTCGCGACATCGTCGTCGCGCGCAAGGCCAATGGCTCGGTGGTCAAGCTCTGGCAGGTGGCCGATGTCGTCGACGGCCCGCAGGAGCTGGAAAGCCTGGCGCTCTACAACGGCCAGCGCACGGTGCTGCTGAGCGTGCAGAAGAGCCAGGGCGAGAACACGATCGCCGTCGTCGATGGCCTGAAGCGCGCGCTTGAGGACTCCAAGGCGCTCACGCCCGCCACCATCCGCACCGAGATCAACCGCGACAACTCGCGCTCGATCCGCGTCAGCGTGGCCAACGTGCAGCGCACGCTGATCGAGGGCGCGGCGCTGACGGTGCTGATCGTCTTCCTGTTCCTGAACTCCTGGCGCAGCACCGTCATCACCGGGCTGACGCTGCCGATCGCGCTCATCGGCACCTTCCTGTTCATGTACGTCTTCGGCTTCACCATCAACACCATCACACTGATGGCGCTGAGCCTGTGCGTGGGCCTGCTCATCGACGACGCCATCGTGGTGCGCGAGAACATCGTGCGCCACGTGCAGATGGGCAAGAGCGCGCACGACGCGGCGCTGGAGGGCACCAACGAGATCGGCCTGGCGGTGCTGGCCACCACGCTGTCGATCGTCGCCGTGTTCCTGCCCATTGGCTTCATGGGCGGCATCGTGGGCAAGTTCTTCCACGAGTTCGGCATCACCATCGTGGCCGCGGTGCTGATCAGCATGTTCGTGAGCTTCACGCTCGACCCCATGCTGTCCAGCGTCTGGCACGATCCTCAGGCCCACGGCCGCCGCGCCGGGCCGCCGCTGACGCTGTACGACAAGACGCTGGGCCGCGTCACCGGGCTCTTCGACCGCCTCACCGAAACGCTGTCGCGCGCCTACCAGGCGCTGCTGGCCTGGGCGCTCGTGCACCGCATCAAGACCGTGCTCGCGGCACTCGGCACCTTCCTGCTGGCGATCGTGCTGCTCGGCTCGGTGGGCAAGGAATTCATTCCCAAGGTCGACTTCTCCGAGACCCAGATCAACTTCTACACGCCGGTGGGCTCGTCGCTGGAGCTGACCGAGGCGCGCGCCAAGCAGATCGACGCCGCGCTGCGCTCGATGCCCGAGGTGCGCCACACCGTCACCACCATCAACAGCGGCTTCGCGGCGGGCAAGATCTACGGCTCGATCTACGTCCGGCTGGTCGACCGCAAGGATCGCCAGCGCAGTGTCACGGACCTCGTGCTGCCGATGCGCGAGCGCCTCGACCGCGTGCCCGGCATCACGGTCACCAACATCGGCGCCACCGACATCGGCGGCAGCAAGGGGATCTCGTTTTCGCTCCAGGGGCCCGACCTGGGTGTGCTCGGGCGCATCACCGGCCAGGTGCTGCCGCGGCTGCGCCAGATCCCAGGCCTCGTCGACCTCGACAGCACGCTCAAGCCCGACAAGCCGACGCTGGCGGTGGACGTCAAGCGCGACGCTGCGGCCGACCAGGGCCTCAACGTCAACGTGCTGGCCAGCGCACTGCGCACGCTGCTGGCGGGCACCTCGGTGGGCAGCTGGCGCGCCGCCGATGGCGAGAACTACGACGTGCGCCTGCGCCTGGCGCCCGACAGCCGCGACAGCGCGGCCGACCTCGCCAACCTGCCGCTGGTCATCGGCAACAACGCCGACGGCAGTGCGCGCGTGGTGCGGCTGTCGCAGGTCGCCGATGTGCGCGCTTCCACGGGCCCCAACCAGATCAACCGGCGCGACCTGAGCCGCGAGGTCAACATCGACGCCAATGCACTCGAGCGCAGCAGCGGCGAGGTCTCGGCCGACATCCGCGCCGTGCTCGACAGCGTGGCCTGGCCGCCCGGCTACCGCTACAGCTTCGGCGGCAGCACCAAGAACATGCAGGAATCCTTCTCCTACGCCGTCGGCGCGCTGGCGTTGGCGGTGGTGTTCATCTACATGATCCTGGCCAGCCAGTTCAAGAGCTTCCTGCAACCGCTGGCGCTGATGAGCAGCCTGCCGCTGACCCTCATCGGCGTCGTGCTGGCGCTGCTGGCCTTCCGCAGCTCGCTGAACATGTTCTCGATCATCGGCGTCGTCATGCTGATGGGCCTGGTGACCAAGAATGCCATCCTGCTGGTGGACTTCGCGATCCGCGCGCGCGCCAGTCACACCCTGCCCGACGGCACCGTGGTGCCCGGCCTGGAGCGCTCGGCCGCGCTGCTCGAAGCCGCCCGCGTGCGCCTGCGCCCGATCCTGATGACGACACTGGCCATGGTCTTCGGCATGGTGCCGCTGGCCTTTGCGCTCACCGAAGGCTCAGAGCATCGGGCGCCGATGGGGCAGGCCGTGATCGGCGGCGTCATCACCTCGTCGCTGCTGACTTTGGTGGTGGTGCCGGTGGTCTACTGCTGGCTCGACGACCTCGCCGTGTGGGCGCGTCGCAAGCTGGGCGGCCGGCCGGCCGCGGCGCCGCCTCCGGCCGGCGTCAAGGTGAGCCCATAAAATGCCCGCCGACTCCCCACACGGCCTGCCCATGAACACCGAACTCGCCCGCTTCAACATGATCGAGCAGCAGATCCGCCCCTGGCAGGTGCTCGATCCGTCTGTGCTGTCGCTGCTGGGCACGGTGCGCCGCGAGGACTTCGTGCCGCCGCACCTGCGCGCACTGGCCTTCGTCGACACCCAGTTGCCGCTGCTCGAAGGCGATGCCGACAGCGCGGCGGCTGGGCTCGACGCCAGCACCGCGCCGTGCATGCTGGAGCCCAAGGTCGAGGCGCGGCTGCTGCAGGCGCTGCAGGTGCAAAGGCATGAGGAGGTGCTTGAGATCGGCACCGGCTCGGGCTTCATGGCCGCGCTGCTGGCGCACCGCGCGCTCAAGGTCACGACGCTCGAATGCCGGCCGGCGCTGGCCCGCACGGCGCGCGACAACCTGGCCCGCAACGGCGTCGTCAACGCCACCGTGGTCGATGTGTCGGAGGCCGAAGGCGCGCTCGGGCGCGCCTGCGACGGGCCCTTCGACGTCATCCTGCTGTCGGGCTCGGTGGCCGCGGTGCCGCCGGCGCTGCTGCGCCTGCTCAAGCCCGGGGGCCGGCTGGCCGCGGTGGTGGGCGAACAGCCCGTCATGCGGGCACGCCTGTACACCCGCGCCGGCGACGCCGCCTGGTCCCAGGTCGATCTCTTCGATACCGTGGCGCCGCGCCTGCAAGGCTTCGGCGAGCCGACGCGCTTTCATTTTTGAAGCGATGGCGTCGCTGCGGGCCGACCAGCTCCGGGAGCACGTGGCCAGCGACCCCGGCTGCGTGCTGCTGGACGTGCGCGAGGCCTGGGAAGTTCAGCTCGCCCGCATCGAATTCGCGCCCGCGCGGTCGCGGCACATCCCGATGAACGAAATCCCACAGCGCCTGGCCGAGCTCGAAGGCGCGCCGTCTGTCGTCTGTATCTGCCATCACGGGGTGCGCAGCGCGCAGGTCGTCGCATTCCTGCATCAGCGGGGCCATCCGCGGGTCTATAACCTCGCCGGCGGCGTGGATGCCTGGTCCACGCAGATCGACCCTGCCGTGCCGCGGTACTGAAGCCGCGCCCGCCGAATAACACCCAAGGAAGCCTGCATGCGCCCGATTCCCACCTTTGCCCTGAGCGCGCTGACCGCGCTCGTGATCTCGGCCCTGCCGGGCCTGGCCGCGGCGCAGAGCCTGCAGGAACTCTACGACGCCGCCCGCGTCTTCGACGCCACCTACCTGGCAGCCAAGGCCAACGCCCAGAGTGCCGAGTACCGCGCAGCGCAGTCCGATGCACTGGCGCGCCCCACGCTGGCCGCCGCCGCGGCGGCCGGCAACGCGCAGACCGATCCGCCCAACACCGGCGTCAAGGGCTCGACCACGGTGTCGGGTGCGCTCAACGGCCGCTACCCGCTGTTCAACCGCGCCAATGGCCTGACCATCGAGCAGGCGCGCAAGTCGCTCGTCACGGCGCAGGCCGATCTGGACAGCGCCGAACAGGATCTCATCGTGCGCCTGTCGCAGGCCTACTTCGACGTGCTCGGGGCCCAGGACACGCTGGCCACGACGCGCGCCAGCAAGGCCGCCATCACCGAGCAACTGGCCTCGGCCAAGCGCAACTTCGAGGTCGGCACAGCCACCATCACCGACACGCGCGAGGCGCAGGCCCGCTTCGACCTCGCCACGGCGCAGGAGATCGCGGCCGAGAACGACCTGCGCACCAAGCGCGTGGCGCTGGACACGCTGGTGGGCCGCAGCGACGTCGCCCCCAGGCCGCTGCTGGTGCCGGTGGTGCTGCCCGCGCCGATGCCGGCCAACGCCGAAGAGTGGGTCACGCTGGCCGACCAGCAACACCCCAGCGTGCGCCGTGCGCGCGTCGGCCTCGAAGTGGCCTCGCTCGAAATCAGCAAGGCGCGCGCCGCCGAGTTGCCCACGGTCGACGCCGTAGCCTCGCTGAGCGGCTCCGACGCACGCGGCAGCCTGCCCAACCTGAGCCGCAACGCCGGCACCACAGCGGTGGCCAGCGTGGGCGTGCAGATGAACTGGCCCCTCTACACCGGCGGTGCGACGCAGAACCGCATCAAGGAAACGCTGGCGCTGCAAGAGAAGTCGCGCCATGACCTCGAAGCGGCGCGCCGCGGCGTCGCCGGTGGCACGCGGGTGGCGTACTTCGGCGTGCAGTCGGGTCTGGCCCAGGTCAAGGCGCTGGAGGCGGCGGAGTCGTCGTCCAAGCTCGCGCTCGAGGCCACCCAGCTCGGCTACAAGGTGGGCGTGCGCGTCAACCTCGACGTGCTCAACGCCCAGACCCAGCTCTTCACCACCCAGCGCGACCTCGCCAAGGCGCGCTACGACGTGCTGCTGGGCAGCCTGAAGTTGCGCCAGGCCTCGGGCCAGCTGCAGCCCACCGACGTCGACGCCGTCAACCGCCTGCTCGCCAGGTAGGGCGCACCCGGGCACTACGATTCTTCACGCGCCAGTCACGACGCGTGACGTCGCGCTGGCGCACACTGCGGCCCATGGAGCCAAGGCATGAGCCGATCTGACCTGCATGCCGCGTTGGCGGCGCACCGCTTCGGCCTGGGCGAAGCCAGCCTGGGCGCCATCGGCAGCGACGCCGCGGGCTGGCTGACGAGCCAGATCGGCCCCGCCGAGCCGCAACGCGGCAGCGGCCTGGCCAGCGGCGTCGAGGGCGTCAAGCGCTTTGCCGAGTACCTGCGCCTGCAGCGCCAGCCCGGCACGATGGCCGCCGGCGAGGCGACGGCCATGGCCCCGACCACGGCCGCCGATCCACGGCCGGCCGAGCAGCAGTTCAGCGAGCACTTCCGGCTCATCGTGCAGGCCGACGTGCGGGCTCGGCTGAGCACGGCCGCGCTCAGCAGCCGGCCCTTCAACGAGCGCCTGGCGCTGTTCTGGGCCAACCACTTCACGGTCAGCATGGCCAAGGCCAGTGCGCGCGGCGTCGTCGGGGCCTTCGAGCGCGAAGCCATCCGCCCGCACATCGGCGGCACCTTCGAGGGCCTGCTCAAGGCCGTGGTGCACCACGCCGGCATGCTGCGCTACCTGGACAACGACAACTCGGCGGGCCCCGATTCCACGCTCGTGCGGCGCCTGGCGCGGCGCCCGCGCGGCGCCAATGAGCCGGCGCCGCGCCTGACCGGCCTCAACGAGAACCTGGCGCGCGAGGTGCTCGAACTGCACACGCTGGGCGCCGCCGGTGGCGGTGCCGCCTATGGCGGCTGGGGCGGCTACACGCAGACCGACGTGACCGAATTCGCGCGCCTGCTCACCGGCTGGCGCGTGCCGCTGCGCGAGCTGCTCGACGCCGCCCCGGGCGCCGACCCGGTGCGCTTCGAGGCTGCCTGGCACCAGCCCGGCGCCAAGACGATCCTCGGGCGGCGCTACGACGAGGGCCCGGCCGCGCTGGACGCCGTGCTGCACGACCTGGCGTTGCACCCGTCCACGGCGCGCTTCATCGCTGCCAAGCTGGCACGCCACTTCGTCGCCGATGAACCGCCGCCGGCGCTGGTGGCTCGGCTGGAAGCCGACTTCCGCCGCAGCGGCGGCGATCTGGCCAGCCTCTATCGCACCCTGATTCAGGCGCCCGAGGCCTGGGCGCCGCAGCCGGCCAAGCTCAAGACGCCCGAAGAATTCGTGATCAGCACGGTGCGCCTGCTCAAGCTCGGCGAGCCGGCCCAGACCGCCTGGCTGGCGCGCCAACCCGACGCCGGCATCGGCCAGCTTGGCCAGCGCGTGCAGGCCGCGCCCTCGCCGGCCGGCTGGCCCGACCGCGCCGAGGAGTGGCTGGGCCCCGACGCGGTCTGGAAGCGCGTCGAGTGGGCCACCCGCGTGGCCGACCGCCTCGGCCGTCAGCTCGACGCCCGTGCGCTGGCGCAAGCCAGCCTGGGGCCGCTGCTGCAGGACACGACGGCACGCCAGATCGAGCGCGCGGCCGACGGCCCCCAGGCCCTGGCCTTGCTGCTGATGGCACCCGAATTCCAGCGCCGCTGAAAGCAGACCTCCACCATGAGCACCCGTCGACATCTGCTGCGCGCCACCCTGGCCGGGGCTGCCGCCGCGCCCTGGCTCACACCCTGGGCCAGCTTGAGCGTGGCAGCGACGCCAAGCAGCAGCAGCCAGCGCTTCGTCTTCATCATCCTGCGCGGCGGCATGGACGGCCTGACTGCCGTGCCCGCCATCGGCGACCCGGCGTTTGCCGAGGCCCGCGGCGTGCTGGGCCAGTTTGCGTCTGAACCGCTGCGCCTGGACGGCACCTTCGCGCTGCACCCGCTGCTGCCGCAGCTGCACGCCATGTACGGCCGCGGCGAACTGGCGGTGCTGCACGCGGTGGGCCTGCCCTACCGCGAACGCTCGCACTTCGACGCCCAGCAGGTGCTCGAAAGCGGTGGCACGCGGCCGTATGAGATCGGCACCGGTTGGCTCGGGCGCGCCCTGGCCCTGCGCGGCGGCGCGGCGGCGCCGCTCAAGGCCGTGGCGCTGGAGACCGCGGTGCCACTGGTGCTGCGCGGGCCCACCGAGGTCGACACCTGGGCACCATCGGCGCTGCCCGAGCCCGGCGCCGACCTGGTGGCCCGGCTCGAGGTGATGTACCGCAACGACCCCGCGCTGGAGCAGGCCCTGGCGCGCGCGCGCAGCCTGCGCGACGAGCCGGGCATGGCCGCCAACCCGCAGGCCCAGCCGGGCATGGGCGGTGGCGGTGGCCGCAGCGCCGCGGTCACCCTGGCGCGCAAGGCCGCAGAATTCCTGCAACGCGGATCGCAGGTGGCGGTGATGGAAATCGGCGGCTGGGATTCGCACACCAACCAGTCGCTGCCCAACGGCGCGACCTCCAACAACCTGCGCACGCTGGATGCCACGCTCGATGCACTGCGCGAAGGTCTCCTGCCCGGTGGCGCCTGGGCCCACACCGTCGTGCTGGTGGCCACCGAATTCGGCCGTGAGGTGGCGGTCAACGGCAACCAGGGCACCGACCACGGCAGCGGCGGCGCGGCCTTGGTGCTCGGCGGTGCCGTCAAGGGCGGCCGGGT
>JANMVM010000367.1:0-4601 GCA_031392695.1 Rubrivivax sp.
GTGGCGTCGGTGATGACGAAACCCGGCGCGATGACGTTGACGCGCACGCCGTGCGGCCCGCACTCCTTGGCCAAGCCCTTGGTCATCGCCAGCACCGCGCCTTTGCTGGCCACGTAATGCAGGTAGCCCGGCTGTCCGGCCACGGCCACGACCGAGGCGATGTTGACGATGCTGCCGCCCCGTTCGCGCAGTGCCGGCATCACCGCCTTGCAGCACTGCCACACGCCCTTGACGTTGACGGCGAAGATGCGCTCCCACTGCGCCGGGTCCAGCGCTTCGAACGGCGTGAGCTTGACTTCGCGGAAGTAAGCCGCGTTGTTGATCAGGCCGTCGATGCGGCCAAAGCGTTTGAGGGCGGCCTCGGCCATCGCCCGGGTTGAGTCGTCGTCGGCCACATCCACCCGCAAGGCGATGGCCCGGCCGCCGGCCGCATCGATCGCAGCCACCGTTTCGTCGGCGGCATTCATGTCGGCGACCACCACGTTGGCGCCCTGCGCGGCGCAGCCGATGGCAAAGGCCTGGCCGATGCCGGTGGCCGCGCCGGTGACGATGACGGTGCGGTCGGTGAGCAGGTCGTGGGTGGTCATGGAGGTCTCCAATTGAAAAATGGTCAGGGTTTGCGTGCCGCGGCAGGAGCAGGTGCGCGTGCTGGCGCCACCGGACAGCGCTGGTCGCCTGGGCATTCGTCAACCCGCAGCACGCGCACGACACGGTCGCGGGGCGGGCCGGCCAGGTCGACCTGCACGGCCCAGTCGCCGTTCATTTCGAGCTGCAAGGTGCCGCGGTACTCGCCAGGCCGGCCGGTGGCTGTTGCAGGCACCGGCTTGACGGTGTGCGCCATCGGCATCGAGGGCATGGTGGCGCCCAGCGTCAGCCTGGCGCCGGCCAGCGGCGCGCCGCCGGTGGCCACGCGCGCGGTGCATTCAAGCAGCGGGCCGCTGCCGTGGGCAACACATTGCAGATCGACCTCGGGCCGCGGGGCCGCGAGGGCAGCGCTTGTCGATGCAAGCAGCGCGACGCAGCAGGCCAGCGATTTCATCCAACAACTCCGGGGTGTGTCGAGGCTTGGGCAGGCCGGCGCCGAAATGTCTGCCCCAAGCGATGGACCAAGGCTTCGTCCAGCAAGCCGCGCGGCCGCCAGCGCAGGAAGAGCGCCACCAGGCCGCCGAACACCACCATGCGCCAGCCCGCAAACACGCTGGTCGCTGCGAGCAGCCCGAGATCAAAGGCCACGCCCACCAGCGGCCCCAACGGCGTGCCCAGCCCGCCGATGAGCGCGTAGCCCACCGCATGCACGCCCAGCATCGGGTCGAACAGCGCCGGCTCGATGTAGGTGGCGCGGTGTGCATACAGGCCGCCGCCCAGCCCCGCCAGCGTACCGGCCAGCGTGGCGGCCAACAAGCGCAGCCGCAGCACCGGCAGCCCCTGCGCGGCGGCCAGCACGTCGTCGTGGCCGACCGAGCGCAGCGCCAGGCCGAGCCGATGGCGCTCCAGCCAGCCCACAGCCAGCAAAGCGACCGCCAGCACGACCACCACCAACGCCAGGTAGGCATGCGGCGAGACGTCGTTTTCGAGCAGCCAGCGAATGTCGCGAAAGCCATCCAGCCCGGCCGGGCCGACCAGGCCGCCGGCTGCTGCGTGCTGAAAGGTCCAGGACTGCAAGGCCAGCCGCACCATTTCGCCGAAAGCCAGTGTGGCGACGGCGTATTGCAGGCCCGACAGCCGCATCGTCGGCAGCGCCAGTGCCAGCGAGGCCAGTGCGCCGACCAGCGCGCCCGCCGCCAGGGCCGGCGCGAGTGGCCATTGCGCCAGCGCCGATGCCAGCCCCGACGCATACGCGCCGAGGCCGAAGAAGGCCTGTTGGCCGAAGGAGATGCGCCCCACGCGCAGCACCAGCCAGGCCGACAACGCCAGCAGCGACATGATCGCCATGTCGCTGGCCAGGCCGACGGCGTACTCAGTGACGTACTCAGACACTGACGGCCCCGCTACGGCGCGGCAACCAGCGGCCCGCCGGCACGACCAGCACCACGAACAAGAGCATGAAGGTCGAAAATTCGCGCCCCACCGCACCGAACAGGCCTTGCGCATGCGCCTCGATCACGCCCAGCAGCAGGCCACCCGCCAGCACGCCGCGCACCGAGCCCAGGCCACCGAGCATCGCAGCCACCAGCCCCTTGAGCAGCACCCACATGCCGACCATCGGCGTGACCTGGCCGTCGATCGCCAGCACCGCAAACGCGGCCAGCCCCGACAGGCCACAAGCCGCCGCAAACGCCAGCCGCTGCACGCGCGGCACGGTGATGCCCACCAGGTGCGCCGCGGTGCGCTGGTCGGCCGCCGCACGCCAGGCCAGGCCGCCGCGTGTGGTGTGCAACCAGCGGTCAACGGCGGCCACGGTCAGCACCGCCAGCAGCGCCAGCGCCAGCCGGTCGGGCCGCACAGCGATGGCGCCCAGCGACCATTCCGACGTTGACGCCAGCGACGGGAAGGGGTTGAGATGCTGCGGCAGCAGCTGCACCGCCAATTGCTCCAGCTGCATCCAGATTGCGAAGCTGGAAGCCAGGGCCACCACCTCGCGGCCGTCGGCGCCGCTGACCGGAGCGCCGCTGCGTGTGGGCTCACGCTCAACATCACGCCCGACATCACGCCCGACATCACGCGCGGCCGGAAAGCACAGCCACTCGACGTACAGGCCGATCAGCGCCGCCACCGCCACGACGGTGATCAACACGGCCACGGCGGGCACAGCGAAGCGCTGGTGCAGCCAGGCGCCGCAGTAGGCGGCCAGCATTGCGCCCGCGCCATAGGCCAGGTTGATGCGCCGCAGCGTGCCGAAGGTGAGCGTGAGGCCCAGGCCGACCAGCGCGTAGGCGCCGCCGTCGAGCAGACCGTCCAGCGTGCGTTGCAGCAGATCGACCATGCGCAGGTCCGGTCGCGTGCGGCTCAGGCCGCGCGGCGTTGGCCGAGGTAGGCGCGCTGCACCACGTCGTCAGCAGCCAACTCGCCGGGAGTGCCCGAGAAGCTGACGCGGCCCTGCTCCATAAGGTAGAAGTGCTGCGCCACCTTCAACGCCATGTGGGCGTTCTGCTCGACCAGGAAGATGCTGGTGCCCTCGGCGTGCAGTTGGCGAATGATGGAAAAGATCTCGGCCACGATCAACGGCGCCAGGCCCACCGATGGCTCGTCCATCAACAGCAGGCGCGGCCGCGACATCAGCGCGCGCGCTACCGCCAGCATCTGCTGCTCGCCGCCCGACAGCGTGCCGGCCAATTGCGCGATGCGCTCGCGCAGCACGGGGAAGCGGTCGAACATGCGCTCAATGTCAGTGGCGATGCCGGCGCGGTCTTTGCGGCGATAGGCCCCGGCCAGCAGGTTCTCGCGCACGCTCAAGCCGGGGAAGATCAAGCGGTTTTCAGGCACCAGGGCCAGCCCGCGCGCGACGATTTCGGCAGGGCTCTTGCCCGCCAGTTCTTCGCCCTCGAAGCGGATCGAGCCGCGCTGCGGCCGCAAGATGCCGGCCAGGGTCAGCATCAGCGTCGTCTTGCCCGCGCCGTTGGGGCCCAGCAGGCACGTCACCTCGCCGGCCTTGGCGCTCAGGCTCACGCCCTTGAGCGCTTCGATCTTGCCGTAGGCTGTAGCGAGGTCTTTGATCTCGAGCATGGTGCTGCGCCTTCTCGTTCGCTCAGGCCACGGCCTCGTCGGGGCCCAGGTAGGCGATGCGCACTTGTGCGTCGTCTTGCACCTCACCCGGTGTGCCTTCAGCGATCTTGCGGCCGAAGTTGAGCACCACCACACGGTCGCACACGTTCATCACCAGTTCCATGTGGTGCTCGATCAGCAGGATGGTGCGGCCCTGCTGGCGCAGCGCACGGATGCGCTCGTCCAGGTCTTCGATCTCTTGCGCGTTCATGCCCGCCGCGGGCTCGTCCAGCAGCAACAACGGCGCGCCTGAGGCTGCCGCGCGGGCCAGTTCCAGTCGGCGCTGTTCACCGAAAGCCAGGTTGCCGGCGAGCACATCCCGCTTGTCAGCCAGGCCACTGAAGGCCAGCAACTCTTCGGCTTCGTCGCGCCCGGCACCCGCGCCAGAAAGCCAGCGCTGTTTGAAGCCGGCCCAACCGCCGTCGCGCACCACACGCGCGGCCCACAGGTTCTGCCAAACGCTGAGTTGGGCAAACAGGCGGATGTTCTGGAACGTGCGCGCAATGCCCAGTTGGGCGCGCTCGTGGGGCGCCAGGTGGCCGATGTCCTGGCCCTTGAAGCGCAAGCTACCCGAAGTCGGCTTGACCAAGCCCGCGATCAAGTTCACGGTAGTGCTCTTTCCCGAACCGTTGGGGCCGATGAGGCCCAGGATCTCGCCTTGGCGGACTTGCAAGTCCAGGCCATCGACGGCCTTCACGCCGCCGAAGTGGCGCGACAGCTTGGCCAGTTCAAGCATGGTGTGCATCGCCTGTACCGCTACCTGTACCGCTACCTGTACCGGCCCCCGGCGGCCGCCCCGAGCCTGTGCCCCGCGCAGGCTTCCACAGCGGCCCCGTCAGCACGCCAGCAGGCCGCACCAGCATCACCAGCAGGATCAACGCGCCAAACAACAAGCTGCG
>JANMVM010000386.1:0-9885 GCA_031392695.1 Rubrivivax sp.
GGTTATCTGCCGCACTGCCCACGCCCGACGCTGTGAACGCCACCTCGGGAGTTGCCCTGAGAAATTCCTCCAACTGCTCAATCGTCCGCAGCCGTGTTTCGTCCATGTCGATCACCATTCCTGTGATGATCAACCCCCCCCGCTTTACCCTCGCCGTCGCGCCCTTAGGCTCATTCCTCGTTGGAAACCGGCGCCCTGTTCAGGCTCACACCACGTTGGACAAGGCTGTCAGAGTCGGCAGTCGGGCGGCTGCGGTTACACTAGCCTCCAATCGCAGCGCTGCGAGCACCCCGAGTGCCGCGCCTGTTTGAGCTGAAGCCCCGTCCCGGCCGTGCCGGACCGTGCGAACCCTGCCGCGAATCCAGGCCTCGGCGCCGCGCGGTCCCTTGCGGCATTCCCGGCAGCCCCGGGTTCGATCCAAACGAAACCCTTGCCCCCATCGCGGTGGCAATCCATCCAGCCCAGGCCCATGAACACATCGGATGCCAAACGCGTCCTCGAGACGGCACTCTTCTGTGCCGCGGCACCCATGCCGCTGCCGGAGATGCGAGCGCTCTTCAACAGCGAGGTCGGCACCGACACGTTGCGCCGTTTGCTCGACGAACTGGTCAACGACTGGCAGGACCGCGGCGTCGAACTGGTGGCCCTGGCCAGCGGCTGGCGCTTCCAGAGCCGGCCCGGGATGCGCGAGTACCTCGACCGACTGCATCCCGAGAAGCCGCCCAAGTACTCGCGTGCCGCGATGGAGACGCTGGCCATCGTCGCCTATCGTCAGCCGGTGACGCGCGGCGACATTGAAGACATCCGCGGCGTCACCGTCAGCAGCCAGATCGTCAAGCAGCTCGAAGACCGCGGCTGGATCGACGCCATCGGCTACCGCGAGGCCCCGGGCCGCCCGGCGCTCTACGCCACCACGCGTCAGTTCCTTGACGACCTGGGCCTGGCCAGCCTGGACCAGCTGCCGACCATCGACGGCCAGATCGACGGCGCCCAGGCGGCCCAGGCTTTGGCCGCCATGGCAGCCACGGTGCCCCTGCTCGACGAGGCCCAGGGCACGCTGCAGCTGGACGCCGATGAGCCGCTTGCGGCCCCGCCCGGGCCGGTGCCCGAGGCACCACCGGCCGACGAACGCGCGGCCGCCAACGACGCTGCCGGCCTGGCCGTCGAAGCCTCGACCCTCGTCCCCACCGCCATCGACGATCAACCCGCCGATCCCTCGTCTGACCCGCTGCCGGACCACGAAGACGTGGCTGCGGCGAGTTCTTTCCACCCGCCGGACACCGCTGCATGAACGCTCCTGAAGTTGACCCGCCGTTGCCCGAGCCCGTGGCAGCCGACCCCGGCGAGGCCGAAGCCAAGCCCAAGCGGCGGCGTGCGCCGCGCAAGGCCGCGGTGGTCGAAGAGCTAGCCGTTGCCCCGCCCATGCGCGACTTCGCTCCTTCGCGAGAATCCGTCTTCGCTTCAGCGCCGCCGCCGCCTGCAGCGGCCGCTTCGGTGTCAGCCCCTGCGCAGGCGCCAGCGGCCAGCCCGCTGCAGCCGCCCCGGACTGAGCCATCACCGGCGATCACCGAGGCGATCACCGAGGCGATCACGACGGCTGCCGAAGGATCTGCCGGCCCGACAACAGAGGCCCAGACCGAAGGTGCTGCCACCGACGAAGATGGCCGCGGCCCGGGCGGACGGCGAGGCCGCAACCGCCGGCGGGGCCGCCGTGGCGGTGAAAAGGCACGTCTGGAAGACGGGCCGACGGGGGTCGAAGGCGCCGCGCCAGAAGTCGCTGCCGTCGTGCCAGCGCCGCTGGCCGGTGAGCTGTTCGCCCAGGTGTTGTCGGGTGAATTCGACGTCGAAGCCCCGGCCGCCGAAGCCGTGGCCGCAGCCGCGGAGGTCGCCAGCGAGCCCGCCAAGCGGGTGCTGGCGCCTGACGCCGACGCGCCCAAGCTGCACAAGGTGCTGGCACAGGCCGGCGTGGGCTCGCGCCGCGACCTCGAGCAAATGATCGTCGAGGGTCGCGTCACGGTCAACGGCGAGGCATCGCACGTCGGCCAGCGCATCTCGTTCGGCGACCGCATCAGCGTCGACGGCAAACCGGTGCGCTACCGCATCGCGCCGCCGCCGCCCCGTGTGCTGGCTTATCACAAGCCGGTGGGTGAGGTGGTCACGCATGACGATCCGCAGCAGCGTCCGACGGTATTCCGCCGCCTGCCGCGGCTGCAGCAAGGCAAGTGGCAATCGGTGGGGCGGCTGGACATCAACACCGAAGGCCTGCTGCTGTTCACCAATTCCGGCGAACTCGCCAACCAGCTCATGCACCCGCGCTTCGGCGTCGAGCGCGAATACGCAGTGCGTTCGCTGGGCGTGCTCAATGAAGAAGCCAAAACGCGGCTGCTCGAAGGCGTGGAGATCGACGGCCAGCGCGCCGCCTTCAAGAGCATCGAGGACGGGGGTGGCGAGGGCGTGAACCACTGGTACCGCGTCGTCATTACCGAAGGCCGCCACCGCGAGGTGCGGCGCCTATTCGAAGTCGTGGGCCACGCAGTGAGCCGACTCATCCGCATCCGCTACGGCTCCGTGGTTCTGCCGCACGGTTTGAAGCGCGGCGTCTGGGTCGACCTGGACGAGCAGGACATGCGCGTTCTGCGCCGCCTCATCAGTGGCCCGCGCCCAGCCGAGGCTGACGCTGACGGTGACGGTGACGGTGGTCCTCGCCGTGGTCGCAACCGGCGCGGTCGCAAGCGCGGCGAAGGCGCCGACGCCAGCCCCGATCGCGGCCCTGGCCGCGGACCTGAGCGTGCCCCTGCGCGTGCCCCTGCGCGTGCCCCTGAACGTGCCCCCGAACGTGCACCCGACAGGCCCGTCGCCGAAGCGGGCCCGGGCCCGGTCCCGGGCAGGGGCCCGCGGCCCGAGCGTGCGCCGCGGCCTGAGCGCGGCCCGCGCGCGGACCATGGTCCGCGTCCCGAGCGCGGCCCGCGCCCCGAGCCGGGCGAGGGCGGCGCGATCCCCAATCCGCTGCAGCAGACCTTCGACAAGCGCGCCATCCAGCAGGAGCGCCTGCTGCGCCGCGACATGCCCGAGGACGGCCCGATTCCCAACCCGCTGCAGCAGACCTACGACAAGCGCGCGCTGCAGCGGGACCGCATGCCGCAGCGCGACATCCCCGAGGACGGCCCGATTCCCAACCCGCTGCAGCAGACCTACGACAAGCGCTTCGCGCAGCCAGCGCGGCCGGGCCAGAAGCGGCGTGGCGGTAGCGGCGGCGGCGGCGGGGGCGGGGGCGGGGGCGGTGACCCCGAGCGCATCCCGGATCCGATGCAGACCGCCGTGGGCTACATCGGCGCCAATGCTTTTCATGGCAAGGCGGGTAACCGCGGTGGTCGCCGCACGGGCGGCGGTGGGGGTGGCGGCGGCGGTGGTGGTGCCAGAGGTCCTGGTGGCGGCGCTGGCGGCAACCGTGGTGGCGGTGGCGGTGGCGGTGGCAGCCGGGGCGGCAACAGCGGCGGCGGCAACCACGGCGGCAACCACGGCGGCAATCGCGGTGGCCCCGGCCGGGGCCGCTGACAGGGCCCCGGGCTACAATCAAAAGCTTTGCCAAGTCATTGATTCAGGAGCATTTTTCACATGGCCATCGAACGCACTCTTTCCATCATCAAGCCCGACGCCGTGGCCAAGAACGTGATCGGCCAGATCTACGCCCGATTCGAAGGCGCCGGCCTGAAGATCGTGGCTGCCCGCATGGCCCATCTCTCGCGCGGCGAAGCAGAAGCCTTCTACGCCGTGCACAAGGCGCGTCCTTTCTTCAGCGACCTGGTCAGTTTCATGATCAGCGGCCCGGTCATGATCCAGGCCCTGGAAGGCGAGGGCGCGATCGCCAAGAACCGCGAACTGATGGGCGCCACCGACCCGAAGAAGGCCGACAAAGGCACCATCCGGGCCGACTTCGCTGCCAGCATTGACGCCAACGCCGTGCACGGTTCCGACGCGGCTGAGACAGCGGCGGTCGAGATCGGGTTCTTCTTCCCTGGCATGAACGTCTACAAGCGCTGAAGAGCGATGGTGCGCCCCCGCTTCATGCGCTCGCCGCCCCCGGTGGGTGCGCCAGCATGCTCGGGCCCGTCCGGGGGACGCTAGGGTGGTCACCAACCTCCTCGATTTCGACCTCGAAGCGCTCGCCGCCTTCTGCGCTGGCCTGGGCGAGAAGCGCTTCCGCGCCGTGCAGCTGTATCGCTGGATTCACCAGAAAGGGCAGTCCGACTTCGAGCAGATGTCGGACCTGGCCAGGTCGCTGCGCCACAAGCTGAGCGGGGTCGCTGAGGTGCGTGGCCCGACGCTCGTCAGCGAGCATGTCTCAGCCGACGGCACCGTGAAGTGGCTGTTCGACGTCGGCGCCGGCAACGCGGTTGAAGCGGTGTACATCCCCGAAGCCGATCGCGGCACGCTGTGCGTGTCGTCGCAGGCCGGGTGTGCCGTGGGCTGCCGTTTCTGCTCCACCGGCCATCAGGGTTTCAGCCGCAACCTGGGCACTGGCGAGATCGTGGCCCAGCTCTGGTACGCCGAGCACCGCCTGCGCCGCAGCCTGGGCCTGGCCGAAGGTCAACGCGCAATCGACAACGTGGTCATGATGGGGATGGGCGAGCCGCTGCAGAACTATGACGCGCTCGTGCCGGCCTTGCGCACCATGCTCAGCGACCATGCCTACGGCCTGTCACGACGGCGGGTCACGGTGTCGACCTCGGGTGTGGTGCCGATGATCGACCGCTTGCGCGTCGACTGCCCGGTGGCGCTGGCGGTTTCGCTGCACGCGCCCGACGACGCCTTGCGCGAGTCGCTGGTGCCGCTGAACCGCAAATATCCGATCGACGAATTGCTCGCCGCCTGCGTGCGCTACCTCGACGCTGCGCCGCGCGACTTCATCACCTTCGAGTACTGCATGCTCGACGGCGTCAACGACTCGCCCGAGCAGGCCGCGGCGCTGGTGCGCCTGCTCAAGCCGCGCCTGCCGTGCAAGCTCAATCTGATCCCCTTCAATCCTTTTCCGGCCTCGGGTCTGCAGCGCTCGCCGCGCGAGCGCGTGAGCGCCTTCGCGCACGTTTTGCAGGACGCCGGGCTCGTGACCACCGTGCGCAAGACGCGCGGCGAGGACATCGATGCCGCCTGCGGCCAGTTGGCCGGCGAGGTGCAGGACCGCACCAACGCGCGCGAGCGGCTGGCGCGCCGGCGCGTCATCGGCATTGCCGCCGCCGGGAGCCCGCCATGACGCGCGGCCTGCTGACTTGTGCGCTGCTGGCCTTGCTGGCGGCATGCGCGAGCCCGCCGCCTGCCGCCGACGCGCCGCAGACCCGCACCCAGAACGAGCCCGGCGACCCGGATCGCCGCGCCAAGGTGCGGCTCGAGCTGGCGGGGTTGTATTTCGGTCGCGGCCAGTACAGCACCGCGCTGGAAGAGATCAAGACCGCGATGGCTGCCAAGCCCGACCTGCCCGAAGCCTATGGCTTGCGCGGCCTGGTCTACGCCAGCATGGGCGAGGCGGCGCTGGCCGAAGAGAGCTTCCAGCGCACGCTGCAGCTGGCGCCGGCCGACGGCGGCACGATGCACAACTTCGGCTTCTTCCTGTGCCAGCAACGCCGCTACGCGGAGGCCGAGATCCAGTTCGACAAGGCGATGGCGCAGCCGCAGTACCGCGACGTGGTGCGCACGTTGCTGGCCAAGGGCGTGTGCCAGGCGCGCTCCGGGCGCTGGACCGACGCCGAGCGCACGCTGTCTCGATCCTACGAGCTCGACCCGGCCAACCCGGTGACGGCCTTCAACCTGGCCGAGGTGCTGCTGCGCCGCGGCGAACTCGAACGCGCCCGCTTCTACGTGCGGCGCATCCACTCAAGCCCCGATCAGGTCACGGCGCAGAGCCTGTGGCTGGCGGCACGCATCGAGCGGCGCATGGGCAGCTTTGATGCCATGCAAGACATTGGCCGACAGTTGCGGGACCGCTTCCCGCAGGCCCCCGAGACCCTGCAATTCGAACGCGGCCAATTCGATGAGTGAGCCTGGCAACGACGTCCCCAGCCCCGGCGCGATGCTGCGCGCGGCGCGTGAGAAACAGGGCCTGCACATCGCGGCGCTGGCAGCTGCCATCAAGGTCTCGCCGCGCAAGCTCGATGCGCTGGAACACGATCGCTGGCACGAGTTGCCCGATGCCACTTTCACGCGCGCCCTGGCGCAGACGGTGTGCCGCACGCTCAAAGTGGACGCCAAACCCATCCTCGACAAGCTGCCCAGTGCCGTCGCGGTGTCGCTGGACGCCGCCGACACCGGGCTCAACGAGCCTTTCCGCGACCGCCCGGGCCGTGAAGAGCCGGGCCTGGCCGCCGCGGCCGTGCGACCCATGGTGTGGGGCGCCGGCCTGCTGCTCGTGACCGCAGTACTGGTCTATGTGCTGCCGCTGGATCTGTGGAGCCGCGCACCCGCCAAAGTCGCTTCGCCGCCGGCTGCGCCGGCGGTGGTCGAGGTGCCGTTGCCGGCTTCGGCCGTGGCCGCCGCCGCGGCGCCGCCTGGCTTGCCCCTCTTGCCCCTCTTGCCGCTCTTCCCACCCGCCGCACCGGATGGGCTGGCCTCCGCGCCAGTCGCGGCGGCCGAACCGGTCTTTGCTGCTCCGGCGCCTGCTCCGGCACCTGCCCCTGCACCTGCCGCCCCGGCGGCTGCCGTAGCCGTCGCCAGCGCGGTGCCGGTGGCCGGCGCAGCCTCGGCCCTGGTGCAGTTGCGCGCGTCCGCATCATCGTGGGTGCAGGCGCGCGACGGGCGCGGCGCGATGCTGCTGTCGCGCATGGTGCGGCCCGGTGAGAGTCTCGGCCTTGACGGCGAGCTGCCCATCCGCCTGACCATCGGCAACGCGGCCGCGACCCAGCTCGCCTTTCGCGGCCAGGCCGTCGACCTGACGGCCCGCACCCGCGACAATGTTGCCCGCGTCGAACTGCAATGAAGCTGGGCGTCCGGCCCGCTGACCTGCCTTCCCTCAAGAGGCCCTGCGATGAACGCACCTGAAGCCATCGACATCATCGAAGCCGCCGGAGCGGCACCACGCCGTTCACGCCAGGCGCGCGTGGCCTGGGGCGAGCACGTGGTGACGGTCGGCGGTGACGCCCCGGTGCGTGTGCAGTCGATGACCAACACCGACACCGTCGACGCGGTGGGCACCGCGATCCAGGTCAAGGAGCTGGCGCAGGCAGGCTCGGAGCTGGTGCGCATCACCGTCAACACGCCCGAGGCGGCCGAGGCCGTGCCCTACATCCGCGAGCAGCTCGACCGCATGGGCGTCAACGTGCCGCTGGTGGGCGACTTCCACTACAACGGCCACCGCCTGCTGACGGACTTTCCGGCGATGGCTGCGGCGCTGTCCAAGTACCGCATCAACCCCGGCAACGTCGGCAAGGGCGACAAGCGAGACCGCCAGTTCGCGCAGATGGTGGAAGCCGCCGTGCGCCACGACAAGGTGGTGCGCATTGGCGTCAACTGGGGCAGCCTCGACCAAGAACTGCTGGCCGAGCTGATGGACCAGAACGCCCGCCGCGCCCAGCCCGTGGATGCCAAGCAGGTGATGTACCAGGCGCTGATCCAGTCGGCGCTGAGCTCGGCCGAGTACGCCCGCGAGGTCGGCCTGAAGCCCGACAACATCATCATCAGCTGCAAGGTCAGCGGCGTGCAGGATCTGATCGCGGTCTACCGCGCGCTGGCGCGCCGCTGTGACTACGCGCTGCACCTGGGACTGACCGAAGCCGGCATGGCCACCAAGGGCACGGTGGCCAGCGCCACGGCGCTGGCGATCCTGCTGCAAGAAGGCATCGGCGACACCATCCGCGTCAGCCTGACGCCGCAGCCGGGCGAGGCGCGCACGCAAGAGGTGGTGGTGGCGCTGGAGATCCTGCAGTCGCTGGGCCTGCGCAACTTCAACCCCAGCGTCACCGCCTGCCCGGGTTGCGGCCGCACGACGAGCACCACGTTCCAGGTGCTGGCCAAGCAGATCGACGATTTCCTGCGCGCCCAGATGCCGGTGTGGAAGGCACGCTACCCGGGGGTCGAAAACCTCAAGGTGGCGGTCATGGGCTGCATCGTCAACGGCCCCGGCGAAAGCAAGCATGCCGACATCGGCATCAGCCTGCCCGGCACCGGCGAGGCCCCGGCGGCGCCGGTGTTCATCGACGGCGAGAAGGCGCTCACGCTGCGTGGCGACGGCATCGCGCAGGAATTCCACAAACTCGTCGAGAGCTACATCGAGCGGCGATTCGGCAGCGCGACCACGGCGCATTGACGCCCGCACCGTTGTCGATCCCGTCGCCGGCGCGCCGCTGGCGCGCGCCGGCCCCGCTTCAATCCTTGCCGACCCAGCCATGCCCGAATTGATCCAAGCCGTCAAAGGCATGAACGACATCCTGCCGCCGGAATCGGCACGCTGGGAGTGGTTCGAAGACACCGTGCGCGCGCTCATGCGGCGCTACGCCTACCTCAACGTGCGCGTGCCCATCGTCGAGGCCACGCCCTTGTTCGTGCGCGGCCTGGGCGAGGTCACCGACATCGTCGAGAAGGAGATGTACTCTTTCATCGACAGCATGAACGGCGACGCGCTGACGCTGCGCCCCGAAGGCACCGCCGGTGTCGTGCGCGCGGCCGTCGAGCACTCGTTGCTGTACGAGGGCGGCAAGCGACTTTTCTACATCGGCCCCATGTTCCGGCACGAGAAGCCGCAACGTGGCCGCTACCGCCAGTTCCACCAGGTGGGCGTGGAAGCCCTCGGGTTCGGCGGCCCCGACGTCGATGCCGAAGTGATCCTGATGTGCCGCGCGCTGTGGCACGACCTCGGCCTGAGCGACGTGCGGCTGGACATCAACAGCCTCGGCCAGCCCTTGGAGCGGCGAGCGCACCGCGCCGCGCTCATCGCCCACTTCGAAGCCCACCGCGAACTGCTCGACGCCGACGCGCTGCGCCGCCTGCACAGCAACCCGCTGCGCATCCTGGACAGCAAGAATCCGCTCATGCAGCCGCTGGTGGAGGCGGCGCCGCAACTCATGGCCTACCTGGGCGAAGCCTCGCTCAAGCACTTCGACAGCCTGCGCGCGGTGCTGGACGCGGCGGGCCAGCCCTACCGCATCAACCCGCGCCTGGTGCGCGGCATGGACTACTACAACCTGACGGTCTTCGAGTGGGTCACCGAGCGCCTGGGCGCGCAGGGCACGGTGTGTGGCGGCGGCCGCTACGACGGCCTGGTCGAGCTCATCGGCGGCAAGCCCACGCCCGGCGTCGGCTGGGGCATGGGCATCGAGCGCGTGCTCGACCTCATCGAGCAGACCGGCTCGGCGCCGACCGCGCCGGTGCCCGACGCCTACGCCATCGTGCCCGGCCCCGACGCTCTGGGCGTGGCGGTGGCAACGGTGGAAGCGCTGCGCCGCGCCGGGGTCTCGGTGCTCATGCACGCGGCGGGGCGCGAGGCCTGGGGCAGCATGAAGTCGCAGTTCAAGAAGGCCGACGCCAGCGGCGCACGTCATGCGCTCATCTTCGGCAGCGACGAAATGGCGCGCGGCGAGGTGGCCATCAAACCCCTGCGCGATGCCGCCGCCGCCCAGACCACGCGGCCGCTCGCGGCTGCCGCCACGTGGGCCGGGCAGCTGCGCAACGCATAATCACAAGCTTTGCCGCTGCACTCACCCATGGCCACACCACTCGACCTGCAAGAGCAGGAACAACTCGACGCCCTCAAGGCGTTTTGGAACAAGTACGGCAACCTCATCACCTGGTTGCTGGTGCTGGTGCTGGGTGCTTTTGCGGCCTGGAACGGCTGGAACTACTGGCAGCGCGAGCAGGGGCTGAAGGCCGGCGCGATGTTCGACGAGCTCGACCGGGCCAGCC